>CAZGFX010000002.1:0-309728 GCA_964524845.1 uncultured Gammaproteobacteria bacterium
AATATTGACACATTCTTACCAAAAGCATATAATTCTCCCGTTACCATAGACCGTAGGGAGCCATAAAAGGCGTAATTGTTTTCCTAGGAAAACACCCTGCCGAGGTAGTTTCGTTCCTGTTTTAAAAGGAATCGTGTCTATGGTACAGATACGATTTTTTTGTTTTTGAAACAATAAACTAAGGAAATTATGCCAAAGTTGAAACTGAAAAAAGAGAATGAGGTTCAGAATTTGATTGCAAAGATCAAAGAAGCCAAAACGAGTGTTGTCGCAACAAACACTAAACTTACCGTTGCTGATAACTGGAAATTTCGTGATGAGATCAAATCACAGGGTGGTGCTGTTCAAAGTATCAAGAAGACACTTCTTAAGAAGGTGCTTGTTGAACTTGGACTTGATACATCAATTGTTGATGCTCTAAACGATAATATTATTGTAGCTACGTCACAGGACGAGGTTACAGCGCCGAAAACCACGAAGAATTTCGGTCCGAAAAAAGATTCTTTTGAAATACAATTCGGAATTATGGATGGAGTGATTCTTTCAAAAGAAGAAACACTGAAATTAGCAAATCTTCTTTCGCGTCCGGAGCTTCTCGCAAAACTCGTTGGTACTATATACAATCCGGTATCCGGATTCGTTCGTACTCTCAATGCAATCAGAGAGTCTCGTTCCGCATCTAACTAAGTATATTAGAGTAATAGATTTTATATGGAAGAAAATAAGAATGTAGAGGTGCCAGCACAATTCAAATCGCTTGTTGAACAGATTGAGAAAATGAGCGTGATGGAACTCGCTGACCTCGTGAAAGTATTGGAAGAAAAATTTGGTGTGTCAGCGGCCGCTCCTGTGGCTGTTGCAGGCGCAGCAGGCGCCGCTCCAGCAGAGGAGACAAAGTCAAACTTTGATATTGAGCTCACTGATGCAGGTGCCAATAAGATCGGTATGATTAAGGCGGTGAAACAACTCACTAATCTCGGTCTTAAAGAGGCGAAAGATCTCGTGGATGGTGCTCCAAGCATTATCTTGAAGGCGATTCCAAAGGAAGATGCTGATAAGGCAAAAGCTGCTATTGAGGAAGCAGGTGGAAAAGCTACATTGAAATAAGTCTTTCTAGACTTTTATACGAAAAAACGGGATTGCATCCCGTTTTTTGTATTGTGTGATTTGTAAGTTATTTCAACGGAACTCGGTATATCTGTTTATTGTGGGCGATAAACATCGTTGTTCCGTCTTTGCTTATATCGATGGATTGAATACCTTTCAGAGAAGGAAATTGGTATTGAGTGATAAGTCCGCCACTCTTATTCATCTTGAGTACGCGGTCACCGTCTTTTATGTAAATAATATCGTCATCAGGCATTACGAAAAGTTTGGACGCGCTTGTGACAGGAGGGGAGACGCGAAGCGGCAACGATCCTTTTTCTTCGCCTTTAAAAAACGCAGTGAAGTCTCCGGCTGATGAAAGAGTATAAATACTACCATCAACACCGAGAGTTGTCGCTTCGCGGATCTTCGTTGAGTCAACTTGTACCCATCTTATGGCGTTTCCATATCTGCTTGCAAGTTTCGTGTGTTTATATATTTGTCCTATTGCATTATCAAGTAAATAAAGATTATCTCCGAATATCGTCGCTGATATTAATCTGGTCGCGTCTCCATGAAGATTGATCTTGGCCGGTTGTATTTTTTTGTCATTCTTACTTATCGTGTATAGTGATTTATCAGAAGTCAAAATAATAGCATCTGTCTTGTCCTGTGTTATATCAGATATTGTTCCAATTCCATTGGTTGTATATGCTGTTGATTTTCCTTCGTTTGTTATAACATCATAAAATTCGTTCTTTGTAGTGTCGAACGCAAGAAGTTCATTCGTATCGGTAATTACAATATGATCTATTCCTTGGATTGCAGGATATTGTTTTTCAAGATCAACAACGAGTTGAGGAGTGTCTATAGATGTGATCTGACGAGCTTTTGCATACGCGGCATTTAGGCGGTTCGTATATTCCTGATGTTTGCCCTCGCTGGTTTTCGTCGATGGACGAATAGAAGAAAGTGTTCCTGCGGCAGAGTCTAGGAAGATAAGAGCGTTGTAATAATCATTATAAATAAGAGAAGCTTCCGCGCTCATGAGCTTGTTCTCAACATCAGAATATGTTTCGCTCATAGTGCCTGTGCTTTCAAAACTTATTTTATTCTGGCCTATAAGCACGAGACTGTTGGTCGTAACTAGGAATATAATAAGAGCAAAGATTAGTATAATTTTTTCTACACGTCTTAGAGAATAGAAGTAAGAGAGTTGTTTTGAAACTATTTGATCAAACTTTGCAAATGCTTTCGGACGTCCGATAATCATTAAAAAAATCATTCCAATACCCCCGACAATAGCCATAAACCCTTTTATAAGGATTGCTTTTATGTCGATTGACTCTGAGCTGTGTTTGCGGGCTTGAGAAAATGATGTGGTGGTACGGTTTCTGTTTTCTTTGTATCTGGAAGCGCTCGGCTTTTGTATTAAGGATTTGGCTCGTGCTAATAATATTGAGAAATAAGAAGGTCCGCGTCGTTCGGGACGTGAATATGATCTTTCGAACTCATCATCAAAATCTCGTGTATTGTCCGTGCTATTATCATTAATAGTTGTTTCTTCAGTTTTTTTCGTAATTAATTCGGTCGTCTCGTCATTTTTTTTGTAGTTATTTTGGACTTCGTTTTCAGGAGATATTAATTCATATATTCCAGTATTATCTTCTTGTTCTGTGAATTCTTTCGATTCTGTGTCTGTTGATTTGGTATGTGGCACCGCGAACTCATCTGAATCACTCTCGTTATTGATCGAAAGGTTAATGTGCGCACATGCAAAATTAATATCGTGTACATGTGGTTCAAGATAGTGCCTGATAGCAAGAATTGCGTCAGGAGAACGAGAAATTGCCTGACGTATATTTTCAAGCGAAACGTGATCGAAGACGGCCTTGGTGCTTAAAAATATATGATCTTTTTGTGTTATATTTCCTGCCGTAAGGTGAGAAAATAATTTAAGTGGTTGTGCTGTTTCGGTGGCTCCTGTGATTGGAGTTATTGACGATCCTCGAATAAGAAACGCCGACAATGATCCGACGTGCGCAATTATAATTTCTGATAGATCGTACGCGATAATAATTGCATTTATATGACGAGACCACGATGTACCGTATTCACTGAATAGGGCAGGAATAACAACATTTATTTTTTTAAGTGTTTGTTCAAGGCGCTCCTCAAGGTTTTCGATGTGAGAAAACTCCGCAAAATGAAGCGTGATTGATTTGTTTATTTCGGCAAGATGCTTTTTTATAAAAGGGGAGTATTCTCCATAATCAAAAAACGCCACGAGATGTATCGTTCCGTTTGCACCACCACCGAACAAATGGTGTTCGATAGAACTTGTGTTTCTTCGTTCAGCAGATGAACTTATCCAGTTTTGGAACTGCATAATAGGCTAAAAAAATAGTTGCTTTTATGTGTGTACATAGTATACTAGAAAACAGAAAATAAGGAAATATGCTAGATAGATTATTTGGCTCAAGAACAAGAGCAAAACTTCTCTTACTCTTCTTCTCTAACAAAGAGTCTCAGTTTTATGTGCGTGAACTTACTCGTAGAGTTGATGAGCAGATTAATTCTGTTCGAAGAGAGCTCGAGAATCTTAGTAATATAGGAATACTTCGTTTCACGGAACACGATAAGAAGAAGTATTTTTATCTTAATAGAAGTAGCTCAATATTTAACGAGCTCTCAGCTCTTATTTCAAAAACAAGCTCGTCAGTGGCAAAAGAAGCGATTGAGGTGCTTCAAAATTATGTTGATAGGCTTGATTTATGTGTTCTTACAGGCGCTTTTGTTGATCGAAAAGACGAAACCACCACAGATATGATTTTGGTTGGTAATTTGGGTCAGGATGAGGTGAAGGATATTATTAATCATTTCAACACAATATACTCAATTCAGATCAATTATACATACTTCACACCTTCTGAATTTAGACTGAGAACAGAGGTGAAAGATAAATTTATTATGAACGTACTTCAGGGGGATACGATTGTTCTTTTTGATAGAAATAATCCACAGAACATCAATGTTATAGCAGAAGAATGGTCGAAATTAGCGAAGAAGAAACGCACAATACTCAAGGACAAAAGCAGCGTCACAGAAGTGGAAAACGATGAAGATATGCAGGATTTAGAGGCATTAGTCGATGGACAAGAAGACATAATACAAGAAGCCCAGCCTATTACCCAAGACACATCTTCCGATTTACAACAGAAAATATTTTAATATAATGTTTTTACACGTATTCTTTGAGAATAAAAAAATTATTCTCTCTATTAAAGATGAACAATTTAATGAGACGCAGGCCGTAGAATATGCTTTGGAATACAACCACGCCGATCAACTGGTCTCTAAAATAAGCGAAATTGTACCGAATACCAAATCTATTCGGGGTATTGTTGTTACAAAAAAAGAAAATGTAACAAGCCTTACTCTTCAAAGAATGATTTTTACTGTTGTAAACATTCTAGGATATGCTCTAAAAGTGCCTATTGCTTGTATGAATGAAAATACTTCTTTTGATTCGTTAAAATGGCAAAAATATATAATTAATCACGAATATAAAGAGGTAATTACATAGAATATATATGTTTTAATAAGCACGATTTTTATAAGAGTGTTTAAATAATGAAAGACTCTGTCCACAGATAATGCAGGGTTTTTTTGTTTGTTTTCTTCTCTCAATGTAGCCAAGAACTACGTTGTGGACAAATAATTATTAACACCCTGTGAATTGTGTTAATAAGTACTGTGGTTTATTATAACAATGAAGTGGCAGAAAGTGGTAGAAAGTGGAAAAGTAATATAATTATCCAATGTTTATAGGAGAGTATCAACATACACTAGATGAAAAAGGAAGGATTGCACTCCCAACCAAGTTTCGTGCTGCTTTTAAAGATGGTGCTGTTATTACAAGAGGGTTAGACGATTCATTGTTTATTTATTCAAAATCTCAGTGGAAGCTTCTCGCTGAACGTCTCGCGGCACTTCCAATAGCACAGGCTCATAATCGTGCTTTTGCGCGCTTCATGCTAGCAGGGGCGATGGATGTGGACCTTGATACACAGGGTCGCATAACTGTTCCTGAATATTTAAGAACTTTCGCAAAATTAAAAAAGAAGGTAATTGTAACAGGCCTATTTAATAGGTTAGAAGTATGGGACGAGGATGCGTGGCGCATATATAATTCAAAGAATGAAAAACAAAGTACAAAAATTGCCGAAAGCATCGTAGATCTAGGTATATAATCAGGGCGCATGGTATTGATGGGTTAATAAACAACTTTCAATATCAGGTTTCGTGACTATATTCTGAATGTATGCACATTACACAAAACAAACACATACCAGTCATGCCGAAAGAAGTGATTGAATCACTTAATATAAAACCAAATGGTATATACGTTGATGGAACCGTTGGATATGGTGGCCATAGCGCATTGATTGCGGAATTATTAAATAAAAAAGGAAAATTATTTGGTTTTGATTGGGATGTGAACGCTGTTAGCGAAGCAAGTAAGTTTCTTTCTGTTCGTTTTCCAAAGACCGAGACACATATAGTGCATTGCAATTATGCTGATGCACCGGGATATCTTCATAGCCATTCAATTGAATATATCGACGGAGTGCTTCTCGATCTCGGTTTCTCCTCTGTACAAATTGATATGCAAGGAAGGGGCTTCGGATTCTATGATGAACAGTCTTTTGATATGAGGTTTGATACTTCTTCAGACAATGAAACAGCCGAGGAGGTTATAAATCGTTATACCGAAAAAGAACTTGCTGATATTTTCTTTTTTTATGGAGATGAGAGAAGATCTCGTTCCATAGCAAAATATATAGTAGAACACAGAAAGAAAAATTCTATTATATCTTCAGCGGAATTTGCTCGTGTTGTGTGTGGGGCGCTTAGAGTGAGGATCGGAAAAGATGGTAGACCAACTTCTTATCATAAAACACATCCTGCCACAAAGACCTTCCAAGCGCTTCGAATATTTGTAAACAAGGAATATGAAAATATAAAAACTGCTATATCAAGATTTACAAATATGCTTGCTTCTGATGGTAGACTCGTGATAATCACGTTTCACTCAGGAGAAGACAGAATTGTTAAGCATATATTCAAAGACATACTCGCGAACACATCTGGCAAATACGAGCTTGTGTACAAGAAAGCACTTCGCTGCACACGTGACGAAGCGCGTATAAATCCCCGTGCACGAAGCGCAATCGTAAGAGCCATTAGAAAAATATAAAACAAAAACACCATGCATCAAAAAATATCTCTATATGTAAGACGCAACACACCTGTTTGTACCAAGATTGTTTCGGGTCTTGTGGTGTGTCTATTGGTAATGTATATTGCAATAGTGAATAATATCAGTATGAGGGGTTTTGAAGTCGGAGAGATTCAAAAACAAATTAAAACCGCTCGTCAAGACAATAGAGAGAAACAGCTTTTTATATCAGAACTCCAATCATCTGATCGTATTAATAAATTGACAACACGACTCGATATGGTCAAAGTTGATTCAGTAGAATATATAAGGCTTGATCGATCGTTTGCATTAAACAGATAATAAATAGAAGAATAATATGGGAGGAGGGTACCATATTCAAAGGAAAGACATACACACAATGAGAATTAATTTTCTCATTGTGCCGTTTTTTATTTTTGGGATGCTTGTTGTCGGAAAACTATTTATTTTACAAGTTATAAAATCGGAGAAATACGAAGATCGTGCAATGCTACAACGCCTTGTCAATAGAGATCTGATACCGGCTCGCGGAGAAATTTTTTTACGAGACAAAGAACACGGAGGACAACTACAGCCATTAGCAACAAACAAGGAGTTTGATGTAATTTATGCTGTACCAGAAGAGGTGGATAATCCATATGTTACTGCAACAGTACTTGCAGATAAACTTGGCTTTGATTCTAGTGGGAAAGAGGCGCTTATTGCTAAGCTTTCGAAAGAAAACGACAAATATGAACATATTGCTCGCAAGATAGATAAAAATATTGTGGAAGATGTAAAGAAACTGAATCTCAAGGGAATATATATTGGTAAAGAAACAGGTAGATATTATCCGAATAATTCTTTTGCGAGCGCTATACTAGGATTTGTTGGATGGAAAGACAAGGAGCGTGTTGGAATGTATGGGCTTGAAGGATATAACAATGACGCGCTCGCAGGTATAAAAGGACATGTAACTGCGGAATATGATGGGCGTGGAAATGTAATTGGTGTTGCAAAAAACGAGATAGAGCAAGCTGTAAACGGAGAAAGCTTCGTGCTTACAATAGACAAGTTCATTCAGGAAATGTCTTGCAAGAGTCTAAAAGAGGCTGTTGAGGCAAACTCAGCAGAAAACGGAGCGGTGATCATCATGGATCCTAAAACAGGTGCCATCAGAGCCATGTGTAGTTATCCGGACTTTGATCCTAACAATTACGCGGAAGTAAGTGATGCTAGTGCATATAATAACATCACTATTCATAATGCTTATGAGCCAGGCTCTGTTTTTAAACCAATTACAATGTCAATTGCTCTTAATGAGAAAAAAATAACACCGACAACAACATATAATGATACTGGTGTTTTCGAGATTGAAGAATATAAAATAAAAAATTCAGATGGACTTGGTCATGGAATTCAAACAATGACAGAGGTGCTCGAGAAATCTCTAAATACCGGCGCTATTTTTGCCGCACAACAAGTTGATAGAAAGAAATTTCGTGAATATATAGAAAACTTCGGTTTCGGCTCACTTACGGGTATTCCGCTTAATACCGAAGCGTCTGGAAACATAAAATCATTAGGAAAAAATCATTTCTTATATACGGCGACAGCTTCGTTCGGACAAGGTATAACGGTTACTCCTCTTCAGCTTGTTGCTGCGTTCGGAGTGCTTGCAAACGGTGGTGCACTTATGAAACCATATATTATCGAAGAAACACTTCATAATGATTTAACAAGCACAAAAACAGAACCGGAAGTTGTCCGTCAGATATTATCTCCTGAAACGGCGACAACAGTATCAGCAATGATGGTATCCGTAATCAAGTCTGGCTATGGAAAAAGAGCTGGTGTAGAAGGATATAATATAGCAGGAAAAACAGGAACCGCTCAAATTACAAATCCATATACTGGAAAGTATTATGAAAATCAATTTAATCATACGTTCGTAGGATTTGGACCAGTTGAAAATCCTCGTTTCGTTATGGTTACTTATTTAAGTAAACCAAAAAATGGAAAATTTGCAGAGAGCACCGCGGCACCTCTTTTTGGAACAATTGCAAAACAACTTTTTCAATATTATCAAATCTCATATTAATATATGGGGTATATAATTAAAAACTTGCTTCGTGTCATCTCTCGTTTAATTATTAAAAAATATTCTCCTATTATCATAGGCGTGACCGGGTCTGTAGGGAAAACATCCGTAAAAGAATATTTATATCATTTTTTAAAAGACACGAGAAATGTGTGTGTTTCTTTTGGTAATTACAATAACGAATTTGGTCTTCCGCGTACAATAATTTCTCCGAGATCTCATAAGTTTGGATTGTTTGGAGATTTTTTTAGATGTTTTTTGTTTCTTGTTTTTCCATTACCATATCCATCATATCTGATATTAGAATATGGTTCCGATAAACCTGGTGATATAAAGTATCTTTGTAATATAGTAAAACCGTTTTTGTCTATTATTACAGCCATAACAGATGCTCATAGCGCAGCATACAAAAATAAAAATGCTTTATTTGATGAAAAAATGACGCTTGCGAAAATGACAGATAGAAACGGGGCTGTTATATTTGGCGTCGATCATATTGATTATAAAGAGATAGACATTCCTAATCAGATATATACTTATGGGAGACTTGATGGAAGCGATGTTCGTCTGATTGGTTTTGATTACGATTTTGATCCATTTTCAACAACTGTAAAAATTGATTATAAAGGAAATACTATTCCTTTTAGAGTGCGGCAATTATTAAGTTCAGGGCAGGTATATTCACTTCTCGGGGCTATATGCGCCGCACGCGTATGTGATGTACCACTACTTGATATTATAAGAAAAGCTGAACACCTATCTGTGATGCATGGAAGGGGAAACATACTTCCATCAATTAAAAATGGATATATTATTGACGAAACATATAATGCATCAACAGAATCAACTATTTCAGCACTAACTCTTCTTGATGCGACTACGCACGTTAACAAAGTATTAATTCTGGGAGATTTGTTTGAATTAAGTGATGATGCAATAAAAAATGCGATTACAAAAATAAGTGATTTTTTAATAAAAAGTTCTATCAATTACATATTTCTCGTTGGTGAAAAAATCAGGCCAGTTTATGATATTTTAAAAAAAGATAAATACAATAACATGCTTGAATGGTACGCGACAACCGATGAGTGTATGAAAAAACTTCCTTGGAAATATCCGGAAAGAGCTTTTTGTCTTGTAAAAGGATCGCGTGCGGCGCATATGGAGAAGATTGTACATATTATAAAAGAAAGCTTTTAATTTTTTAAAGAGCTATATTTTATCTAAAACTAGGTAAAAAACGTTAATTAAAGTACGGGTATTTACAAAAGTGCATTTTTTTGTTACTCTTTAGCCATTATGACAATAGGAAATAATACGATTCGCGAGGAAGTATTGGGTCTTCTAAAAGGATATGAGGAGACCGCAGATCTTTCTATGATAGATGGGCCACGTGTCCATGTAAGCAATATCATTGGAAAGCTGGCTTTCGTATACGAAAAAATTCGAAACTCAGTAGATGCAAAAGATGAGAAACTTCTTCATAAGTACGCGATACTTCGAATATTAAGACGAAGAGTTTTGACACACAAAGATCACTACATGATTGCAGAGTCACTAGTGAAGGAGCTTATTCGAGCAGGGTACATGCCAAATGATTATATTCCTGAGAAGCTTATTGATGAGATTAAACATGTTATAGATAAATACTTCATGCTTTTGGCACATCTCACTGAATACAATAAACAACAAGAAACAGACGAGTTGCTTATGGGGCTTCTGGATATTGCGGCGTGTGAGATAGAGGAGTTGCTTATTCCTGGTGTGCGCGAGCGTGCGCTCGTATCTGCTGCATTTGATTTCTTGCGTCCTCGTATTACTTATAAAAACATCGAGATCGCGGAGAGCGATCGCGACGTACAATTATACCTAGCTTGTTACAGAGTATTCGTAAGTTCTGACAAAGGAATGCTTTCTTATGAGCTTTTGAAATTGTATTTTCCTGATTGGCAAAACGCAGATGAAGTGCTTATTCTCGATGTTGCTCAGAGATTTAGTGCAATATCTCATATTTTAAAGATAATTAACTCATATAAACTTTCCCAAAAACTTTTTAAAGTTGTAAAAAGATTTGCCGTACCTATGCTTGCGGTTCGCGACTCGGTTTTGAATACACAGGGCCCGGCCGCCGCACTTCAGCTTATTTCTGATAAAAAAGCATTTAATTTAGCGATTCGCAACGCATATGTGATCAGATACTCGAACGCTCGCGCACGTCTTCGCAAGCTTGCGACACGTGCAATTATTTATATGTTTATTACGAAGATGGTCATCGCTGTTGCACTTGAGGTGCCATATGACATTCTCATTGAAAAACAACTCCATCTTTTTGCAATAGGAATTAATGTTTTGTTTCCGCCGGTTCTTTTGTTTCTTATGATTGTTTTGATGAGATATCCGAGAAACGATAATCTCGATCTAGTTGTGGATGCGGCGAATGAGATAGTTGATAAAGAAAGTACGACCAAGCATCTTAATTTTGAGGTTGCGTTTAAGAAGAAACATCATCCATTAAATTCATTTCTTATTAAGAGTTCGTATGTGGTTATATTTTTGGGTGTGTTTTATATTTTAATATCATCGCTTGTCGGCCTTCATTTTAATATAGCCAGTATAATTATGTTTTTGTTTTTTCTCTCACTTGTTTCTTTTTTTGGTGTACGTATCAGGAGAACTGTGCAAGATCTCGTTTTCGTGGAGAGAAAAGAAAATATATTTACTGTCATACTAGATTTCTTTTCTGTACCAATTATCAAATCAGGAAGATGGCTTTCAACAGGACTTGCGAATATAAATATATTTGTTGTTCTTCTTGATTGGTTTATAGAACTTCCTTTCAAAGTGCTTATAGACCTCATCGAAGACACCTCCGTTTATCTAAAAGAGAAGAGGGATGATGGTTCTCTATAATTTTCATTTTTTGTTATGATCAATTTGTTTTTATCAAGCGCGCTTCCATTTGTTGTTTCGCTTATTATTCTTTATATATTTTCAAAAGCGCTAAGCAAGAGATCTGTAAGGGTGCTTGGTTTTAAGGGTTCGATACTTTTGTTGTGGGTTGGTACAACAATACATGAGCTTTCTCATCTTCTTGGATGCTTTCTAACTCTTACAAAAGTTGAGAAAATAGCTTTTTTTAAACCGGAAAAACAAGAAGACGGTTCTTATCGTCTAGGATACGTCTCTCATGTTAGTCCAAAAAATCCTCTTTCAAGTATGATTATCGGACTCATGCCGTTAGTTGGCGGAGCTCTCGTACTATGGTTTTCTTCCAAGTGGCTTATTCCTGAAGCGCATCTTGTTGTTTTGAATGTTAATGATATTACATCGTGGTATCAAGGTATCATATATGGTTTTTTGAAAAGCGGGGAGGCTTTGTGGAATGTTGTACTATCAATTGATTTCTCTCACTGGCAAACATATTTGTTTTTTTATTTGTCATTCTCGATAGGCGCGCACCTTTCTCCTTCCGGACAGGATTTCAAAAATGCACGAACAGGACTTATAACTCTTGGCATAATAATAGTAGCGCTATATATTTTGAATATTTTTTATGGTTTTCTTGGGGTATTAATAGGTGTGGCCGGTGTGTATGCAGGGGAATATATAATAGCGCTTACATCCGTAATGCAGTTCGCTACACTTCTCATAATCGTATGTATTATTATATGCGAAATCATATACTGGCTTCGCAATAAGCTTTTTTACAAAAAACCAATAGATCCGAACTGGTTCGCTTCTTGATAATT
This sequence comes from uncultured Gammaproteobacteria bacterium, assembly GCA_964524845.1. Classification (GTDB taxonomy): domain Bacteria; phylum Patescibacteriota; class Patescibacteriia; order CAZGFX01; family CAZGFX01; genus CAZGFX01. Next base: position 12,179 of record CAZGFX010000002.1, read on the forward strand.
GATATCAAACACACAAAATCAGCTGAAATAGGCTGTTTTTTTGTATTCGTGTGTACAAAACCTTGACAGGATTGTCTCCGTGTGTTATCATTCTATGATAAAAACTAAAATAAAACAAATGAGAAAAGGAGAGAATTATGGAAAAGTTAATATTTGAATTTGAGGAACTGATAGAAAAAATCGGTTTAGGAAGAGTTGTTGCCGCATTCTACGAAAAAATTCCTAAAGAGTTTTTTGAAAACATGACTTTTGATGAGTGGATGCAGGTTTACGAATTTACTACATCAGGAAGCGATTTACAAAAAATCGTTCTCCGAAAAATTTCGGAATTTAAAAAAACATTTGATGAGTGGGAAAAAGTTTACATCGATCAAGATTACTCAGATGATCACCATACCTTCCTCACTTCAGAAGAAGTTGATTTAAATAGTCTTGTTTTCAAAAAAAAGTTAGAAACCGCGGAGACGTTTGATGAGTGGGAAAAAGTTTACATCGATCCAGATGACCGTTATGACCATATCTGCCTCACTTCAGAAGAAATTGATTTAATAAGCAGTCTCGCTCTCAAAAAAATGTTTTTTATTGCAAAAACGTTTGATGAATGGATGCGGGTTTACAAATTTACTACATCAGGAAGCGATCTTGAAAAACTCGCTATTCAAAAAATGTCAGAATTTACAAAAACATTTGATGAGTGGAAGGTAGTTTACGAAAACTTTCCATCCGAAAGTGAACTTCAAAAACTCGCTATTCAAAAAATGTCAGAAGTTGCAAAGACATTTGATGAATGGATGTTGGTTTACAAAAAATCTCCATCCGAAAGCGAGTCTCAAAAACTCGCTATTCAGAAGATATCAGAAGTTGCAAACACATTTGATGAGTGGAAGGTGGGTTACGAAAACTCTCCATCCGAAAGTGAGCTTCGAAAACTTGCTGTTCAAAAAATGTCAGAAGTTGCAAAGACATTTGGTGAATTGTGGATTGTTTACTTCTACTCTCCATCCGAAAGTGAGCTTCAAAAACTCGCTATTCAAAAAATGTCAGAGACAGCAAAGCATTTTTATGAATGGGAGATGCTTTGCGGATGCTCTCCATCCGAAAGCGAGTCTCAAAAACTCGTTATTCAAAAAATGTTAGAGCTTGCAGAAACACTTGATGAATGGAAGGCAGTTTACGAATATTCTCCATCCGAAAGCGAGCCTCAAAAACTCGCTCTTCAAAAAATGGGCGAATTCGTTCAGGTCTAATAAGTTTCAAAATTTAACACCCCTTGCTTGTATTAAACAGGCAAGGGGATTTTTTTATAAAACCAGCTGAAATAAGCTGTTTTTTGTATTTGTATACACAAAAACCTTGACAGGACTGTCCTTATGTGCTATTATTTAATGATAAAAACATAAACAAACAAAAACAAAAAATAAGGAGAAAATCATGGAAAAGATGTCATTTGATGAATTAGTAGGAAAAATTGGTTTTGGGCCAGCTGTTGTCATTTGTTACAAAAAACTTACAAAAGAGTTTTTTGAAAGACAGACATTTAAAGAATGGAAAACAATTTACGAAAATGCTCTATCCGGAAGCGATTTGAAAAAACTCGTATTAGAAGAGAAGATGTTAGGTCTTGCAAAAACGTTTGACGAATGTGTGTATATTCTCAAAAACATTTCATCCGGAGATGAGTTTAGAAGACTTGTTCTTCAAAAAATGTTAGAACTTGCAAAGACCCCTCATGAGTGTATATTTGTTTATAATAACACGCCAGAAATAAGTATGTTTAAGAGGCCTGTTATTGAAAAAATATCAGAGATTGCAGAAACGATTGACGCATGGGTATTTGTTTATAACAATTCCTCATTCATAATCGAGTTTAAAAGTATGGGTGAGCTTAAAAAACTTGCTTTAGAGAAGATTATGCTTGCAAAGACGTTTGACGAGTGGAAGTATGTTTACAAAAATTCCCAATTAGGAAGTGAATTAAAAAGTCTCGCAATTCAGAAAATGTTAGAGTTTGATAATACATTTCATGAATGGATGTCTGTTTACAATGACTATTCATACGGAAGCGATTTGAAAGAACTCGTTCTCCAGAAGATGTCTGAATTCATTGAAGTATAATATAAACCCCTTGCTTGTATTAAACAGGCAAGGGGATTTTTTTATAAAATCAGCTTAAATAGGCTGTTTTTGTGTTCTCATAAGTTGTGTTGACAAAATCTTTTACACATGTTATCATTTTACGATAAAAACAAATAAGTAAATAAACAGACAAAAAAGAAGAAGAAAATTATGAGAAAGATATCATTTGGTGAATCAGTAGAAAAACTCGGGTTTGGGCTAGCTGTTGTCACTCATTATGAAGAACTTTCAAAAGAGTTTTTTGAAAAATTAACATTTGATGAATGGGTGTGGGTTTACAACCAATCTTTATCAGGAAGCGATTTACAAAAACTTGCCTTAAAGAAGATTTCGGAAATTTCAAAGAAGATCGACGAATTGATACCTATTCATAAAAACGTTCTATCTGATTAATAAACACCCCTTGCTTGTATTAAACAGGCAAGGGGATTTTTTTATAAAACCAGCTGAAATAAGCTGTTTTTTTGTATTCATGTGTATAAAACCTTGACAGAATTGTCTCCGTGTGCTATCATTTAATGATAAAAATATAAACAAAAAACAAAAAATAAGGAGAAGGTCATGGAAAACTCAAAATCTAACTATGAATTCATCAAACCGATGTCTGTTGTTGAACAGGTGCGAATTTTGAAAAATCTGTTTCCAGATGAGCTCGGTGAAAAGGTTTTCGATGAAGATATTGCGACAAACCTGATTTCCATAGGAGCGGGAAGATGTTTCGCAATTCCAAAATGGCAACTTTTCGGAAAAAATTATTATGAAGCGTGCGAGAAGGTTCTTCGTGCACTTTCAAATAGCAGAAATGGCAAATTTCGTAACAAAATCATCATCGATACAGAAAATCTTCGTGAATCAAAAGAGAAAATTTCAGGGCTTAAAAAAAACGCCGATGCACAAAAAGGAAATGATATTCTCGTTATTTCGGGACAATTGACAGATAATGAGTTAAGACTAGGAATATTTGAGACTGCGATAATACTCATCGCACACTATAAAAATATTTATAAATATAACAATTTAAAGATCGACTGTGCTGGAGATGAGTCTACTTGTTTTGGCGGCGCTTTCTTTAATATGCCCGAATTCAGCATTGTGGGGGACGAGCTATGGTTGTCTGATTATTCTAAGTTTTATGCATTTTAGAGCATTTTAAAAATTACATATTAAACAAAAAGGTTATCCAAAACATGGATGACCTTTTTTTATTTTATTAATTACTTACAACACTTTCTGTATAACCCACGTGATGATTCCGTATATGAGTGCGGCGATGATTAGTTCTTTCGTTCCGCCGTTTATTGAAACGGCTGTCGCATATTTCGTCGCGCCCCAAAACAATAATATATTTATCGCTATATTGATAAATATCGTCGCCAGTCCCAACGTGATGATTTTCAAAGGAACGGAGAGCGCTTTTGCAATTGGTTTTATAATAGTGTTGGCAATACCGAAAATAAGCAGAGATATTAGAATCGCCTTCGTATCTCCGTGAATTTGCAGTGCCGGGTATATATAAGATACAAGCAATAATGCTGCGCCATTCAATATAATTCTTAATATAAATTTCATATATTTCCTTTCTCAATATTGTATTTTATTACATATATATTGTACTTCTTTTTTTATATTGTGTCATTTTTTAAAAAAAAGTGAAATTTATTACCAAAATATGCTACAATAAAGCCATATAAATAAACATACATGGCAAAAAAAATAAGGATTGCGATCAATGGATTTGGTCGTATAGGACGAGGAGCATTTCGCGCGGCTCTTGAGAGAAAAAACATTGAAGTTGTTGGAATAAACGATCTTCAACAACCATCAGCTCTTGCACACCTTTTAACTTATGATTCGGTATATGGGCGTTTTAGAAGCGCTGTAAAATCTGATATTTCGAGCATAACTGTTGGGAAAACAAAAATACCAGTATATGCGGAAAAAGATCCGAGTAAGCTTCCTTGGAAAAAATTGGGAGTAGATTTAGTCCTAGAATGCACGGGTTTTTTCACTGATGATTCTGCATCGCTTCATATAAAAGCCGGTGCGAAGCGAGTTATAATATCCGCTCCCGCAAAAAGCAAAACAAATTCTATAAAAACATTTGTTCAAGGAGTAAACACAGAGAAAGGTGAATTTAAAAAAGAAGTTGTAATTTCAAACGCATCATGTACGACGAACTCTCTTGCGCCTGTGATGGAGGTCATAAACCGCGTGTTTGGTATTAAAAAGGCTGTCATGACGACCGTACACGCTTATACAGCGGATCAGACGCTTGTTGATGGACCGCACAAAGACTTAAGGCGCGCGCGGTCTGCCGCAATCAATATTATACCTACGACAACAGGTGCCGCGCGCGCCGTCACAGAAACAATTCCTGAACTCAAAGGAATGTTTGACGGAACAGCGCTAAGGGTTCCTGTTCCGGTAGGATCGATTTCTGATATAACGATGGTTCTTTCAGAAAAAACAACAATAGAAAAAGTACATGCTGTATTGAATAAAGAATCGATGTCAAAAAGATACAAAGGAATTATAGAGTGTACAAACGATCCGATTGTATCAACTGATATTATTAAAAACCCATATTCAAGTATTGTTGATTTATCTTTAACAAAACTTATAGATGGTGATTTGTTAAAGTTGTTCGTTTGGTACGACAACGAGTGGGGATACAGTATGCGCCTTATTGATATGGCGGAAACTATCACATCAGAAAAATAACATATGATGATATTTTTATACGCAAAAGACAATCCAACTCCTAAGCACGCTGATAGGAGAAGGTTTTTGCTTAGTGAATTTCAAAAGAAAGGTGTTCAATTTGTTACAAACATCGCAGGACATGGCGGTTCGACACTTCCGTACGGATCAGGTGGCGTGGCGCTAGATGAGGAAGATTTTTTCTATGGAGCTGACGGAGTGTGTGTCGAATATGACGATCCAGATTTCAATCTGCATATTATAGCGCGTGCGTGCGTTGAAAGATCCGTACCGCTTGTAGTTCTTGTTCATGATTCTGTTTCAAGTGAAGAACAAATTCCTGAATATGCGAAAATTCTAAGATATACGAAAGATAATTGTTCGGATAAAATTGAAGAGATTTTAAATATTTGCGCCGCGCCACCAACATCATTACAATCTGTGAAATTTACAGTAAGAATTACTCCACAAATCGAGAGGTTTTTGGATAGAGAGGCGAAAAAACAATCTGTATCAAAAGCCGATTTTGTCAGGAAACTGATCGAAGATAAAATGGAAAAATAAGATGCTCAATAATTTTTATGAAAAAACAGAAACCAATTAAAACATGGAAAAAGATTCGTTCTTGGAAAAATAAGAAAGTACTTATAAGAGCTGATTTAGATATACCATTTTATAATGGCAAACTTATTTTAAATGACGAGAGTGATATTCGTTTGAAAAGTGCAGTGAGTACGTTTCGTACATTTATTGCAAAGAAAAGTATTCCAATTGTACTTGCTCACGTAGGACGCCCAACGACAAATAATAAAAAGATGTTTGATATGAGTCTCGTGGCTCGTAGAATAGGATATTTGTGTAATAAAAAGACACATAATATTAGTCTCATTGATGTTCCATTAAGAAAACGATTTTTTAGTTTATCAACTAAAACCAAAAAATATATTAATGAGTTATCAGATGAGGTTTTTCTGATTACGTCTAGAAAAATATACGGAAAAATAATTTCATATAATGAGCTTAAGATTGGGGATATTTTAATACTTCAAAACACTCGATTTTGGAAAGAAGAAGAAAAAAACGATCAACAGTTTGCAAAAGCCTTGTCTTGTTTTGGAGATTTTTTTATCAATGATGCGTTCGCTACTTGTCACAGGGAGCATGCGTCAACATATGGTGTTATGAAATTTCTTTCGTCATATGCCGGACCAATTCTTGAACGCGAGATTAAAAATATTGATCGAGTTTTACGAGGATTTCATCGGCCACTTGTTTGTGTTGTTGGAGGAGCAAAGATTTCAACCAAACTCGGAGTGATAAAAAGATTTTTATCAATCGCAGACCACGTTATTGTCGGAGGTGGTGTAGCAAACACTTTTTTTTCAGCGCAAGGACACGATATTGGTTTATCATTAATTGAAGAAAAGGCAAAAAATGAAGCAAAAAAGCTTTTAAAGAATAAAAAGTTAATACTTCCGATCGATGTCGTTGTATCAAAAACAAATAGGCGCATACAGAGAGGAACACGAACCGTCTCTGTGGATCAGGTTTTAAAAGATGAATATATTGTTGATATTGGACCAAAAACGCTTTCCCGCATTCTTCCTATTATTGTGTCTGCCGGAACTATTATTTGGAACGGGCCTCTTGGGCTTTTTGAAGAAAAAAATGCCTCATCAGGGACTTATTCTTTTGCGCGAGCAGTGGCAAGATCAAAAGCCTTTTCGCTTGTTGGAGGCGGAGAAACTCTGATGGTTTTGTCTGTTTTGGGTATTTCTAAAAAAATCTCATATATATCACTTGGAGGAGGCGCCCTTCTAAAATACGTTGAAAATAAAGGAAATCTAAAAGTTATCAACAGGTTAAGAGGGTAAGGTGTTGTTGTGAAAAAACTAAAAATATGCTATGATATATTCGAACTTCGGAGAGAGAAGTTCTTACGACAAAAAATCACCCTTTTCGCTTGTTTTAGCGAAAAATATCAAAATACAATTTTAGATAGAAATAAATAGCTTAATAATGCCATATTTTTATATCATGTGTATTATTATGCAAAGAAAGAAACTGTCGTAGCGCTAACCCATTAAAAAAACCATTATGATCCAAGATGCCCACGGGTGCACCACAATGCTTTGTAAAGCAGAATATAAAGCTCGTGAAATTGGTCAGCATATCGTTCGTGGCATCGTAAGTCTGCCTATAGCGATTATATCTGGGTTTTATATCCAACTTGTTGCATTTCATTATGGAAGTGCTGACGCAACGGGGATATCCTCAGTATTGCTTCACCCAATATCGCTTTTTGTGGCAGTACCGATGTTTTTGCGATCGGTATTCTCAATTTTTATGAGATTCCGTAACGCGCTTGAAATATGGAGCATTGAATAAAGATGCACCTTTTCGACAGCCGATTCTTATTATTAAGAGTCGGCTGTTTTTTTGTGATTAAAACAAGAATTTTTGCTATAATACAGTATATATAAATTAATTTTATAAAAAATAGTTATGCAAACAATTCATGATATACGTGCTCGAGAAATTCTAGATTCTCGAGGGAACCCCACAGTGGCCGTAACTGTATATCTATCTGATGGTTCGTATGGGCACGCAGAAGTGCCATCTGGGGCTTCTACTGGTGTCCACGAGGCACTTGAACTAAGGGATGGTGATCCTAAGAGGTATAATGGAAAAGGCGTTTTAAGAGCTGTTAATAACGTTAATACGACAATTAAAAAAGCACTTATCGGTTTTAATGTTAAACATCAAGCAGAGATTGATGAAAAAATGATCAGGTTAGATGGAACGAAAAACAAAGAAGTATTAGGAGCAAATGCTATTCTTGGTGTATCTATGGCGTGTGCAGCGGCGGCCGCAAATGCATCTAACATGCCTCTTTATAAATATCTTCGTACATTGTTTGATTTCGGTTATGGAAATACATTTACTCTTCCGATGCCAGTTATTAATGTAATTAATGGAGGCGCTCATGCTGATAGTAATCTTGATTTGCAAGAATTTTGGATTATTCCAGTTGGTGCGAAAACAATGGCCGAAAGAGTAAGATACTCCTCAGAGGTTTTTCACTCCCTAGAGAAAATTTTAAAAGAAAACAATAGAGGAACAAACGTTGGAAATGAAGGTGGTTTCGCATGTATGTTCACATCTCTCGAAGAACCTTTACAGTTTTTGTCAGAGGCCATAAAACGTGCGGGATACGAATTAGGAAAGGACTTTACTTTTGGCATGGACACAGGATCATCAGAGTTTTATGATACAAAAACAGATAGATATATTATAAAACTTGATAATAAGATAATGACACACGAAGATATGTTGCACATGTATGCGGAATGGATGAAAAAATATCCGTTTCAAGCAATAGAAGATCCTGTTGATCAAGATGCTTGGGACGCATGGGCGATGGCTACTAAACTTTTTGGTGATAAAATACTGCTTGTCGGTGACGACTTTTTTGTTACAAACAAAGAGCGTTTAGCGAAAGGCATTGAAAAAGGATGTGCAAACGCAATTCTTATAAAATTAAATCAGATAGGAAGTGTTACGGAAACAATGCAAACAATATTACTAGCAAAACAACACAGATATGCGACAATGATATCTCATAGATCCGGAGAAACTACAGATACGTTTATTGCGGATTTAGCAGTTGCTGTTAATGCCGAATATGTAAAAACAGGTTCTATGTCCAGAGGTGAGCGTATATGTAAATATAATCGTTTTCTCGAAATAGAAGACGAACTATCAATTACACAATAATAAAATAAAATGGACCAAATCGGACAAGAATTAGTACGTCCAAAACCAGTCGTCCTTTGTATCTTGGATGGATTTGGGATTGCTCCTCCTGGAGAAGGAAATGCTGTTTCTATGGCAGAAATGCCAAATTATAATAAAATACTTCAAATATATCCGTCTATCCCAATACAAGCGTCTGGGGATTATGTTGGCTTGAGATGGGGAGAGGTTGGAAATTCAGAAGTTGGGCATCTTAATATTGGTGCTGGTGAAATTGTATATCAAAGCTTGCCACGTATTAACAAGTTAATTTCAACTGGAGAATTTTTCGAAAACAAAGTTTTGATTGACGCGATAGAACGAGCTCGTAAAGGAGGATCTCTTCATATCATGGGTCTTTGTAGTTCCGGAGGAGTTCATTCTCACACAGATCATCTGAACGCACTCATTGATATGTGCGTTGATAAGGGTTTAAAGAATTTTTTTGTACACATGTTTCTTGATGGACGTGACACTCCTTTTAACTCAGGAATTGACTTCGTGCGCGCGGTCGGCGTGAAATGCAAAGAAGTTGGTGCAGGAAGCATAGCTACAGTTACTGGTAGGTTTTTCGCAATGGATAGAGATAATCGATGGGATAGAACTGAGAAAGCATACAACGCAATTGCGTATGGAAAAGCTGAACAGATGAGCATATCACCCGAAAAAGCGATTGAGGATTTTTATGCACAAAACATTTTTGATGAGCAAATTCCGCCAATAGTTATAACTGATAAAAATGGTCAGCCATTAACAAAAGTGCAAGAAGGAGATACTATTATTTTTATAAATTTTAGAGCCGACCGCGCGCGTCAACTTACAAAGGCGTTTGTACTTCCTTCTTTTTCGTCTTTTGAAAGACCTGAATTTTTTAAAGACCTGATGTTTGTCACCATGATGGAGTACGAAAAAGGGTTGCCTGTTATAGTAGCACTTGAACCAAATGAAATAACAAATCCGCTTGGAAAAATTATTAGTGACGCAGGATTAAAACAATTGCGTATATCTGAAACGGAAAAATACGCTCATGTGACATTCTTTTTTAATGGAGGAAGAGAAGAAGTTTTTCTGGGCGAAGATCGTGTTGTTATTCCATCTCCAAAAGTCGCTTCGTATGCAGATGAACCTGGTATGAGTTGTGAACAATTAACGGATCGAATTATATCAGAGATTGCGAAAAATTATTATGATTTAATTGTTGTTAATTATGCAAATCCTGACATGGTTGGACACACGGGGAATCTCAAAGCAACGATAGAAGCACTTGAAATACTTGATTGGCAACTCGGGAAGCTTATAGATACTGCGCTTTCTGTTGGTGGAGTAGTTGTTATTACAGCAGATCACGGTAATTGCGAACAAAAATTGAATTTTCAGACAAATGAGATATCAAAAGAACACTCCACATCTCCAGTGCCATTGGTTATAATAGGAAAAGAATATCAAAATATGACGATGATTTCCGGAGGAGTGTCTGATTTATCAACGGTTCAGCCGGTCGGAGTTCTTGCTGATATTGCTCCGACAATTTTGAAAATTATGAAGTTGCGTCAACCGGAAAGCATGACAGGAACACCATTAATATAAATATCGTATGAATGAATATATTCCATTAATTATACCTATCGTTGTTTTTATTCTAGTACAATGTCTTAAGGCTATAATTGATTTATCGAGAAACAGATTTAGTTGGGCAAAAGCATTTACAGGATATGGAGGCATGCCATCGTCGCACGCAACTGTTACGAGTTCTGTGTGCACTATTGTTGCGTTATTTGAAGGTATACACTCCATTATTTTTGTAGTTTCTTTGTTTTTTACTTTAATTATTTTGCGTGATGCCGTTGGATTTCGCGCAGATGTTGGAGAACAAGGAAAGGTAATTAATTCTTTTATAAAAAAGCTTCCTGATACAGAAGAGTACGAATATCCTGTGTTTGAAGAAAAGACAGGACATACTATTCCTCAGGTGTTTTTTGGAGTCGCGTTCGGAGTTGTTGTAACAACTCTTCTTTATTGGCTTTTTGTATGATATATCGTATTGCAGGCGGATTAATTTTATTGTGTGTTTTGGTGTCTGCCGGATATTTTTTTTATGAAACTCGACGTGCACTTACCGAAGATGACCATGTCATTATACTTGATATACAATCTGGTAGTAAAAAAGATATCGTGCATACGATACAGAGTGCTGGAATTCCATTAAGTGGTTTTTTATTTCGTATTGCAAGCATTGGAGATGATTTTGAATCTATCGAACTTGGTGAACGTTATGTGAAAAAAAACATAAGTATGAGAGGATTAATCAATATTTTGAATAAACCACTTGAAAAAAACAAAGAGAAACAAATTGTGATTCCTGAAGGATGGACAATATCCGAGATTGCAGAATATCTTGCCGAACAAAATCTGGTCGGAGCATCGGAATTTAAAAATGAGTGCGGAAATATAGAAAAGTGGTCTCGTCAATATTCATTTTTAGATGCGATACCGGAAGGATCTTCTTTGGAAGGGTTTTTGTTTCCTGATACATACCGTGTTTTTTCGGATACTACAGCAGAGGCTATTGTAAATAAGATGCTATCAACATTCAAAAAGAAAGTTATTGATAGTGAAATTCTTCCAATCGATGGTAATGAATATATTCGCATGAAGATAGCTTCTATTCTAGCGTCAGAGGTTAAAGAATTTGAAGATATGAAACATGTTGCAGGAATTATAAGCAACAGAACGAAGATTGGTATGCCATTGCAAATGGACTCCACTGCAAATTATATTATTGGCAGTACGAGAGATCGTCTTTCTCATAACGAAACGAAACTTGATACGCCTTATAACACATATAAGTATCCGGGGCTTCCTCCAACACCTATAAGCAATCCCGGACTTGATGCAATTCGCGCTGCAGTAACTCCTGAAAAAAACGATTATTTTTTCTTTCTTACTGATAAAAAAGGTGTGGTATATTATGCCAGAACTCACGAAGAGCACATAAGGAACAGAAACCTTTATCTCGGAAAATAAAAAAACCGAGTATTTATGACTCGGTTTCGTTTGATTCCTCTTTTTCTGTAATAGTTAATTTTAAGTTAGGGTTCGTTTTTTTTGGGTCGAGCATGTATGGCTCCCATATACACATATCTTTATATGTAAATCGTTCCCACGAACGATAATTATCAACATTGTTTACGAGATACCACTCCGTTCGTTCGATCGCAAGAAGGACAAGTTCTGATATACACCAGTATTTTTTTGGATCGTCTTTTTGTAAACGAAATATTGTTTTAAAAAAGTCAAAAAAAACAATCGGGTTATCAAAAACATCCTGTGGAATAGATAAATTTTTGTTTAACTCCCTATTTATTATACTTGTTCTTGTTCTGGCAAGAGCTTCGCGAAGCAGTTTTTTTCTTTCTTTTAATGGTGTTCTGATAAGTACAAGATGTGCATATATTTCAAGAAATTCAAAATACCAAATAAGATAGGAGTCTCTAAGCAAACAAGAGCGAAAAAATTCATTAATATCAATAGAAAAATCTGTTCTTTTATCTTTTGACAGAATAAACCCTTCATCTGACAGCTCAAGTATCCATTTATTTATAAGCGTTGTTATTGAGCTTATAATTATGTTTTTATCAAGCCAGTGCTCGGTTTCTTTGTATTCAGGAAATTTTTCTAATATTCTTTCTATCGAATATCTTTCTATAAAAAGAACATTTATGAAATTTTGTTGATTTATAGGCATTTTTACCTCATTGACTTTCTTTGTTTTATGTGCTATTATTTAATTAGTTTTAATCATATATTATATACCATTAATAATTAAATAAATCAATATGGGGATAGAAAACAAAGACAACAATGATTATATTAAGAAATATGAGAAATATACTGATCTAATAAAAACAATGGAGGGAATTGACAGCATTCCATCAGTAGATGATTTAAAAAAAGAGGTTGAAGAATTAAAAGAACAACTTAAACAACTAGACAAAGAAATGTCTGAAATTAATACTAAATATGATGATGATATAAATAAAATTGAAAAAGATAAAAAAGAAACTTTAAAGTTATTAAATATTACAGAAGAAGACTTACTAAAAAGTGAAGATGAGGAGCTTAAGGAGGCAAAAGAAATTATTTTAGAAAACGAAAAGAATATAGAAGATCTTAAAACAAATAAACAAACAACAATAGATCTTTTTATTGAGTCGCTAAATATTGAAAACGTTAAAACAAGGGGAGATTTAGTAATAAGACTTGAAAACAAACAAACAGAGCTTATTAATCGTACTATAAAAAGAAATTCAGACGACGATGAGAGAACAGGTACGGATAATTAATTGTTATAAATCAAAAAAATCTCGCTACTGGCGAGGTTTTTTTGTTTATCAATCAAAGGATTATAAGCATTATCCAGTTCGTGTGACTTTGGTTGATTTGTTTTTAGTCGTATTTCTGTAAATAAAAAAGCAGGTCGTTTATGACCTGCTGATAATTTATCTTATCTACCAGTTTATAATCGCTAGGTTTTGAGCGGGCCTAGCTGTCATTACCCTCAGATAGTCGCCGTAGCAACTTCTTAAAAGAAGACTTGTGAAGTCTGCCTTCTTTCTTACAAATTCTACAGAATATTCATATCTGTCGCCGTTTTTTCTCTTCGATATGATTACTGCCCTCTGTAGATTTAACAACGATATTGACGATCCAGGTATCAGATATAAATTTTTATCTAGATACCCGAAAATTCTGTCTCCGTGATTTGCCCAGACCGTGTCGCCAACGGACCAGACTCGATTATAATTTAAGTTATAATCGAACTTTTCTTGAGAGAAAATGCTCTGTTGTGCGACAAAACACATAAACAGAATGACAAACAACGTTAACGCCTTCATTTCAAACTCCTTTGTTTTTTGTTGTTTTTTAGGTTTTTATCACATTAATTATACACCTGTCGCACGTATTTGTCAATAGCTTAAAAAGAAGCGAAATGATACAATAAAAGCCGATTTTGCTTATTATTTTATGCAATTAGAGACGATTATAGGGCTTGAGGTTCATATACAGGCAAAAACAGTATCAAAAATGTTTTGCTCTTGTGATAATGACGCAGAAGGTAAGGAGCCAAACACACTTGTGTGTCCTGTTTGTATGGGACATCCTGGTACTCTTCCAGCCATTAATAAACGTGCCGTAGAGTTTTCTGTTCTGATTGGTCTTGGACTTGGGTGTAAGATAAACGTTTTTTCTAGATTTGATAGAAAGAATTATTTTTATCCAGATTTATCAAAAGGATATCAGATTACACAACATGTCATTCCTGTCGCAGAAGAAGGAGGTATTTCTTTTTTTGTTCCAAACGACAAGAAAGGAAGCAAAGAAGATGGATATAGAAAACACATACGTATAGAACGAGTTCAGCTCGAGGAAGATACGGCAAAATCTCAATATGAAGCAGATGGAAGTATTTCTCTTGATTTTAATAGAGCCGGATCTCCTCTTTTTGAAATTGTTACAAAACCAGATTTTTCCACTCCTTATGAAGCAAAAATATTTTTGCAAGAACTTCGGATGCTTGCTAGATATCTTGGAGTTTCTGATGCAGACATGGAGAAAGGTATGCTTCGATGTGACGCAAATATATCTTTAAGACCAAAAGGTGATTCGAAATTATATCCAAAAGTCGAAGTTAAAAATATTAATTCTTTTAAATCTGTTGAAAGAGCACTAGAGTATGAAATTAATAGGCAGAGCGAACTTTGGGAAAAAGGAGAGGTACCGACAGTATCAGCAACAAGAACCTGGAATGATATAAAGGGAGAAACGCGCGAGATGAGAACTAAAGAATCTTATGCTGATTACAGATATTTCCTTGAACCAGATGTCGTGCCACTAATAATTAAAGGAGGACAAGGTGTTCTTCCTGATGGCTTTTCTATTGATGATACATTTGATCTTTCTTCGTTGAAACTTAAATTAGTAGAGCTTCCTTGGCTTATGAGAGATCGTTTTATTGATGAATATGGTCTTTCTAGAGAGCAGGCTGATAGTATTGTAGAAGACAAGAATTTGGCATTCTTTTTTGAAAAAGTCGTATCAGAAACGCGAGAGTGGCTTGCTGAAAATGGAAATATAATTCCAGGTGATTCATCAAAAGAAAAAACAGCATATGTTGCAAAAACTTCATATGGTTTTATTGCAAACACATTACTTCGTATGTGCGCGCGTGATGGTTGTTCTGTTTCGGACATGAAATGTAGTGCGGAGGATTTTGCGGAATTGATTACAATCTTTTTTGAAAACAAGATAAATAGTACAGCAGTACAAAAAGTATTAGAAGATATGTTTGTAACAGGTGTCGACCCTCATGTAATAATAGACAAACTAGACCTGACTCAAACAGATGATTCGGAAGAAATTCGTAGAGTCGTACGTGTTGTTATTGAAAGAAATTCAGACGAGACAAAACGTTATAAAGAAGGTAAAAAAGAATTAATACAATTTTTTGTTGGAAAGGTTATGCAAGAAACAAAAGGTAAGGCAAATCCTGATTTAGCAAGAAAAACATTAGAAGAAGAATTGTCATAAAAAATGATGTTGTTTGATCAAGAAAAAGCGATTAATGATATAGAAAAAATATCTTTTAATATCGAGTCATTCACACTTCCAAATGGTTTGCGGGTTGTTCTTCGTAATTCTGAAAAAATTCCAGCAATAGCGGTCGCAGTTATGTATCATGTTGGAGCATCTAGAGAAACCAAGGGGAAGACCGGTCTTGCTCATTTATTTGAGCATATGATGTTTCAGAACTCAGAACATATTAAGGAGGGAGATTTTTTTAGAATTATCAAAGAAAACGGTGGGGAGTTGAACGGAGGAACATGGCAGGATGGAACAATGTATTATGAAATTGTTCCTCAAAACATGCTTGAAAAGGTCTTGTGGCTTGAGTCAGATCGTATGGGTTACCTTCTCAATGCTATTACACACGATTCGCTCGCAAATGAAATCAATGTTGTTTTAAATGAAAAACGACAGAGATACGACAATCAACCATATGGTTATAAATGGAAAATGATTAATATGGCAGTGTATCCTGAAGATCATCCATATTATATTGATACTATAGGAGAGCCGGAGGATTTGGTAAAAACTACAGTAGAAGATTTAAAAAAGTTTTTTAAACAATGGTATGGGCCAAACAACGCAGTACTAGTAATAAACGGAAATATAAAAAATATACCTGTCAGAAAACTTGTTGAAAAATATTTTTGTGATATTCCATCAGGATCTGTTGTAACAGCTCCTGATAGTTATGTTCCTTCTTTAAAAAACGATAAAAAAATGTGTTATCGGGATGCTCGCGTGCAAAATTCTAAACTAATAATAGCATTTCCAACAGTAGAAGAATTTCACAAGGATAGATATTCATTGGAAATGCTCGGAGATATATTAGCAAACACAAAATCCTCACCTCTTTATAAGAAACTTGTTGAGGAGCTGAAATTATGTTCAAGTGTATCCGCATATCATAACACAGGAGAGATCGCGAGTCTTATATCTATATTTACTCATTTACACGAAGATGCGCAAATACAGGATGTGTATAATGCGATTAAATCAACAATACAAAACCTTGTTTTTGATAACCAATCTTTTTTAAATATTCAAAAAACAAAAGCTCGTCTAGAAACATCATTTTATGAAACTCTTGAAAGCAATCTCGAAATTGCATACCACATTGCTCGTTCAATGGTGTTTTACAATGACCCGTTGTATTTTAAGAAAGAAATATTGAAATCCATTTCAGTGACAGACACTGATGTACAGCGTGTTTTTGAAAAATATATTCGTAATTCATATCATGCATGTATTCAAATGGCTCCAGAAGATGAAAGTCGTATGTTTTTAGATGATTCGGTGGTTTTTACTCCGGAGAAAGACATAAAGAAAGAAAAAACAAATGATGTAGATGAATTTGAAAAAGAAATATCGGTTTCATCGTTTGACAGATCAAAGGAGCCACAGGCAGGAGATACTCCTACGCCGTTGATTCCAACCATCAATTCAGAAACACTTAATGAGATGAAGGTGGGATATATTTCAAACAAAACACTTCCAGTTGTTTCTGCGTGCATACGTATTCCATTCGGGGTTCTTCATGAAACCAAAGAAAACAATGGAACTACCAAGCTGATATCATACATGCTTAAAGATGGAACACTTATTAAATCAGCGACAGAATTCGAGGACGAGCTTGCGCTTCGCGGTATTACATTGAATTGTAATACAGGCGAGGATTCAATTTATATAAGGATCAACATGCCTTCTCGTATTATTGATGATGGAGCAGATTTGCTAAAAGAAATGCTAGAGAAACCATTATTAAGCGATTCTTCATTTGAAAAATATCGTGCAAAGAACCTTGCTTCACTTAATTCAATATATTCATCGAACGATTCAATAGCAGATTATGCTTTTGATATTGCTTTATATGAAGAAGGAAGTCCATCGACATTTCTTTATACAGGTACAGAGAAGTCATTGGCAAAATTAACAGGCGATTCTGTTCGAAAATATTATAAAGATCATCTGACGGCGCGCGGCGCATCGGTAGCTGTGGCCGGCTATGATGCAGAACTGTTCGCTGATAAATTAAGTACTGCACTTTTGTCTATCGATGGCCGCGCGCCGGTGATTCCAGATGTGTTATTCGGAAAAGAAAGGGGAGACACTTTGTATATTGTTCATGTCCCTGGAAGCGCACAATCTGAAATTCGTATCGGATGTGAAGGGCCTCGTATGACTAATAATGAGTTTTATCCTTTATTGGTTGCAAATTATATGCTTGGCGGCGCCATTTCCATTAATAGATTATCAAAAGTTATTCGTGAAGAAAAAGGATATACATACGGAATAAGTAGCAATGTTGATGGAGGATTGTATGATGGTGTTTTTTCAATAGTAACAGGAGTTCACACGGAAGCGACAGCAGACAGTATTAAAATTATAAAAGACATAGTTTCAAATTACGCTGATACACTCACAGATAATGATTATAAAAATACAGTGTCTTCAATACTTCTTTCATATTCTAGAATGTTTGAAACGAACAATGATCTTGTTGGACGAGTAAATAAGGTTGTACAATATGGACTATCTCCACAATATACAATTCAAAGAATGGATTTCCTTAAAAAATGCACCAAGGAAGAATTACAAAACGTCTTTTCAAAATGGATAAAACCCGAAAAATTAGTATATGTAGTGGTTGGTGACAAAGAAAAATACATAAAAGAATTAGAAGGTATGAATTTTAAAAATATTATAGAGCTTGATAAATATGGGAATAAACTAAAATAAAAAATACTCCTTCAAAAATATTTTTAGCCAATAAAAAATCTCTTAGTAGTACACTGAGAGATTTTTTTATTTCTAGTATTCCGCGTGACGAGGGTAGCGGGGGAACGGAATAACATCGCGTATATTTCCCATGCCTGTTATGTACATCATCATACGTTCAAATCCGAGTCCAAATCCAGCATGTGGTATCGTTCCATGTCTTCTTAGATCCAAATACCATTCATATTCATGAGGATCAAGTCCCATTGACTTGATTCTATCAACAAGTTTGTCATAAACTTCTTCTCTTTGAGATCCGCCTATGATTTCTCCTATTCCAGGGCAAAGAACATCCATAGCGCGTACTGTTTTTCCATCAGCATTAAGCTTCATATAAAAAGCCTTAATATCTTTTGGATAATCAGTTACTATGACAGGTTTTTTGAAATGTTGTTCTGTGAGATATTTCTCGTGTTCAGATGCGAGATCGGTACCCCAAGATACAGGAAATTCAAAAGAAACTCCTTTTGCTTGTTTTGTTAGAATTTCTACTGCCTCCGTGTATGTAATTCGTTCAAATTTATTTTCTAACGTGTTTTGTAATCTAGACATTAGTTCAGGATCTTGTTTTTCCGTTAAAAACTCGATATCTTCTCTATTATGATCAAAACAGTATTGAATAATATATTTTACAAACGATTCAGCAAGATTCATATCATCAACAATATCCCCAAATGCGATTTCTGGTTCGATCATCCAAAATTCAGCAAGGTGTCTAGTTGTGTTTGAGTTTTCTGCACGAAAACAAGGACCAAACGTATATACATTTCCAAGAGAACAACAAAAAGTCTCTACGTTGAGTTGTCCAGATACTGTAAGTTTGGTATCCGCGCTGAAAAAATCCTGAGAAACATCAACGGCGCCGTCTTTCTTCGGAATATTATTTAAATCCAACGTTGTTACTCTAAACATTTCGCCAGCTCCTTCGGTATCAGAAGCTGTAATAATAGGGGTATGCACATAAAGAAAATTATTTTTTTGGAAAAATTCATGTATTGCAAAGGCGACTGCGTTTCTAAGACGAAAGACAGCGCCGAATATGTTTGTTCGAACACGCATAGTAGGCATTTCGCGAAGAGTATCAAGAGTCATTGGTTTTGGTTGAATCTTATATCCTTCGCCGACATTTCCATACAAAACAACGTCTTGTGCTTGAATCTCGTATTTTTGTTTGTTTCCAGGAGAGTCAACAAGAGAACCTGAAATTTTAAGTGACGCACCAGTACAAAGCGCTGCTATTTCATCATAATTATTAAGTTCTTTTGTGATAACAATCTGAACTCCCTTTGTGTTTGAGCCATCATTGAGTGTTATAAATGAAAATTCTTTTGAATTTCTTATTGTGCGAACCCATCCTTCGACCGTAATTATTTGTCCGGTCGAGCATTGTGTATCTATGTTCTTAATCAGCGTCTTCATACATTTATGAATTATAGTGCGTATAGAATAACACAAAAAAGATCAAATTGTAAGTCAATAAGAAAAATATTCAATAAATATTAAAAAAATAAAAAAGACCTGTAAAAGCATGGATACTACAGGTCTTTTGTTTTTAAAAAGGAATTAGTCGGGTCTAATCGGGTCTTTTTTACTGCCTGATAAGAAATTTATCAAATTTGTCAGATCATCAACAATGTTCTCTTTTTCAATGTGATAAGAGCAGCCATTTTTCAGGTGTTTTTCTTTTACTGCTTTATCAGTTGTTGTTGAAACAAGTATTGGCAACATTTCCGGAGTGTGTTCATAGAATCTGGTGATATAGGGGAGAATGATAGATGAATCAGGATTGAAATCAGGTACGTGTCCATCCATTAAGATCATAAAGATGTCTTCGGCATTTCTCCACATCGTGTCAAAAAACTTACTTGAATGCGATATTTCAATCGCATTAAATCCTAAATGTCTAAGAACAATTCTTATAAAAGTCATGTCTGTTTGACAGTCTTCAATTACAAGAATGCTCTTTTTTTTCTCTTCGGGTCTTGTTTTTTGTTCTGGGCCTGTTTCCGGTGATGTGCCCGCTCGTGTATCAGGTCTTTTTTCTTGCTTTTTCATAATAACACCCTCTCTCTTAGTGTGTTGTTGTTTGTTTAATAAACTGGGTTTTTTGAAGTATTTTTAGTTTCTCTATTTTTATTAATTTAATTATACAACAAAATAGATTATTTAGCAATTACGTAATGTACTTTTCCACAACCATAATATTTTGTCTAGTGTTAGCCAATTATTGAGTTTAATTTTTTTGTTCATGATCAAATTATTATATCCTGAAAGAAATAATATGACTTGTCAATATTTCCTATATCAAAAATTCCAAAAACAAATATGTTTTTTGTTTTTAATATTAGCCAAAAAGTGATATAATTTTCACATGTATTATAGACGATCCCATGCAGCATACCCAGTACTTGGTGTTGATATACACGATGTCGGATATGCGGATATACTTGCTGTTATTGATGATTATATTGCCTCAAAAAAACAAGGAATCATAGCCACAGTAAACAATGAAATCGTTTTGTGGGCGATACGGACTCCTGCTCTTTTTCGCGTACTCAAAAATACCGTGCTCAATGTTCCTGATAGCATAGGCATGTTGATAGGGACTAGATTTTTTGGCTTTCGACTTAAAAACGGAAGAGTGATTGGAGTCGAGTTAGTTAATAAAATAGCCGAGCACTCTAGAAATAGAAATTATCGAATATTTTTACTTGGAGGATCATCTGATGAAAAAATAGGACAAAGAGCTGCCGATGCATTAAAGAAAAGATATAATGCGACAATTGTCGGCACGGATCCGGGACCAGCTCTTTCTGTTGATGGCACAATGGATACATCTTATGATTTTGATAAGTTAAAAAATTTAATAGAATCGTCTCGCGCAAATATTCTTCTCGCTGCTTTTGGAGGAGGGCCAAAACAAGAGTTGTGGCTATCAGATCACATAAAAGATTTTCCAGGAATCGCAATAGGAATAGGAGTTGGTGGAACTTTTGATTATCTATCAGGAAAGGTTCTAAGTGTTCCGGTTTTTATTAGAAAAATAGGCTTTGAATGGTTATGGAGGCTTTGTACGCAAAAAAAACGCATAAAAAGAGTGTTTAACGCAATATTTATATTTACTACACATCTTGTTTGGTGGAAAATAAGATCAGTTTTATTTTTCAGAAAAGGAATTATAGGCGTTATTGTAAACGATGATAAAAAAATCCTTTTGTGTAAACAGGCTCGCCCGCCTTTTTGGTGGCAATTAGTGCAAGGAGGGACAGAGGAAGGAGAGGATGTTTCGAGTACTATTCAAAGGGAAATATACGAGGAAATTGGAGTAAGAGATCAGTGTATTATAAAACAAATGGCCCATGAGGAATTTGCATATTCTTTTGGAATATACGGACGCGCACGATATGGATATCGTGGCCAGAAGAAACAAGCTGTTTTGCTACAATGTCCAAATACTGTTAAAATAAGGCTTGATGAGCGTATATTTTCTAATTATATATGGGCATCATATCAACAGGCAATAGACAAAATTGGTGGAAAAAGAGGGAATGAAGAAAAAAGTATTCGATTGTTTAAAGATTACTTTAATTTATAAATTAAACAAGAAATATGAAAAAGATTGTTACGCGATTCGCAGTATCTCCAACAGGAGAATTTCATATTGGTGGTGCACGCACCGCGTTGTTTAGTTATTTGTTTGCGCGCAGACATAACGGTTCTTTCGTTCTGCGAATTGATGACACAGATAGAAACAGATATGTAGAAGGATCAATCGATCGTATTAAAGAGGGTTTGTCTTGGATGGGGTTGGAATGGGACAAGGAACGCACACAATCAGATTATACGGATCATTATAGAGAATGCGCTGAAGAATTGGTAAGAAAAGGACACGCATATTATTGTTTTTGTTCTCATGAACGTTTAGAAAAAATGAGAGCGTTTCAGGAACAAAATGGATTTCCTCAGAAATACGATCGAACTTGTCTTCGTTATACACCGGAGGAAGTACAAAAATTAAAAGATGAGAAAACCCCTTTTGTAATTCGCATGAAAATTCCAGATGACGAGATAATTGAATTTAATGATGAGATAAAAGGAGATGTGAAAATTCCTTCTTATACGCTCGATGATCAAATTCTTATAAAAAATGATGGCTTTGCAACATACCATCTCGCAAACGTTATTGATGATCATGAGCTTGGAATTACTCATGTTGTTCGAGGCGATGAGTGGGTTCCTTCTACTCCGAAGCATATTCTTCTCTACAGATATTTTGGATGGGAACCACCGTCTCATGCTCATTTACCACTTATTCTCCGTGCAGGAGGAGGAAAAATAAGTAAGAGAAAAGATGGGGATATTGTATGGGTGGAAACATATAGAAAGAAGGGTTATGCCAGAGATGCTTTTATTAATTTTCTTGCGTTTCTTGGTTGGAATGATGGAACAGACAATGAAATTTTTAGTCACGATGAATTAATTAAATCGTTCGATCTTTCTCGTATTCAAAAAGCCGGGGCTATTTTCAATATAGAAAAACTGAATTGGTATTCCGGATATTATATTCGTGAATATGCGAAAGAAAAAGATCTTTCTAATAATGAATTTTATCGTAATTGGGAGAAGGCACTTCGTGCTCGCCACTCTGATATTTTGTTTGATTGTGAGAAGGCTTTTAAATTTATTTATTCTGAACGCATCGCATGTATAGATGATTCTTTTTCAGATGAATTTAATTACCTGTTTTCCGATCCTGTTTTAACGGGAGAACAACTTGTATTTAAAAAATCATCTCTAGAGAATACAAAAAAAGGTTTTGCATGCGTTATCGAGTTTTTGAAAAATTACAAAGGGTCTTGGAATGATCCCGTTGTTCTGCATGATTTATGCGCCGCGCTCGTTGTAGAGAAGGGTTTTTCTCTTGGCGATGCTTTGTGGCCGTGGAGAGTTTCGTTAACAGGAAAAGACAAGAGTCCGAGCGCGGCGCATGTAGCCGTAGTTATTGGTAAAGAAGCGACTCTTCATCGTGTTGAAAATGCATTTTTAAAACTATAGAAACACCATGAATATAAGAAGATACATAATAACTTTAGTATCCATACTTACCTTGATAGGTGTTTTTTATGGTGGTGTCATGAAGGCTGAAACAATTGATGAATTAAATCAACGAATCAAAGAGACTAGAAAACAAGTCGAATCACTTTCTAAAAAAGCAAGTGAGCTTCAGGAAAAAATTAATACTGCACGTGGAGCAAAAACAACACTTGAGTCAGAATTAAAAATAGTAAGTCAGAAGATAGAAAAAATAAACATAACCCTTCAATACACATCACTTGATATTGAACGTACACAACTCGAGATAGATCAGATTGATGCAGACGTCATGTTAAAAGAAAAGCAAATTATTGATCAAAAGGAAATCATAAAAAACATGCTTAGGACTATGTATAGGCAAAAAAGCTCCAATCAGATAGAGCTTCTTCTTATGAGTAATTCTCTGGCTTCTTTTTTTACACAGTTGACACAGCTCGGACAAATAGAAGCTGTTATTACAGGAAAGGTACAAACACTAAATCAGATAAAGGATGAGCTTTCGTTACAAAAAGAAGAAAAACAGAAAAAGAAGGACTCTCTTGAGTTATTAAAACAACAACTTGTTGTTGAGGCTGAACTTCTAGATGATACACAGATACAAAAGAATTATATTTTAGCCGAAACAAAAAACAACGAAAAACGCTTTCAACAATTGTACGCACAAGCGATCCAAGAACGAATAAACGCAGATGCAAATATTTCAAAGGCAGAAACACTGATTAGAAAAAAGCTTCAAGAAGAAGGTCTAAAAAAACTTGGTGGAGACGGAAGTTTTGGATGGCCTGTTACATCTAGATATATAACAGCCAAGTTTCATGATCCGTCTTATCCTTTTAAAAGCATATTTCAGCATTCGGGAGTTGATATAAAAGCATCTCAAGGAAGTGCTATATATGCAACACAGGACGGTTATGTAGCAAAAACAGTAAATGGCGGTCTTTATGGCTATAGTTATATACTTTTGGTTCATGGAAATGAAAAATCAACCGTATATGGACACGTGAGTAAAATATTTGTTAGTGAGGATACTTATGTTGTTCGTGGTCAAAAAATAGCTTTATCTGGCGGTACTCCCGGTACTGCAGGAGCTGGAAGGTATACAACCGGCCCTCATCTTCATTTTGAAATACGAAACAAAGGAATACCAATTGACCCTCTTCAGTACTTATCATCTCCTATTTTGTTGGATTAAAAACAATAAGGTAAAAAGAATTAACAGGTGGGTATACCAAAAAACCTATAAATATTGTATAATTACAGTGCTTTTATAATACGTTAAATACCAAAAACAACCTATGTTACAGCGCTTATTTAAAAAACATTTTTTTACCGGCGTATGTTTTGTTATAGCCGGAATATTTTTTGGCCTTACTGCGCATGCGGTGGAAGTAGATTTTACCGTAGCACAGCAGGCAGGATTCGGTTCTTCTACTCTTGAAGATATTGTTATTAATACAATAAAAATAATTCTTGGTTTTCTAGGTCTTGCGGCAGTTCTTATCACTCTATATGGAGGATATATATGGATGTCGTCAGGAGGAAATTTAGAAAAAATTACAAAAGCAAAGAAGACATTAAGCGCTGGCGTTGTTGGTTTGGCGATTGTGCTCAGTGCGTTTTCAATCGCTCATTTTATTTTTGGTATTTTTGATGACGTAATGGGAGGTGGAGGAGGAATTGTAAACGAAGATACTGGTGGTGGAGATGGTGGTTGTATTGGATCGGCTTGTTTAGCTGGTGGCTCAGGAGGATTTTCCGTTTCTTCTGTTAATCCAGGAAACGGTGCGACTGCAATAGCACTTTGTAGGAAGGTGCAAGCTGTTTTTAATTCAAATGTTGATTCCGCTTCTGTTAATTCGAATAATTTTAAAATATCATATAACAATGAGGGTTCCCAGTCTGTTATAAATGGTAATTATGCAGTAAGCGCAAACGGTTTAACTTTTAGGCATACCGAATTGTTTCCGGCAAATAAAATAATAAATGGATATATTGCGGACGGAACCGGTTCGATAAGAAGTACAGCAGGAATCGAGATAGCGAGCAACAGAGGAAGAAACTGGTCTTTCACAACAGGAACGGAGGTTGATTCTGTTTTACCAACGGTCGATGATGTTTTTCCGTCTAGCGGCATGAAAGATGTATGCAGAAACACAACAATAGAAATAGTATTTAGTGAAATAATGGATATTTCAACTCTTAATTACGATACAATTAAATTATTTGATGATAAGGGTAATCAAATTAATCTTTCTGGTCTGAAAATAACATCTACATTCGATTCTGTTATTATTCGTCCAGCAAGCACTCTTGAGGAAAACAAGGTGTATCGAGTTGTCGCGAGTGGAAATATAAGCGACGCGTGCGATAATAAACTTGATGGAAACAAAAATAACACAGCAGAAGGATCTCCAACTGATGATTTTGTGTGGACATTTACAACAGGAACAGAGATGAACTGTAGTCCGATAATTACAAACATGTCGATACAATCTGGTGCTTATGATAGCCAAACATACGAAGTTGTAATTACAGGAAAATATCTTGGTATTGCCGGTGATACTCAATTTGGAAATCTAGAATCAGGAGACAATACTTTTTGTTCATTATTTGGAACATGCGAGGATGAGGAGGATGGTTTTGTTGTAAAAAGCAGAACTAATAACAGATGGATAACGAGAGTTCCTGTTGGTTCTGTGACAAGTCCATTAAAAATAGTTAAAGAAGAGGGTGGCCAGAGCAATGCACAATCTTTTACTGTTTTAAGTCCTTATCTGTCAGGGGTCGAAGAAAAAAGTGGAAGAGCTGGTAATTTCTTCACTTTGTATGGTACAAATTTTGGATCTGAGCCAGGAAAGGTTTCGTTTGTTTATAATGATGAAGAAGGAAATCAAAAAAGAATAGAAGCGGCTCAACTATGTAAAGAAAATGCTTGGCACGAGGATTATATTGTAGCGAACGTACCAGATCTACCAGATGCGGAATATCAAATACAAATTGAAACTGCCACCGGATTACCAAGTAATATAATTGATTTTACAATTGATAGTACAATTCCTTCAAATCCGGGACTTTGCGGAGCAGTGCCTGTTTGTACAAACTCAGAGATGTTTCCTGTACAAACAATAGGTGTTAATCTTGGTGCCGTACCAGGAAAACTTGAGTTTACACTTGGAACAATAGAAATTCCTCCTGCCGCACAAGTAGACTGGAAGGATAATGGAATAGATTTTCGAGTAAAAGATGTAAAAAATGGAATGCATAAAATCCGCGCAACACGAATTGAAGGGAGTGGTGATGATAAGAAAGAGTTGCGTTCAAACCCTGTGTTTATAGAAAAGCCATGCCCACCACCAAGTCCATTAAAACCTGTAATAAAATCAATTTCGCCTGATAATGGATCTAGTAAAGAAGGTACCAACACAATAATTACAATCCTTGGGGATACTTTGGTGTATTCTGGATTGGGCGGAAAACAATCTATGTATAATGGTACTGTTGCAAAAAACTTTGGGGACAAAGGAGGTGTTGTGTATTTTTGTCCTACAAATTTAACATTGCCAATATTACCGGGCGATGACAGGTGTGTTTCTGTATCTAAGGGAGAGTGTTTCGAATGGATAGATAACGAGATTACTGTTACTACACCAACTCTTGCAGAAGGTGTGTATTCGGTTTATGTAAGTAAAGAAAATATTTATACAAGTGATATAAATCCTGTTGCAAAATTTACAAGTAATTCCATAGTGCGTCCTGGACTGTGTACGATTTCACCAAAAAACGGACCGGATAATACAAAAGTTACACTTACAGGCAAAACCCTTGGCGATGAAAGGGCAGATGTTGATGGTAAGATAGAATATTATAAAAATAGCTCATTTGGATTTTCAGATAATATAGAATCATGGACAAACAAGAGTATAACTCATACATCTGTATCTAATTTACCAGAACAACAATCTCTTGTTCGTGCTTGGATTACAATTCCTGATCGCGGGCAAGGTGGGGTTTTGACTTCGGGAACATATCAATCTAATTCAAAATCTTTTTATTCAAACCCTATTATTAAAGAAATATCTCCATCGAACGGACCGGTTGGTACGTATGTGAGTATTTTTGGAAAAAACTTTGGCAATGTTCCGGGCAGAGTAATATTTAAAAAAGGTTCTGATGTGGTTGATGCAGGTGGTATAAATTGTCCTATGACATGGAAAGATAACTATGTGATAGTTTCTGTGCCCAGTGGTTTAGAAACAGAAGAATATTCAATTCATGTTATTCCTTATCTTCCAGGAGGAGTTGAATCTAATGGTAAGGAGTTTACGGTAAACAAAGAACCTCTTGGACCTCAGTTGTGTCCTATTTTGGAGACAGCACAACCATTCAAATTGAATTCAAAATATTTATTTATAGGTGATAATTTTGGAACGACTCCAGCGCTAGATAATAGTAGGTTGTCATGGAGTGGAATTGGCGGAGTTATTACAACCACACCAACAACAACTCCTCAATGGTCAAACACACAAGGAGAGTTTGCTGTGCCAAATAAAGAGGGTGCTGGAAGAGTAAAAATGCTTAGGACAACTAAGTTTTATACAGGTAGAAAATGCACGATTCCAACTTTTGGAGGAGTTTGTTTTACTCATTACGAGGATACTTTTGAGGATAAAACAATTGAGAGTAATTTAGTGCCTTTTGAGATAGGCGAGGGACCTAGAATTATAGACAATGATTTAACGTGCGATCCTAAAAATCCAAAATCTCTTTCTCCTGCTCCAAAAAGCGGAGAGACTGTGTGTAAGCAACGCTCAATAAATCTTTCTTTTGATAAACCAATTGATCCGGAGACTTTAAACTCAGCAAATATAATTATTAATAAGAGAAAAGATAATGGCGTTGGTTATATAACACTTACTAACACTTCTGATAAGAAGGAGTATAGTATCATACCAACAGGAAATGGATTTAGTGTACTTTTGTTTAATGATAATGGTCAGCACGAGATATCAACAACTTCATATGAAATTATTGTAGGAAACTTTGATTCAGAAGGCATTAAATCTTCAAACGGTTTGAAGATGCAACCAATTACAATATCAGGATCCTCAATTATTGATGGGTTTAAATGGAATTTTAATGGAAATGGTGAAAACTGTGTATTTCCTGCAAACGCTCAGTATTCCATAGCAAACACCGATCCATTAAGGCTTACTCGGGCTCATAATACAGAAACACTATCAACCCAGATACTGGATCCAAATACATGTAATGCATTTGTTTTTGGCGGTGATACGTGGACACTTACTCCAAATACACAAACTCCGGCTACATTTGCGACACTCGGTGGTACAACAACAAAGAATATTACAGGTACGAGCGATGGAGTTGGTATACTTTCCGCTTCAACAAATATTGAAGGAAGAGTATTTACCGACTCTAATAAAATAGAGGTGCTTTATGAAGACGCTCGGCCAAAAGTCGTCGTGCGTAATTCATGTAATGAGAAAGATCCTCAAGATTATTCTCCATCTC
This sequence comes from uncultured Gammaproteobacteria bacterium, assembly GCA_964524845.1. Classification (GTDB taxonomy): domain Bacteria; phylum Patescibacteriota; class Patescibacteriia; order CAZGFX01; family CAZGFX01; genus CAZGFX01. The sequence continues at coordinate 40,838 of CAZGFX010000002.1, forward strand.
CAAAAAACGGAGCTAACAATGTGTGTACAACGTCAGGAATATATATTGAATATAATAAATTTCTTGATCCAAACTCAATAACCACTGGTGCTATAAATATAATGATTGGAGGTAAAGAAGTTGAGTTGCCAGAGTCGCCCAAGACACCAAAAAATGAAGTCCCAGATGGACTAATACAAGAAACAGAAGGTAAACCAATAATAACACTTATTTCGGGCGATATTGGTAATGAAAATGGTATTATAGGATTTAAGATTAATATTGGTACTCTTGTTGTTGGTTCTGAATATGAAATATCAGTAAATGGAGTTGTTGGTGAAAATGGTTTTCCAGCAGAAGAATATTCATGGTCTTTTGAGACAGGAAGTAGTGAATGTACAATAGATCAAGAAAATACAGTTGTTCGAATGACAGCTAAAGACCCAATCCGTCTTACAACATATGATCCTTATTTATTGAGCGCAAACTTATATAATAAAAATGATTTGTGTCAGCCAATTAACGTACAAAAAACAGATACATGGTCAACAGGAAATATTTCTATTGCTAAAATAGAAAATACAACAAATCTAGTTGCCGTTGCTGAAACAGGTAATACAACAGTAACTGTACAAACGACTGCTCAAGGATTATCTTTTACCGACACAAACGATGTAAAAGTTAATATTATAAAATCATGTAAAGATCCTGAAGCCGTTAATTATAATCCAAACGCAACGGTTGTAAACAATGCGACTTGTAAATATATCACAGTCACGGAAATTACTCCAACAAGCGGTCGTGCAGTAGGTGATTCAAATGACACCGTGGTTACAATTACCGGGTCAAACTTCATGGATGCTATTAATGGTCCTGCTGGATCAGGAGCTGTATATTTTTGTCCTACTACAGGATATGAAAACATAGAAAAAGATTGTGAAAAAAGCACAATAACTTCTTGTGGAACATGGTATTCTGATTCGGTCACAATAGACGTTCCTAAACTGACACTCAATAAACAATATGAGGTACGTGTTGTTGATGCAAATGGAAAAATTGATCGTCGTTCTACAAATTCAACTGTATTTTTTACAGCAACAAATGATTTACAACCAGGTCTTTGTTCTCTAGATCCAATAAGTGGAACCATAGGACAAAAAACTATTATTAATGGAAGAAATCTAGGAAATGTTAAAAATAGCAGCAGTGTTTTATTTAAGACGACACCAGCAACTATTCTGTCTTCTTCTGATTGGTCAAACGAAAAAGTTTCAGCATCCGTTCCACAAGTAGATGAGACAGTAAATGTTTCGGCTAAAATTCAATTTGGTACAACGACATTTAAAAATTCAAACCCATTGCTATTCTTCGCGCCACCTGTAATCACAGGAATATCTCCTGAAAAAGGAAACAATAATGCATTTATTACAATAAGCGGAAAAAATTTTGGCAACATACCTGGAATCGTATATTTTAAATCAGGAAACACTGATATTACAGCTGAGTTTCCTACACAATGTAATACCAACTGGACAAATAAAACAATTGTTGTGAAAGTGCCGTCAGGACTTTCTACAAATGCGAAAGTGCGTGTTATACCAGGGTATCAGACAAGATTAGTATCGAATGAGAAGGATTTTGTTTATGATTCTAAATTATTGGTTGGTCCGCAATTGTGTCAATTAACAAGTCAATATATTTCTCCGGAAACAGACATTACTTTCAATGGAGAAAATTTTACAGATAATCCTGGTGGAAAAATGATTTGGAGCGGTATAAACAAAGAAACTTCTTACGATGGAGAAGGGTGGACACCGACTCAGGTGGTATTCACATCTCCTGATTCGCAAGGCGAGGGGTTTGTGCGTTTAGAAAAAAAAGTTATTATCAATACAGGAAAATTTACGTGCCAAGGGTTTGAGTTTGGAAACGTATGTCTAGGAATAAGATCGGATAAACAAGATATTACACTTGTAAGTAATGAAATTCCATTTGTTTTGGCAAACGCTCCGGAAGTTGTTGAACGTACTCAGTGTGATGGGATAAATCCGATTTCTCCTGCTCCTACAAAAGATTCAAATAATGTTTGTAGAAATACAGCACTGTATCTTGAATTTAATCAAAAGATAGAATCATCATCGTTAAATTATGATAATATAGTTATAACAAGAAGCGGAGGACCTTTATCAAAGGTAAATGAGTCTGGTGATGTTTTGTTGGCAGGAAAGAGTTTGGCAAGATCTCAGACAGTAAATGAACCACCTGATAACGACGAACCAACAGACCTAACAAGTTTTGATTACACTATTGTTCCTATGCAAAAAGGTTTCTTCATTAGATTTAATAATCTTTTGTCACCAAGTAGATTATATACTGTAAGAGTTAGTAATATTATTAATTCTTTTGGTGTTCCTATGTCAACTCCATATGAGTGGAGTTTTACGACACAGGCACAATCATGCACCCCAACAAAAGGGACACTAAGTATAATAGCAAGATATCCTAGAGTTGATGGTGTATTAAGCGCTGTTGATAACGATAGGCCAATTACTCTTTCAGAAAATTATTTATCAAGAGAATTATATGGAAACTTCATTGATGGGCAGTGTATACCAGTAAGTCTTGGAGATGACGATGTTGTATGGACATCCGGAGATCAAAAAGTAGCAAAAATTAACTCTGTTTCTAAGATTTATTCAATATATGGAATTAGTTATGGAACGACATTTGTTAATGCATCATATGCATCTTTCACGGCAAAGGAAAATGTTAATGTAAATATTTCCGGAGATCTTATAACATTCCATTATCCTTATTTTAATCAGGAAGATGTGTGTAGAAACACAAACATTGCTATTACATTTAAAGAAAATGTCGCCTTGCCACTTGATGAAACTTCTATAATACTAGAATCTTGTGGATCAGAAAGTATATTCAATCAAGAAGGCAAAGATAATACATGTGTTAATCCAGAAGTTGTTGTTGGTGACTTAATATCACAGGGTAACAGAGTGTTTTTTACACCTTCTGATAATTTGAAACAAAACACAATTTATCATGCTCGTTCAAATTCAATAACACTAGAAACAGGTATTACATCAAAAGAAGCTGATTGGTGGTTTAAAACCGTGAATACAAACGGTCTGTGTACTCTTGAAACACTTAGACTTACACCTCTTGATTATGAATTCACTGGATTACAATCAGTAAATTTCCTTGCAGAGGCGCTTGATGGAGCTGGAAATTCGATTCAATCCGATTTCTCTTGGAAGATTGACGACCTTTCTTTAATTGAAAGTGTATATATCATGAACGGATCTAATATAATAAAACCCGTTGGAAATAAGAATGGTGTTACCACAGTATCTGTGACAGCAGATAGTGGTATTGCCGGAAACAAAACAGCTTCTACAAATATAACTGTTAATACATGTCAAAAACCATGGTCAGGAATTGATGGGAAGGGTGAGCTTTATGACAGCGAAAACCAATTTTCTCTATCATATTGTCTCGATGGAGGAAATCCTAATATTAGAATTTCTAAATCTCCTCAAATTATAAATACACCCGATCCTTCAGGATTAAAATCAGATATGTTGGCACAGTATTTCATGACTGTGGATCCAAACACCACCCCTGTATTAACAGATCAGTGCGGAGACGGAGTTATCAAATATTCGGAACAATGTGATTGCGGAACAAAAAACATATGTATACCAGCATCTCTTGGAAATAATTCTTGTGTAGGAAAAACATCAAAAAATAATATTGAAGTTGTATATTGTACAAATCAGTGTAAGTTAAATATAAATTCTTGTTTCTCTTGGGATACGTCAGAAAAAACATCTAATATAAAAAACACAAATGGTATATTAACACTCGACAACCCTTCTATAAACGGAAGCATTGAATATATAATCAATTCAAATATATCAAATCATCCGTGGACAGGAATATTCTGGAATGGAAATATACCTAAGTTCGGAGAAACATCTTCTCAAAAATCTTCTATCACAATGTCATATAAAGCAAACAACTCTTGTAAGATTGATACAATGTCAGGAGGAGCCGAGTCTGTATTACTTGATCAGAATATAAAAACAGTTGGTTTTTCGGATAACACGAAGGGATCTTGTCTATATATCAAATTATCACTAGCTCCCGTGACATCTAATCAGTGGGTTCCAAATACAAATTATACGAAAAACACAAAATTGAAAGCAAATAATCAAATATATAATGTTGCGATATCAGGGTATAAATCAGGATCAAGCATAGACAATGATGTTACAACTGGAAAATTAGAAAACTTAACATCTGAAGTATCGCCATCGGTAAATTCAATTATTATAAGCGGTGGAGAAAGTATTAATATAGCAAATGATTTTGATAAACAAAATTTAGCCGAATAAAAAATGAAGTTAAGATTTTACGGAGCAACACGAGGTGTAACAGGGTCAAAACACCTTGTTGAAACAGTGCACGGGAACATACTGCTTGATTGTGGTTTATTTCAAGGTACTCGAAAAGAAGCCGAACAAATGAATAAAAATCTTCCTGATATAGGGAATACGTTAAATGCCGTCGTTCTCTCTCATGCTCATCTGGATCATTGCGGTGCACTCCCTATGCTTTGTAAACAAGGGTTTACAGGAAAAATATATATGACTCCAGCGACTGCTGATGTTGCATATTATATTTTAATGGACGCCGCTCACATACAAGAACAGGATATAGAATATCTTAATAGAAAAAAACAACAAAGAGGCGAACCATTAGAAGAACCCTTATTCACAGAAAAAGACATTGAGTGTGTTCTTGATCAGTTTGTTACCGTGCCTTATTATGAGCCATTTCATCCTATGAAAGGTGTTGAAGGAGTGTTTTTTGATGCCGGACACATACTCGGTTCCGCCCAAATACACCTAACTGTGAAAGAAGATTCCGTTCATACAAGATTAGCGTTTACCGGCGACCTTGGTAGGTGGAATATGCCGATTATTAAAGATCCTGATCCGCTTCCTGATAGTGATACCATTATTACAGAAAGTACTTATGGTGACCGTCTTCACGAAACATTTGAAGATACGAGAAAAAAATTAAAAGAAATTATAATTGATTCCGTTGCGCATAAGGCAAAAATAGTTATTCCGGCATTTGCGCTTGGACGTACACAAGAAATAATATATATCTTCCATGATCTTATAAGAAATCATGAAATTCCAAATGTACCGATATATGTTGATAGTCCTCTTTCTGGAAATATTACAGAGGTATTCAAAAAGCACCCAGAGTGTTTCGACGCCGAAACATACAAAAAAATTCTTAATAAAAAAGATGATCCTTTTGGTTTTGAAAATCTTATTTATACGAGTTCAGCGAACGATTCAAAAGCGATTAATGCTGTACATGGACCAGTTGTGATTATTTCTGCTTCCGGAATGTGTGAATATGGTCGTATACGTCATCATCTGGCTAATACGATAACAGATCCAAACAATGTAGTTCTAATTACAGGATTTATGGCTGAACACACTCTAGGAAGAAAGCTCGTCGAAGGTGAAAAAACTGTGAAAATTTGGGATGAATTTTTTGATGTTCGTGCTCGCATTCATATTTTCAACGGATTTTCTGCTCATGCAGATTATGAGGAAATTATACGTCATATAAGACCAATTAAGTCTTTAAAAAATGTTTTTCTAGTTCATGGAGAAGAAACACAGATGCAAAGAATATATGAAAGGTTGAGATTGTTTAACGAAAAATTTAATTTGCACCGCCCTTTAATGGGAGAAGAATTTTCATTATAAAAAATATGATATATATAGGAGCAGATCACGGAGGAGTAAGAGCAAAAAAAATACTTGTTGATTTTTTTAAAAATAAAAAATTACAATATGAGGATGTCGGTATTTTCAGCACAAAACCGGCTGATTATTCGGATATTGCAAACAAGGTTGCACGAGAAGTCAAAAAAAACAAGAAAAATAAAGGCGTATTAATATGTAGATCAGGAGTTGGTATGCAAATTGCTGCAAACAGACACAAAGGAATAAGGGCGGTTGTTGGTTTATCAAAAAAATATATTCAAATGTCAAGACGCGATAATGATTCAAACATTATTTGCTTTTCAGGTGATTTGCAAACACCAGAAACAATGAAAAATCTTTTTATAATCTGGATAAAAGAAAAATTTTTAAATAAACCAAGATATATAAGAAGAATAAAAAAAACTGATTCGCGCATATGACTATTATTATTCCGTCACTACTTAGAAAAACAATAAAGGAAATTGAAAGAGATATTTCAAAAGTTCCTAATTTTGTAAATATAATACAAATTGATATTGCTGATGGATTGTTTGTTCCTGATAAGTATTTGCATGATCCAAAAGAAATTAATAAACTTTGCGACGGAAAAGAGGTCGAAGTCCATCTAATGGTAAAAGATCCGGAAAAATATATTTCTGATTGGGGCACACTTAATACAATAAGGAGAATAATTTTTCATTATGAAGCAACAAACGATCATATGAATGTAATTCGTCTTATAAGAGAGTATGGAAAAGAACCTGTAATTGCGCTTAATCCGGAAACTGATTATCGTTTATGTAAGCCAATTTTCCCATATTTAAAAGGTATTCAGATTATGTCTGTTTATCCCGGAGTACAAGGAAGACCTTTTGAATTATCCTCACCAGATCGTATCGACGAAGTACGAGGATATTTAGAAGAACACGACTTGAGTGATAAAGTAGATATAAGTGTTGATGGTGGATTGACTCCTGATACTATTGGCTCGTGCGTTTTTTATGGTGCAAATCGTTTGTGTGTTGGATCATATCTTATGAACAGTGACGATTTTATTAGCTCATACAACAGACTTAACTCTGTTATTGAATCATCTCATACATAATATCAAGAACATTATGAATAAAAAAATTAAAAATATTTCAACTCTTGAAGAGAGTTCACGAGAAATAAGAAAATCAGTTATTAAATCTTTGGTTGAGGCAAAATCAGGACATACGGCAGGATCTCTTGGTATGGCGGATGTATTTACTGTATTATATTTTAATATTCTTAATCATAATCCAAAAAAACCATCTTGGGAGGGTAGGGATCGTTTAATTCTTTCGGCTGGACACATTTGTCCTGTTTGGTATGCAACACTTGCAGAAGCTGGATATTTTTCAAAAAACAAACTAATGACCTTGCGAAAACTTGGTTCAGCTCTCCAAGGACATCCTCATACTTATATTAAATACGGAATTGAAAACACAGGTGGGCCACTCGGTCAAGGAATTTCATATGCCATAGGAATTGCAAAAGCATTTAAAATGGATAAGAAAAAACAATTCGTTTATTGTATTATGAGCGATGGGGAACAAGAAGAAGGACAGGTGTGGGAGGCCGCTCAATTTGCTGCACACAATAAACTCGATAATCTTATCGCCATTATTGATCGAAACAATATACAAATTGACGGATATGTAAGTGATATTATGGGTATTGATCCTATTGCGGATAAGTATCGTGCTTTCGGATGGCACGTACAAGAAATAGATGGCCATTCCATAGAATCAATTATTGATGCTTGCAACAAAGCTAAATCAGTTCGCGCAGTACCATCTATAATTATTGCATACACGACTCCTGGAAAAGGCGTCGATTTTATGGAAGATGAATTTATATGGCATGGAAAACCACCTACTCCAGAAGAAGGTGAGAAGGCACTTGCACAACTTACTAAAAAGAAATAATAAAAAACCATGATAAATTTTAATAAAAAATTATACCTTGATCCCGCATTGCTTACTAATAAAATAAAGAAAATTCCAACTCGTGATGGATATGGTACTGGTGTTGTTGAGCTTGGAAAAAAGAATCGTTCAATTGTTGTTTTATGCTGCGATCTCACAGAGTCAACAAGAAATAATTGGTTTAAGGATAAATTTCCTGAAAGATTTGTAGAGGTGGGTGTTGCGGAACAAAACATGATGGGAATTGCGGCTGGAATGGCAATGGTTGGAAAGGTGCCATTTGCTTCGTCGTATGCTGTGTTTTCTCCTGGAAGAAATTGGGATCAACTAAGAGTTTCTGTCTGTTATAATAATGCGAATGTCAAAATTGTAGGCGCTCATGCCGGAATATCAGTAGGCCCAGATGGAGCAACTCACCAAGCACTTGAAGACATAGCTATTGTTCGTGTATTGCCAAATATGACCGTTGTTGTTCCGTGTGATGCGTTACAAGCTAATAAAGCGACAATTGCGATTGGTAAACACAAAGGACCAGCATATATAAGGCTTGGAAGAGAAAAAACGCCTGTAATGACTACAAACAAAACACCTTTTACAATAGGTAAAATACAGGTTTTTTCAGAAGGGAAGGATGTTACAATTATAGCAATGGGCTCCATATTATACAGCGTCATCGAAGCCGCTCAAATACTCTTAAAAAAAGGAATATCATCAACAATTGTAAATTGTCACACAATAAAGCCGCTTGATGAAAAAGGACTTTATTCAGCAATCAAAAAAACCAAAAGAGTTGTTACTGTTGAAGAGCACCAAATATATGGTGGGCTCGGTTCTGCAATTTCTGAGTTTTGTGCAAAAAATATTCCTATCCCAATTGAAATGGTTGGTGTGAATGATTTATTCGGAGAATCCGGAGAAGCAGAAGAACTTATAAAAAAATATAAAATAGACACAAACGATGTTGTGCGCGCTGTACATAATGTTTTAAAAAGATAAATAATATTTTGATGCCTATGTACGATATAATTACTATAGGGGATTCTTCTCTAGATGTTTTTCTTAAAATAAGCGAAGCATCTGTTCAGTGCTCTCTCAATCAAGACGACTGTCTTCTTCAATTAAATTATGCCGATAAGATACCAGTAGAAACCATTACCAGAACGGTTGGAGGAAATGCTTGTAATGTTGCAATTGGAAGTTCAAAAATGGGTCTTAAAACAGGGTATTTTGGAATTCTTGGAAATGATGAAATAGCTCATTTAATACTTTCAAAACTTAAAAAATATAACATTACAACACATTGTGTTACTTTGGCGTCAGGAGAACAAAGTAATTATACAACTGCATTGAATTATAAAGGAGAACGCACATTATTAGTATATCATGCTCCAAGAAAATATTTTTTTCCTAAAAAACTCCCTGAAACAAAATGGATTTATTTTACATCATTAAACAAAGGTTTTGAAAAATACCATCAAAAACTAATCAATTATATTGAAAAAAAGAAAATATTAATGGCATTTAACCCAGGGACGTACCAAATTAAACTTCCTTTTTCAAAAATAGAATCTATTCTTCGTCATACACATATTCTTTTCGTTAATATTACTGAAGCAAAAAGAATTTTACGGAAAGATATTCGAGATATAAAGAGATTATTATGTGAGTTTTCAAATTTCGGTATATCTTATATATGTATTACAGACGGCCCTAAAGGAGCATATGCGTATGATTCTAATAAAAAAGAATTTTATAGAATTCCTCCATATCCGGGAAAGAGAATAGAAGCTACAGGAGCAGGGGATTCTTTTGCTACTGGAGTTGTTGCTGGAATGTTTTATGAAAAAGACTTTAAAAAAGCACTTCTTTGGGGACCTGTTAATTCAGCGTCAGTGGTTCAAAAAATAGGCCCTCAGGCCGGACTTCTTACATTATCAGAGATGAAAAACAAACTTCGAAGAAAACCATCGGGATATAAACTTATTAAATTATAAAAACAGTATATGAAAAGAAAATATACAGTATGTGTTTCTCATCCTATTCCTACTCCAGGAATTACACTTCTTAAAAAAAAGGGGTATGATGTCCATATTTTTAAAAAAGTCGGTTCATTAAGTAAAAATGAGTTTATACGAATGATGAAAAGGTGCGATGTACTTCTGTCTCTTTTAACCGATACGATTGATGACGATGTTTTAAAAGCAAATCCACATCTTCTGGGGGTATCAAATTATGCAATTGGTTTTAATAATATTGATGTTGTAGCCGCTACAAAACGAGGAATTATAATTACGAACACACCAGCTCCAGAGGTCGCATATACTGTTGCTGATTTTACTGTAGGGCTCATGCTTGCGGCCGGACGTAGAATTGTCGAAGCCGATATGTTTACTCGTGCAGGAAAATATCATGGCTGGAATCCTTCGGCATTTATAGGTGTTGATTTATATGGATCAACAATTGGAATTGTTGGAATGGGGCACATAGGAAAAGAAGTTGCGCGACGACTAAAGGGGTTTGGGTGCTCGATTGTTTATTATGATTATTTTGGTCGTATAAAAGATGTGGAAATGCAATTTGGTGCACAATATATTCCTTTGAAAAAACTTTTGTCGATTTCTGATTATATCACACTTCATGTTCCTTTGAATGAGTCTACACACCATCTTATTTCAACGAAAGAGTTTTCCATTATGAAAAAGAACGCTGTTATTATTAACACATCGCGCGGACCTGTTATTGATGAAAAGGCTCTTGTTCGGGCATTAGAAAAGGGGAGAATTGCCGGAGTTGCTGTAGATGTGTATGAAAAAGAACCAGCTATTGATGTGGACTACACCGATACATTGGAGCTTAAAAAACAGAAAAACGCTGTTTTAACTCCGCACATTGCCTCTGCGTCCGTGAAAGCCAGAGATAAGATGTCAGAAATGGCAGCTAGAGGGGTTATAGCGATTATAGAAAGGGATTCTTCGTTTAAAGGACTTATAAACCCGGAGGTATTTAAAATAACAAGAAAAATATGATATAATTAGCCCACTTATAACAATATTAATCTTATGATGAGAAGTTACACGAGTTTAATTTTAACTATTATTGCCTTATTATTATGTGGCAATCTTTACTTTCAGATATTTCCCGTATCATCTCCTGTTTATAGTAGTATAAGTCCGGAACAAAAATCATTAAATAAACAAAACAATAAAATAATAAAAGAAGTTTCAAAAGTTATTAATGAGGATCTTTCTATTAAGGGAGCTCCGACTGTTGCTACAATTACTGATGCGGACGCACTACGAAAGAATAATGAGATACAAGCAGAAGTATATAAGGACGCGAAGAATGGGGATATAGCAATAGGATTCACAGAAGAAATGATTATTTATCGCAAAGATGAGAAAAAGATCGTATATCGTGGCAAAAACCCTGTACGTATTCTTCAGGAAAAGAATTATTTCGCTGAAATTCAAATAATTACAAACAAGGTAAAAGCAAAGACAAATCTTCCCGCAAACGAAACGCCAAGCCTCAGTATTGTGACAACTCCTGATACTTTAAAAGTAAATGATCCTATAAAATACAAGAATATTGCGTTAGGTGACAGAATACTCGTTTTTAAAGACAGAATGATTATATATAGATTAACAGATGACATTATTATATATGATGGTCCAATAACAAATTCAAACGCAAATCAACAACAAGTTCCTGCACCAACCACTGAGCAGAATCAACAACAAAATCAGGCACAACAATAAAAGAAGGGGGTAAAAAGAATAAACTAACTTGATTGATTAAATGGATATATATGTGTCGCACAATATATCTTATGCGACGCTTATATATCTCAAAGGGCTTATTATATATCAATTATAAAACGGATGGTTTCCCCATCCGTTTTTGTTTATATTTAAACAAACCTTCTCTTTTCTTTGGTGTTTTTTTAATTACTTATTTTAATATGGTCTTTTACATATATTGATTTTATCTTATTGATCGGTATTCTTTCCATACCACATGATATATATATTGGCAATATATCATCTGTTTTAATTTCTTTAAGATGTGTATAAACGATTCTTCTGGATATCGTTTTTTCTTCATTTTTATCATTTTTATATTTAATAACAATTTCTTTTGATCTATTAAAGGCGGTATATTCTTCTATTATTCGTTTAAAACGCATTATAATTTCACTATATTCTTTTTTCCACTGAATATAGCAGTTACTTTCTTTTTCCAAGTTTCCGTGATGGTTTCTTTTATCCAGCGATGGGTCTAAATGAGACATTTTATTATCTCCTTTTTTAAATGTTTTTTTGTTATTTATTTTAATTTTTATTTTTCATTAAATTATAAACTTTTTTTATAGAAAATACAAGTTCGTAAAATTAAAAATCAAGAGAACAAAAAAGTAGTTCTTGATATATTGGCTAATATTAGCTAAAATATTAATATTGTATAATTCTTTTATTCTCAATATTCTTCAATCTTTAATATGTTTTGTAAATTGGTTTGTATCTGTAAATAATTCAAAATGTATATTTTTTAAATCCACATCGGTTCCCTTTAAATACGAAACAGTGTTTTTTACCATTTCAGGTGTTCCGCATATATAAAAGTCATATAAAGAAGCCTGTTTTTCTCCTATTGTTCTATTAAAGACATCCAATACTCGCCCATTAAAAAAAGTCTTCTCATCAGTGAAGTCCGCATCTCTTGAGAGGCATGGAAAGAAGCGAAATGTCGGATAAAGCTTCTCCCAAGAACGAAATACATCTTCGTATGCTAAGTTTGTATGGTCTTTTATTCCAAAAAAAAGCATTGTTTCTTGTTTTGCTCCCGTGTTTATCCATTCTTTTAAAATAGAATAATTCGGACCTATTCCGGATCCTGTAACAAGATATATTTTTGGTTTTTCGTTATCAACATAAAAATATTTTCCATAAGGACCTGAAATTGTAATTGAATCACCAGAACGAAGAGAGGAAAAATATAGAAGAGCCCTACTTTTCGGATTAATTGTTATTGTACACTCAAGAAACTCTTCGATAGGATGAGATGATAAAGAATAAAATCTTGTAAGAAAACCATCTTCATGTGGAATTTTAATTGATATAAACTGTCCTGGTAAATATGAAAACGAGCTTGGTTTTTTTATACGAAGCAAAACCATTCTTGAGGACAACGACTTTAAATAAACAAAAGAAGTTATAATGTAGGTCGTTGTAGATTCCATATTAATTATTCGCGCGGTTTTAAAACCGTCGTACAATACATATCTTCAGAAAGAACACCTTCACATTGTATTAAATTCTGATCAACAGTGCTGTTTTTTGCATTATAAGACGAAGCTGTCCATTCCACAGACAATGAGTCAGCTTTAGATGGGTTAAATGAACTTGAAATATATGTATTATCGATTCCTGATTGTTTTTGAACATATAATGAGTATGTTTGTGGATTTGAATCAATAGAAGAAAGTGAAAATGGCAATAAATATGAGAACGTAATAGTCGAAGATGAAAAAGGAGCTGTTTGAATCCAGTTTCCAAACACGGTTTTATCGAATTGCTCGGATATATCCGTGCCGGTAATAGAATCTTTATTCGAATATTGCTCTATTATATCAATATCCGAATCTGTATTAAGAGCGAATAATTTCTCCTGCTTAAACAAATCTTCATTCGGAGGTTTATATCCTGACACAGAGACGAGTTTACTTCCTTTTGGAACATATATTCGAACATAATCCACGTTATTTGCATCCGTATATATCATATTTGATGGGCCATTGTGTCTGCGTGTAATTTCAACAGTATCTACAATACTTCCATCCGGTTGAACGTCCGCTGTGTGATGAACATTTGTTGAAACAACGGCATCTGATTTTCCGCCACCTATATTAGTATGAGCAACCATTAGATAATCCCCTTTTATTGATTGTATCTCCCCTGCCCATCCTAGATTTTCAACGTATTCTTGTGTTTTCTGGTCACGTGCATATATTTGAATGTTTTTTTGTGTAAACCCATCATAAAAAAGAGAAATTAAAGGAAACAAATCAGATTCCTTTGTGTTAAAAATACGATCAAGAATTTTCGGCATGAGATCTCCTATGAATTTCTTTGGCTTGTTTTCTTTTTTATCGTATTCGACCTCAACGGCTGACTGTGTTTCTTCATAAAAATTTTCGCTCGTGATCGTTTTGCCATATTCCGGCATTTCTATAGGGCCTGTAAGTGCAAGCAATTTTTCAACAATATCAGAATTAATAGCAATAACTCCATCAACTGATGTCCCTCCTGATTTTTCATAAAACCACATAATTTTCTTAGCTGATGTTGGAAAGTCAGGCCACCAATTCGCGTCCCACATATACCAACGAGGAGCGATAAGTCCAAGTGGTTTAGGAGAAAAAACCCTTGTGGTCAAACCACCCTTCGTATCATAAGCTCCCCCACCAGGTACGATCGTATCTTTTAAGAGGCCATGATCCAACGTTACCTCTGCAAAACTTCCTATAAAACCACCTGTTGGACGTATTTCAGCTGTGTTTTGAAAAACAAATAAATATTTTTTCTTGTCATAATGCCCAAAAAGATTAATAAGCGCCAAAAGCATGGTATCTGTTTTTGAAACAAATCTTTCTATTGATGGAAGAGTTTGTTTTACAAGTAATATTTGATCTTTGTATCGTGAAGGAATATTTGAATCATTTATGTTTGAAAGTGTATCCCCTGCCTCGTTTAAAGATTTTTGTGAAACAAGAACATGAGCTCTCATTTTAACTAATGTTTCTGTAAGTGGTTCATTATCATTGTTTAGCGACATGGTAGTAAGTACGCTAGCTAGAGATTGTGAGGCGTCTGAAATTTGTTTTCCTGTTTTTAATAATGACTCACCCAGTTTAATCTTATCTCCTGCAAAAGGTATTTTTTTGGAAATTGTGATAAGTGTAGAATTATATTCACGAAGTACAGAATAAGCCATATCAAAACTCATTGCAGCATAAGAAAGTTTTGTTGTTATAGAAGAAGGGGTCTTGTCGGAATCAGTAATTGTTCCAAGATACCCGACTGCTTGTGAAGCAGAGCGCTCGAGTATACCAAATCGTTCAAACATCTTCTCTATATAACTACCATAATATAACGGAAATATAGCAATAATTGAAACACATGCGAAAATAAGCGTTTCTTTTTTCAGCTTAGTATTATAACGCACCATGTTTTGAAAAATGGTCGATGGAAAATTTTGTATTTCTCGCAGTGTTAAAACAATTGTTTTAAAAAAATTTTCTGATTTAACACCACGCATAGGCTCTTTTATAGAATATGAAGGCTCTGCAATCGGTTTTGACAATATGCGTCGCGCAGGAGCACTCGGAGGTTGTACGGGTATATATTTATTTTGTTCATCGACACGAATAATATGAGGAGATGTTTTAATCCGATCGTTTTGATAAGAATATACATGAGTAACTCCTTCGGAATCTATTTTTTTAAATATGAGCGATGCGGTTTTTTCTTCGATATTTTTTATAACATCGATAGAACGTCCATTCTCTTTTTTACTTTTTTGTTTATCATTACAAAAAGAAGTATGAGCACCTACTCTTATAATGGAATCGAGCTCTGCTTTTTCATTTTTTATTTCTTCTGTTTCTTCTGGAACTGTATTTTTTTCGACATCATATACATCGCTTTGCAAAACAAGCGTGTTAAGAAATGTATATCCGTCTTGTTCTAGTACTATCGTATGTCTTTTTTTGTGTTCTGTGGGCATGGAGATATTTTATTGATCAATAAATTTACCTAATTATACAATAAAAAAACTGCTTTCTAAACCATATATACACAGGAAATATTGGCTTAAATGAGTGTTTTAATTAATGTGTTTTTTTGACTTCTCGTCTTTTGTAATTGTTTTGACAAAATCTTCTATTTCTTGTTGAAAACGAGAAACGGAAAAACGTTTTGCGAAAGACCTTATTGATTCTGCGTCAAAGGAATATTTATCAAATCGAAGCACCGTAGATGCCAGATCTTCCCATGTTTGTTCTTCAAATAATAATCCAGTCTCCCCTTCTTTTATAATTTCTGCTGCTCCTCCAGCGTTGAACGCAATAACCGGTTTTCCCATCGCCATCGCCTCTATCATTGTTATTCCAAAATCCTCAATTTGAGGATATAAAAAAGCTTTACATCCTTCAAAAAGCTTCATTTTCTGCTCATCATTAATACTACCACAAAACTCTATGTTATTTTTTGCCATTGCACGAAGACGATCCTCATCTTCTCCACTTCCAAAAATTTTAAGAGGAATTCCAAGTTTATTAAAAGCTTGTATAGCTAAATCAAATCTCTTATATGGTCTCATTCGACCCCCTATTAGAAAATAATTACCTTTTGAATTAACGTGTGGAATTGCTGAAATATATTTTTCAACATCAACAGGAGGATAAATTACAATTGAATTTCTTTTATAAAATTTATGAATTCGGCCCGCAACAAAACTTGAATTCGCTATATAGTGATCTACTCTTTGTGCCGCATTGTAATCCCAGACTCTCAAAAAAGGAAGAGTAATAGTTACGAGAAATTTAATAAAACGATTATAAGGAAGTGTTTCGATATATTCCTGTGTATCGCTCCATAAATAACGCGTTGGTGTATGACAATAACAAATATGAACAGCATTTGTGTCACTAATAATTCCTTTTGCGAAATGAGACGAAGAAGATATTATTACATCAGTATCTTTTGGAATTGGTAATGATTCGACAGCCGATGGAATAAGTAGTAAAAACCATCTGAACAGTTTTCTGGCAAGCGAGGTATTTCCAATCCATGATTGTATAATTTTTCTTCCTTTAAACATAGAATCAAGAAACGGATCCTTATCCTTCATGATTGTATAAATAGGCGCATCAGGATACATATCCGATATTGCTTTTATCGTCTTCTCTGCGCCTCCGTATTGATTTAGTTGGTCGTGTACCAATACTATTTTCATATATGTAAATTATCTGTGGGATTTAACTATTACAACCCATATTGTTTTAATGAGTATAAAAATATCAAGCCAAAAACTCCAGTTTTCAATATAATACATATCAAGTCTATATTCATCTTCAAAATCAAGATCGCTTCTTCCAGATGTCTGAGCAAGTCCTGTCATACCAGGCTTGATATCAAGAAGTCTTTTATGATAATCATTATATTTGGCTACTTCTCTTTCTTGATGTGGGCGAGGGCCGACAAGACTCATTGTTCCAGTAAATACATTATAGAGTTGTGGTAGTTCATCGAGACTGGTTCGCTCCAATAATTTCCCCAATGTAGTTCGACGAGGATCATCGATTACTTTATAAACAGGGCCTTCTCTTTTACTTTTTTGTTGTATTAATTCCCGTTCATAAGCAAGTGCTTCCGCGTTGTTTTTGTTTTCCGAAGTAACACAGAAATCAGTCTTCATGGTTCGAAATTTGTATGTTTTAAATAATCGTCCGCGTTGACCGACTCGTTCGTTTTTGTATATAACATATCCAGGCGAATCTATTTTTATCCCTATAGCTATAAGTGCGAATAATGGACTTAATATGACAAGTCCTAAGGCACTTCCAACAACATCAAATGCTCGTTTAACAATTCTACCCCATCCATCTAGTGTTGTTTTGCATATTTCTATAAGCGGAATCCCAATTGATGTATCTGATATAATTTTTGACACAGACATAGCCGAAAAATCAGGAGTATATTTTAAAATAATATGATTTGTCATTGAAAAATGGAAAAGACGCTCTTTTGTTTCTGAAGAAAATTGATCCGTGTCTGTAATAATTATTTCATCAATCTGCCGTTCGTTTGCAAGTGTTTTAAGACGAAACATAAATTCATCCGACATTTCATTTGAAAATTCAACAACAGTATATCCAAGAGATGGGTTTGTCATGCATTCCTGCCTTACATACACGCCCATTCTTCCTTTTCCTATAATAACAACTCTGTGTGTTCCTATACCTTTCTTTAAAACAAATTTTTGTATTTTAAGAACAATAAACCGTCCTATTGCAACTAATATCATGCTTGCAATCCATGCTGTAATAATAATAAAACGAGATGAGAATAAATATCTATTCAAAAAAATCATAACCACAATCACAAGCACAGCAGCTGATGAGGCAACAAATATTGATGCTAATTCCTGTCTGAATGTTCTCGTTATTTTCAAATTATAAAGTCCATTGAGAAAAAACATGAAAATCCAAATAAGAGCGGCAATAGCAGCAAAAGAAAGAAATTTCCATCCGGAAATACTATAAAATACCGGTACTATATCGGTAAAAGGAGCTACAAAACGAATTTTATAAGCACATACAGCAGCTATAAGAAGCATGCAATAGTCTACAGGAACTTGTATGCTTGCGAACACTAATTCTGCTTTTTTCATTTTTTAGTATCAAAAAGTCTTATTGAGATCATAAGCCGAATTCTGTTTCTGCCAAAGGCAGACAACGATCATCTCTCTAGTCCTTTCGTTACCAAAAGGATCAAGCAGCCAACCCATCCCGTCAAGCGGGATCTACTTGGCCTTGCACCCGATAGAAGTTTGCCTGTTTTTGCATGTCACCATGTAAACCGCGAGAATCTTACCTCTCGCATTTCACCCATCACCTATCGATTACTCTCAAGGCTGGTTTATTTTCTGTTGCACTTGTCCTATCCTACCAAAGTGGGACGGTGGGCGTTACCCATTATCATGAATCAGAACTTCTTCTGAAACGGTGTTCGGACTTTCCTCTCTCCCGCCGATGGCGGGACAGCGATCGTTTTACCCAATAAGACCACCCATACTCTACTATAAAAAGCTAGAAATGTGAAGCTTCTAAAAAATAATTGAATACTTATATTTAATATGTGGAAAATTAATTGACAAATAAATAAATAAAAGTATAATTAACATATCAAGATAAGAGGACTACCAAAGGGATTTTCCCTAGGGAATGCCTCTTTTTTTGTTATTGTTTTTCTACTTTATTTTTAAATAAACTGATATTTGTTATATATCTACTGAATTTTCTGATTAATGAAGAAAATCTTTTACTAGGAACTAGTATTTTATATAATTTATTATTTTTTTCTAAATGTTCAATAAGACAATAAAAATCACCATCGCCTGAAACTAAAACTGCTCCTAAGTAATTATTCCACTCAATCATTGTGTGTAATACAAGTTCTGCGTCTATATTGCCTTTAATTTTTTCTTTTCCGTTTTCTTTTATTTTAAGTGTTGGTTTAAAAATACAAATATAACCAGCTTTTTGTAACTCAATATATAATAATTGATTTTCTGGTACGTAACCAATAAATAAAAAGGCTTTTTCAACACCATATTTATATTTAAGAAAAACACGAAAACGAACAAAATCTAATATCCATCCTTGATTTTTTATACCCAAATATAAATTATTACTATCTATAAAAGCGAAATTATTTTCTTTATTTAACATCTGTTTTTTTCTAATAAACACAATATTATCATAATTTTATATATTTGAAAAACCACACAGTAGAAATTGAATATATATTAAACATAGGGATTAAGTACTCTTCCTGTTATATTAAGTATCCGAAAACTCAAACCTTTCGAGAATGGTGTATTCGGAAAATCCGTGAGATTCCATGAGGACAATAGATGAAACCTCCTCGTCCCATTCAAATTCAGATCTAACACCTATACGCTTCAACTCATCGGCCCCGTCTTTTTTGAATCGAGCTAGCGTTATATGAGTTTTGAAAGTTCTTTTTTCGTCATAAAAAACAACTTCTTTTTTAAGCAATTCAAAAACTTTTTTTCTAAGAAATAAGAGTTTGTCATTGGTATTTCCTATAATCCACAACAATGATGGATCATTCTTTTTTGGGCCACCGAGTTCTACTTGTGACAAATATATATGAAATTTATCTTGTTCTTTTATTGATTGTAATTTATTAGAAATATCTGAGATTGAATCCTCGTCCCATGAAGGAACAAGTGTTATGTGCATATTATGAGACTTTAACCATCTTATGTGTGAAGTTTCTCCGTAACCAGAAATGTATTCGGTTATATATTTTTGAAAACCTGTCGATAATGGAATGGCTATAAATATTCTTTTTTTCATATATCAGACTATAATGTCTTCTCTCGTATTAAACGCGCTCTTTTTGCTCGTGTTCCATGAAAATACCCACCTACACTTCCGTCAGACTTTATAACACGATGACAAGGAACGTTTGGATTCCTGTTTTTATTAAGAATATTTCCAACTGCTCTATATGCCATTGGTTTTCCTGCTTTTTCAGCAACTTTTTTATATGACAATGTCTTACCGCGCGGAATTTTCGCTACAATTTTATATACGCGATCAGCAAAAGATTGTTTCATATAATGTATTATTGAATATTAACAATCTTCTTTTTTGATGTGTACCCAGAAATAATTGAAAATCGCGAAGGAGCTATATCAAAATAATCAGCAAGTGCTTTTATAACAGCCTCATTTGCCTGTCCATCATGAGGAGGAGCTGATACACGCACAACGAACGATTCATCATTGTTTTTCTCAACAGAAGTTCCGCGCGCACGCGCTTTCACTATAACTGATATTTTCATATAAAAAAATTTATATATGAATTGCGATATTTAAATAAAAAACTTCTTCAATCGATCGATATTTTTCTTATCCGGCCCACCACCATCAAATCCAGGAACTTCCAGTATCCATGGTATTGCGCGTGCGCGCGGATCATTGGCAAGTGCGACAAATCCAGACATTCCAATAAACCCTTCTCCTATGTTTTCGTGTTTATCATGATTCGAAGAAGCTTCTGTCATGGAATCATTGGTGTGAATTAAAACAATGTTTTCCATTCCAATTTCTTTTTCCAAAATATCAAAAGCTTTTTTTACACCTTGTCCTGAAAAGTCTGTTAATATTCCCGACTCAAAAGCGTGTGCTGTATCAATACATATTTTTATCCTAGGAGATTTTATTGTTCTAAATATTTTTCCAAGCTCTTCAAACGAAGATCCGAGCTTATCTCCTCCACCCGCAGAGTTTTCCATTATTAAATAAGAAGATCCAGGAACATTATTTATAACCTCATTCATACCAAAAACAAGACGATTAATAGAATCTGTCCTGTCAGACCCTTTTCCTGATCCAAGATGAAATACAAGTCCTTTTGCCCCAATCATTTCCGTAATACGAAGATGATCAGTTAGATTTTTTATTGATTTTGCATATATAACTTCATCTGGGCTTGCTAGATTTACCAAGTATGAAGCATGAAGAAAAACAGGACCGATTACAGAACTTGTTTCAAGAACTTTTTTGTATTTTTGAATTTCTTCTTGTGATGGAAACACAGTTGTCCATTGACGCGGAGAAGATCCAAATATTTGCATACAATTGGCCCCGATAGACTCCGCTGATAAAACAGCCGTGTGATATCCTCCACTAACTCCTACATGAGCACCAATATACTGAATATTTGTCTTTTTAATTTTTGTCTGATTCTTTTTTAAAAAAACAGTCGGGATGTTTGTTAATTGTTTTATATTTTTAACACTTGTTTTTTTTGATAATAAGCCCTTTTTTAATCTAACAGACGCTCGAAATCCAGAAGGGGTTCTATATGCTGCACCACCTTTTGACGATTTCATTCTAGAATTATTCTTCATATGCTTATATTGTAGCTATTTTTGACATTTAGAACAAACAGATATAAACTGTAGTCACGCTAATTTCTCATCTTTCTCCTCCTAAATGGTAAAAGCCCTTCTCAAATTCGAGAAGGGCTTATTTTCATGTTTGAAAGTATTTGCATTTTTACAATTTTAAAAAAATAAAAGCAGAGCTTTTCAAAAAAGCCCTGCTTTCTCAATATATAAAAAAACTATATTGCACGCACGATCTGGGTAGATACAATAACTGCGAACATAAACACCATAAAAACCCCAAACCCAGTAAATAAATGTTTCTTCATAAGAATATTATTTGAATGCAGGGGAAACCTTACCCTCTTACAGATATCGGGTCAACACTTCCTAATCTTGACGAAAACCTATTTTGTGTTTTCATATGATAAAAAGCTTCTTTTTCAATTGTTCTAAGCGATTTCTGATATTCACAATTTTAATATTATGCCTGTGAATATCTTTTAAAAATTGTGGTTTTTTGAAAAATAATCATGTTTTATAAAGAACAGTTTTAGTGTTCCTGCCGAACATAAAATGTGTTTTTATCTAATTATAGCCAAAAGAAAAACACCCCAGCGCAAGTGCGATGAGGTGTTTTTCTAATGAGGCTTCAACTATGGACATGCCATAGAAAATTAAATGTGCATTATGGCTTTTGTGCCATAAGATATGTGTTTTTTATATTTTCACTGTTTTTAAGCTCCATAAGAAACGGCGTATGGTTAGAAAGCATATTAAGAACAGTCCCATTTTTTATAATAACTTCTATACGGCTATGAAAACTTCGCTTTCGAGCCTGTCTCGTTACTAAACTTTTTAAATCATTCATATTTTTATAATTACATACCTTACGTAATAATACTAGAACAAATCATAGAACAATGCAATACGTTCTTGCTTTACTTGTGGATATGTGATAACATACATATAGAATAGCTTATATAAGCAATTTTATGAGTATAAAAAAACTGCATCCCACACAAGAGAAACTATTGGAGCTGTTGAAAACTCACGCCGATGATCCTCTGACGATTAGAGAGCTTCAGGAGGCCGTAGACGCATCGTCTACAAGTGTTGTCGCTCATCATTTATTAGCACTTGAAAAGAAGGGCTTCCTTAAGCGAAACCCTTACAATCCGAAGGATTATCAAGTTCTTTCTGACAACCCTGAAAAACAAATCACTTTTCTTAATTTATATGGACTTGCACACTGTGGCCCAAAAGGATCTCTTCTTGATGGATCGCCAATTGACCGAGTTCCTCTTTCAACGCGCCTATTAAGCTTCCCTTCTGTAGAAGGGTTTATGGTAAAAGCAAAAGGAGACTCTATGGAGCCGAAAATACACGATGGAGACCTTCTTATTGCGCGCAGAAGCCAAGATGCCGATAATGGATCTGTTGTGGTATGTATAAACGACGGAGAGGCACTCGTGAAGAAGGTTCAGAGGAACGGCAATCAAACATTCCTGACATCTCTTAATTCTTCTTACTCACCCTTTCTCGCAAGCACAGACTTTCGTATCGAAGGAATAATAAAGGGCGTTATTAGCCAAAATATCCAGTCTTTATAAAGAACAAAACTGAGGGTTGCTTTTTTATTTGTTATGTGTTATTATTATTTGAAATAAATAAAACAAATCAACAAAAAAGGAAATAAAAATGTGCCAATCTTACTTTGATCCTATCACAAGAAATATTAAAAGGCTTCAAAACAAAAAAGCAGTAGAGCTTATAAAGCAGTTTTTTGAAGAAATTACAAATATATCTTCAAGTGACTTAGATCATTTCGCTCTTGCAGAACATATTCAAAAGATAAGTAAAAATCTTTTTTCAGAAATATCAGCAGGAGAAGATAAATTTATTTTAGAAAACACAGCAGTAATTATTTGTATAGATTTACGAAATCACTCCGAAGAATCAATAGATAAAAAGAAAGAGACATATAAAAGAATATTTGAAATAATTAATAAAACCCCGCAATAAAATAATATGCGGGGTATTTTTTTATTTTATATAATAAATATGTAGGTATGTTTTTTTAAACATCTAAAAAATAAGCGTATACACGGTCGCGATACTTGTCGCTCCCATAAGCACGACGAGCGCCCACCCGACAGTTTTCGCAAGCCACCCATTTGACCACCTGCCCATTATTTTTTTGTTACCAGCAATAAGTACAACAAATACTATAATTATAGGTGCAATAATGCCATTCGTAACAGCTGAATAAATAAGTGCTTGAACGGGATCGATTCCGAGAAAATTTATAAAAAAACCAATACACATTGATAGAATTATAATTCCATAAAATGAATATGCATTGCGTAACTTCCTATACAAACCCTCCTTCCAGCCAAAACTCTCTGAAATAGCATAAGAAGCCGAACTGGCTAAAACAGGTATTGCTAGAAGTCCTGTACCGATAACTCCGAGCGCAAAAAGCGCATATGCACTATCACCCGCGATAGGCTTAAGCGCGAGGGCGGTCTCAGCAAGAGTCGTGATTGTAAAAATTCCCTGTGCATGCAGTGTCACAGCAGAAGCAACAATAATAAAAAACATAACAATATTGGAGAAGAACATACCAAACCAATTATCAACTCTCATATCATGAATTTCAGCTTTTGTGGCGCCCTCGCGCTCATGAATTGTTTTCCTACCAATATTGATTTCCTCTTCTACTTCTTGAGATGGTTCCCAAAAAAATAAATATGGAGAAATAGTAGTTCCCAATATAGCACATATGATCAAAATATGATCTTTTGTAAATAACATTGTCGGAACAAAAAGATGCACATGCACTTCTTTCCAATCAATACCAACCATAAGAGCGGATACTATATATGCAAGAAGCACAAATGATAGCCACTTTAAATATCGCGCGTATTTTTTATAAGGCACAAAAACAACTAAAAACAAACAGAAAATAGTAAATGCAATAATAACAAAAGAAAAATTAGAAAAAGGAAAAACAAGTTGAGTTACTTTTGCCATCGCTCCCAAATCAACACCAATATTAAATGTATTCGCAATAAACAATAATAGTGTACACGTATACAAAATGGGTTTTGAAAAATGTTTTTTTATATTTTCGGCAAGTCCCCTTCCTGTAACAATTCCTATACGAGCACACATTTCCTGAATGGTACCCATGAATGGAAATGAAAAAAGCGCCAACCATGTAAATTGATAACCATATGCAGCTCCTGTTTGAGAGTACGTTTGAATACCGGACGGATCATCATCAGCTGCACCTGTAACGAGTCCCGGTCCAAGCGTATTCCAATACTTCAGCGCTTTGCGCGCAGGACGATTGTTTGTAAGCTCTCTTGATATTTTTTTTGAAGAACGAACTGTCGTATCAAGCATACGAGCAGGTTTTTCTATAATCTTTTCTATTTTTTTATTCTTTTTTTTATTCATAAACATAGAAAATGGGCATCTGTTGTATTAATGTGTATATTATACATTATTTTCATGACAAAATGTAGTTTCTTTGTTAAAAATAATTTTAAAAATACATTGACTTCTTTTTTAAAAAAAGCTATAGTAACACGAAAATTAACATATAAAATAATTTATTAAAAAACAACCAATCAGCCAATTGATGGCCGAAGGGAGAATAAAGAAATGAGAGCATTTTACAAGTTTCAGCAACTTAAGTTCATGCGATATCAAAACAAAGGAATGCTTGATAGGGGTATAGAACTAGCAAACAAATTAATTAAAAACAATGTCGTAAAAGAAGATTCTCGAGAATATTGCGACACATTGAAACGAAGAGGATTTTTGTATTATTTAAAAGGAAATATTCACGGATTTCTTGAAGATGTTATGCTTTCTTTGCATGCTGCAGAAAAAAACAAATTTTTTCTCGAAGAATCAAACTGTCTTGGTATATTAGGTCTTTATTATCAAGATACAAAAAAAGATTTTGAAAAAGCTATTAAATTCTATAAAGAAGCGATCGATATCAAAAAAAGGATAAGAGACGATATTGAAAACATAAACAAAATTCAAATCAATATGGGTACTCTTTACAGAGAAACCGGTAATTATTTGGCTTCCGAAAACTCATTCGTATTTGTTCTCGCAAAAACAACTGATAAGAAATTAAAAATAAATTGTCATCTCGAACTTGGAAGATTGTATAACATTCAAGAAAATCTCCTGAAAGCAAAAGAAGAACTTCAAACAGCACTGAAACTACTTCCTAGAAGATCTTTTGTAAATGAAAGGGCTGATTGTTATAGAGAATTAGCCAGAATCGCGCGAAAAGAGCACGATAGAAAAACAAGTTCAGAAATGTACAAAAAAGCTTTTTATCTATATAAAAAACACGGATATATAGCAAAAGAAATGGAAATAAAAAAAGAAATGCATCATTAAAATAATGCCCGGCGAAAATATAGCCGGGTTTTTTTATTCGGTTTTTTTATTTTTATAATACTTCTTCCCTTTCAATTTTTCAGGCAATAAACTATCTTCTGTGTACTTCTCATAACCTTCTCCGTATCCAAGTTCTTTCATTAATTTTGTTGGAGCATTTCGAATATTCATTGGTATTGGTAGATTGCCTTGTTCTCTCGCGTCCTTAGACGCTTCCATATACGCATCATACGCGCCCCTGTCCTTCTTACACGTGCTTAAATAAACAACTCCGTGTCCTAGATTTATTCCGCACTCAGGAGGTCCTATCGTCTCGCATGCGCGAAAAACCGCGTTTGCAACGACAAGTGCTGTCGGTTGAGCCATCCCAATATCCTCTGATGCGAAAATCACCATTCTTCGAGCAATAAATAAAGGGTCTTCTCCTGACTCAATCATACGCCCAAGATAATATAATGCCGCATCCACATTACTCGCCCGCATACTTTTTATAAATGCGCTTATTGTATTATAGTGCTCCTCGCCTTTTTTATCATATCGTAAAAATTTTGATTGTAGTGTATCCTTGAGTGTTGTAATTGTAACGGTGTTATATAATCGTTCTGTATTTTCAATCATCGTAAGTGCCTGACGAGCATCTCCATTTGCCATAGAAACGAGCCATTCTATGGACTCGTCATCCATCATCACATTGGTTCGTCTGATGATCATTTTCATATCATCTGGCTCAAGTTCATTGAGAACAAAAACTCTGCACCTAGAAAGAAGAGCAGGAATAACCTCAAAACTTGGATTTTCTGTCGTCGCTCCTATGAGCGTCAATATTCCTTTCTCAACATAAGGTAATAAAAAATCTTGTTGTGCTTTATTAAATCTATGTATTTCATCCAAAAACAATATCTTCGGTTTATCCATTGGACGTACATCATTTATAATACTCCTTATATCATCCTTTCCTGCCGATACTGCGGACAGTTCTTTTAGATCGGCTTCGATATTCCGTGCATATATACGAGCAAGAGTTGTTTTTCCAACTCCAGGAGGCCCCCAAAGAATAAACGAAAACAAATGCTTTTCAGATATAGCATTAAATAATGGCTTCCCTTCTCCGACAAGATGTTTTTGTCCTACAAAATCATCAAGTTTCAGAGGACGTATTCTAGAAGCAAGTGGTTCCATATTCATAATATTACACAAAAACACAAGTGTTTACCACTTGTGTTTTATTTATCCGTCTTATTTTCTATGCTTTATTTTTTACAACCACACCCTTTACCAATGGTTGTTGCAGAACAGCCTCCGCAGCCGTCTTTACCAGAACACAGTCCATTACACAGTCCGGAATCTTTCATCGGACATGTTTTTACTGTTTCTGACTTATCTGCACCGGTTGTTGTTTTATCTAGAGCAAAACTCCCTGCAGCAACAACAACAGAAGCGATAACAACCGCGGAAAGCGTCATACCGACATATAATAATATTTTTTTCATGATACTAATATAAGATTAAATGGTTATTTATGAAGGATATCCTTCTACTTATATATACGTATCAAGAGTATTTTTTCTTTCATTTCATATGACACGTAGATCCTGTTTTCCCACCGCATGTACAACACCCGCAATTCATTGGTCTTATTTCAGATGCAATAAAATTATTTTGTTCAATCCTTTCTCCTATTATTTTTATTTTTGAACCGATGATAAAATTCTGTGTTTCTAGTATGTTTCTATTTTTCATCGATAAAATATTCCATTGAATATCACTAATATCCCTAACAATAAGTACTGGTGGCTCTTTGGAAAAGGAAACCACATCTCCTACGATAATTCCATGTTCAGGATCATGAAGTAATGATTCTTGAAAACACGACAGCTTTTGATATGCACCTATGTGCATCGCGCACGTATGTTCAAAACGTTTTCCTACACCGAAAAAATCAAACATGGTTCCAAAAACAACACTTGTTAAAACAATACCGCCTATTATATATAAAATAGTATATCGGTATCCTATTTTTGTTTTTCGTATATCAAAATATGCAATAATACCAAACAAAATAATAAAAAACACCCAAACATATGGAAGAGTAACAAAAAACAATTTTATAAAACCACTGTTTGTATGCGTATATAAGTCCAAATCACCAGTTCTAACACTATGGAGCACAATCGAAAACGCCAATCCCCCTAGAAGTGCCAATACTACTCCAATTCCCCAAATAATTTTTTCTTTCAACAAAAAATTCCAGCGCGGTTTCGGAGTCAGGTGAGCATCGCGTATGGTATCAAGCACTTTTTTTGTTACATTGTTGTTCATAAAATTACGTATCGTTGTTTATCTGATCGACAAGCTTCTGTTTCAAAATATGTTTTGCACGATTAATATGTGTAGCGACAGTACCAATTGGCTTTTTCATTATGTCGGAAATTTCTTTATAATCCTTATCTTCAAAAAATTTAAGCACTATGATATCTCTGTATTTTTCATCCATTTCCTCGAGTGCCTGAGATATTTTTTCTTTAAGATGAATAATATCAACACTGTGTTCCATATCGAGATCGGAAACAATTGCTTCTATAGAGATGTCATCAGCGTCAGGAAGTACTGCCGGACGAACACTTCTTTTACGGTATGCACTTATCGCTTCATTGCGCGCAATGCGATATATCCACGAAGAAAACTTCAAAGACGTATCAAACTCGTTTATGTTTATATACACTTTTATGAAAATGTCTTGCAAAATATCATCCGCATCTTCATATGAAATATTCGATATTCTCATAATAAAGGAACGTAAACGACGCTCATATCTATTGATTATGTGTACAAATATTCCTTGATTTATTGCTACATGAAACGCTATTTCCTCATCGGATATACCTTCCAAATTTTCTGCATTCATCATAGTCTCATCATACTATTATATATAATACTACGCAAAAACAAGCTGTTTTCTTTCATTTTTACTAATAAAAAAGCCCTCTATCCACAACAAATACTTGACAGGTCGTCTTATCTGTGATAGACTAAAATGATAAATAAAAAATCAAAAACCAATCAAATAGGAGGTTTTATGGAAATCGAAACGTTTTCAACTGACAATTTAGACCAAGCAATCGAATGTTTTGAGGATCAGATACTTTTAAAAGAAATTGTCCGTCCCGTTTCTTGCGAAGGACCCGTGTTAGCTTCTCCAAATAAAAAAATGGTGTTCCGACGTTTCATGACATGGGACGAGTACCAGGAAGCAATCGAAAAGAATATCGTAAATAAAAAATCTTATTACGACTTAGATCGTAAGTGGATTAATAAGAAAAAAAACCAGCAAAGTAGCTGGAAAAAATATCGCGCAAACCAATACCACATTCTTCATTACCATTCTTCAAGAACAATTTGGAAAGAAGTGGCGGAAATTGAATTGCGCACAATATAAAGATGTTTTCTCCTTATTAAATAAAAAAGTCTGTCTTTGAATAAAGACAGGCTTTTGCTTTTTATTGTTTAATTTAATTTGCCTTATTAAGACTTCTTCTGCTTTTTCCAAGTCTTGTTATATTAAAAATTCGTTTTGCATCTTTTATAAGAAAGTCTTTTTCTGTTTGACTTACTTCCCCGTTTCCTCTAAAAAGTGTTTTTATCTTTTTGTTTGTACTTTTTCTTCTGTTCCTTGCTGTTGACCATTTTCTCGGCATTTATTTCACCCCCTTTCAACGCGCATGAGCATGGTTTGTAGAACTGATGGTCCGAGCGTTTAAAACAACATGTGCAATACTCTCATCAAAAATAGAGTAAAGATATGTATTGTGCCCCCCTGGTGCACCAGAATAAGTATTAAGATCAGAAAAATCTTTCATGCTTAATAGAATAATTTGCGCGATGTTTTTCTCATACACAAAAAATTGTGTATTTAATTCTTTTCCGACATCTTCGATTCTTCTTGTAAGAGTAATTCCCATTAATCCCAACTCTGAACTCAAGAAATTGTCTTTTTCATCAAAAAAAGACAAGTTAAAACACGGACTAGGGCCACTTTGTGCCCTTTTTTCAATCGTTATTTTTGCAACTCTTTTAACATCAAAACCCATGTTTATTCTCCTTATTTAATTGAATGCTTTTATTAATTATTAACTGAATTATTATTTTTATTTATGTTAACATTGAAATACTGAGGCGTCAATTTAAAATCGTATTTTTGTGTGTTTATTTTCAAACAAAAATCAATATATACTAGTATAATTATTTTATTCAATAAAGGTATTTTGGCTTATTATACTATATTATATGTGGGTAAATAAATTGTTCTTATATAAATTGGATGCATTTTTCAATTAATTTTTAAAATAAATAACCTAAAATATTTCTACTTCAATCTGTCAAGTATAATAAGGCTTTCTATATGGGGCGTTTTAGGAAAAAAGTTATATAACCGTTTAAATACTATATTATAAAATGGAAGTAGTTTTTTCATATCCCTTGCTTGTGTTGCTATGTCACATGACAAATATACAATCCTTTCCGGAAGTACTTCGCAAAACGTCTCAATAAGACGAGCATCGACACCTGTACGAGGCGGGTCTAATATAATAATATCATCTTTTTTTATAAGACCCACCACCTCTCTGACGTCTCCATGTTTTATTTCAAAATTTTTAAGATTGTGTGTTTCTATATTTTTTTCTGCATACTCTGCTGCTTCTTTGTTATTTTCAATAATTAGACAATTTTCTATATATCCCTTAAGCGAAATACTTATGGCGCCAACGCCTCCGTATAAATCAACGACCCTTTTTGAAGGAATAATAAATTCACTAATATTTTTAAGTGCTTTTTCAAACATTCTCGGATTAACTTGAAAAAAACTAAATAATCCATATAATAATTCAGTTTCAAAAAGTTTTGTTTGTATTGATTTTTCGCCAATATAAGCCAATTTTTTGTTGTTTGAAATATCTCCATTTTTCATATCCCAAAGGAAAATACCAAATCCTTTAAGAGATCCGGAAAGTTTCAAATGGATTATATTGTCGCGCTTTGACGCAATAATAAGCCCTCCATACGTATTTCCATGCCCGTCCGACCTTATAATAAGCTGATCTGAATCAAAAATCTGTATAGATGAATTATTTATCCAAGAAAGAACATATTCTGCCGTTTTATTTATTTCAGGAAGAGCTAGGTCGCACGAAGAAATTGGTATTTTTTCACTTCCTCCTCGCAAGTGCAGTGCGAGCGAATAACCTTTTTCGCATTTTATAAAGTGATAACGCATTTTATTTCTATATCCCAACTCACCTTTTTCTTCCGATACTATATCAAAATCATCAAAATCAACACCAGCGATTTTCTTAAACGTTTCTTTTGCGATAACCACCTTCCAAAAATTCTCAGAACGAAAATTTAAAATTTGCCAAGGGCTACAAGACAAAAAATGTTCCTCACTGTGTTCCACACGCTCAGGCGAAAAAGCATAAATATGTGTTACAATACCCTCGACATATTCTTTTTTTTCTTTTATAATATTTATTTCTACATCCTCTCCTGGCAACCCTCCCCATACGAAAACCACCTTTCCATTATTCCTGGCCAGTCCTTGTCCTCCATATATAAGCTTTTCTATATATACTCTCATTTTTATAGTACGATAATATCAAAAAAACCCGCGTAATGCGAGTTTTTTATCATAAAAATGATCTTATATTTATATAATTTCTGCCTCGTCTTTTTTTTGAAAGAGAATGTCCTTGAGTCGATATTGTATTAAAACAAAACGAATTATATGCGTGCCAAGAGAGCAAACAATGAGAAATAAAATAAATTTTATTAGAAAACGTGCGAGCAAAAGATATGGATCAAACATATTTTATAATATGTAACTATCACATTTATTTTAAATCTTTCTTGTTTTAAAAATCAAGTAATAATTCACTTATTCGTATCTTAATGCTTCTATAGGGCTTTTTTCGGCCGCTTTTCTAGCTGGATACAAACCAAATACTAGGCCAGTAATTACAGATACAGCTATACCAACGAGAGCGGCTCCGACAGGAAATACAAAAGACCAATCACTAGATACAAATTGTTGTAAAATAATAGCCAAAATAAATGAAAAAAACGCACCTCCTAATATACCAACAATTCCTCCTGACACAGTAAGCATGGTAGCCTCTATTAAAAACTGTCTTAAAATATCTCTTTTTCTTGCTCCTATTGCTTTTCTAAGACCTATCTCACGAGTACGCTCTGTAACGGACACGAGCATGATATTCATTATACCTATACCTCCAACAATTAACGATATTGCTGCAATAGATACGAGTAGGGCCTGAAGCGCTCCTGTAATCATACTTATTCGTTCAGCGGCATCTGCTTGAGTCTCGATATGGAAATCGTCTTTTTCAGGATCTGTAATATCATGAAGTTCGCGAAGAGTTTCTTTCGCGTCCTGTACAGCCCTATCAACATTTTCTTTTTTATTTACACGCGCAACTATAGCATTATAATGATCAACTCCCACCAAATAATCTTGAGCCGTGGTATAAGGAATAAAAATCATTTTATCAAGATTCAAAAAACCAACCTGACCTTTTTTCGGTATAACTCCTATAATACGAAAAGACTTATCTTTTATCTTTATTTTTTTATCAACTGCATCAGATAATCCAAATAACTTATCTTTTACTTCTGAGCCAATTACAGCGACACTGGAACGTGCGCGAATATCTTCGTCTGTGAAAAATCTCCCTGGAGAAGGGTAAAAATCAAATAATTCGGTTATGCCAGATCCGGTACCCCTCATATCTGCACGATAAGTCTCTCCTTCGTGTACAGCGCTTCCTGTAATTATAACTATGGGAATTACCTCGTTAAAGTCAGTTACATTAATCTTCTTTGAAAGCGCCTCAAATTCTTTTTTCTTTAAAGAATCGCTAAACATTTGAGCAAAATCACTTGGTCCTTTTGGTTCCCTGCCTGGTTGTATAGAAACCGTAGTCGCACCAAAGCCCTCAACTTGTTTTAAAATAATATCACTAGCTCCCTGACTCAAAGAAACGACCATAATAATAGCAACAACACCAATAACAACACCCAGAATAGTAAGAGAAGACCTTGAACGATTTGTTACAAGTGCCTTAAATGATGTTTTTACTGTGTGCAGTATCTTCATAATTATTATTTCAATGGTATATCTTCTGCTGCCAGTCTGTCTGCTACTTTTATATCTGTTTCTATCATTCCATCCCTAAGCTTAATTATTCTCTCGGCATACCTTGCTGTGTTTGTTTCGTGCGTAATAAGAATAATCGTATGCTCTTTTTCTTTATTTAGTTTTTGAAGAGTCTCCATAATAATCCTTCCGGACTTAGAATCCAAATTACCAGTAGGCTCATCAGCAAATATAACTTCCGGCGATAGAACAAGAGCGCGCGCAATCGCAACTCTCTGTTTTTCTCCACCCGAAAGTTGAGAAGATTCATGCTCTAATCTATGAGATAATTCCACTGAATCAATTGCCATCATAACACGATCGTGCCACTCCGATTCAGGAACCGAGGAATAAAGCAAGGGCAACATGACATTATCATAAACAGTAGTACGAGGAAGTAGATTAAATGACTGAAAAACAAAACCCATTTTCTTGTTTCTTATGTGTGCAATCTCATCATCATCGCACTCATCCATTGTTTTTCCACTAAAACGATATATACCACTTGTAGGCCGTTCCAAAAATCCAAGCATGTGAAGAAGAGTTGATTTACCTGATCCCGAAGGTCCCATTATAGATACGAACTCTCCTTTTTCTATAAAAAAAGAAACATTATCAAGAGCTATGGTCTCTGTTCCATCGTTTGAATATACTTTTCGTAAATCAACCGTCTCTATCAAAGACATATAAAAAAGTATTAATTTTTAATATTTTTATCAGATATAATAATACCATCATTTAAAGTAACGATCCTGTCAGTACATTCTCCATACTCCATTTCATGAGTTACCATGACTATTGTTTGTCCTTGTGAATTAAGCTCTTTAAATATATCAATTACTTTTTTTGATGTCTCGCTATCTAGGTTGGCAGTAGGCTCATCTGCGAATATAATTTTTGGATTGTGTGCGATTGCGCGCGCGATTGAGACTCTTTGTTGCTCTCCTCCGGATAAGCGACCAGGTGTTTTGTTTGCATATGGACCAAGCCCTACTTTTTCAAGAGCGTCCATAGCCATCTGGACAGCCTTATTAGATGAAAAACCTTGCATAAGAAGCGGGACAACAACATTTTCTTCGGCAGTAAGTTCTGGAAGTATCGCATAATCTTGAAATACGTATCCCAAATACTCCAAACGAAAACGCGTACGATCCTCTCCTTGTAAAAGCGCGGTATCAACTCCGTCAAGGATAATATTTCCAGACGTAGGATGATCTAGAAGCCCAAGTTGGTACATTAAAGTACTTTTTCCAGCTCCTGAACGACCCATAATAGAAACAAATTGGCCTGATGAAACCAAAAAATCAACACCTCTCAAAACAGTAATATCACCAACTCCATTATGGAATGTTTTTATTATTTTTTCAGCCTGTATTATCGGTTTTTGCATATTATTTATCTTCCAAGAATAGAATCAAGTGTATTCTTTTTTACGATCATCCTTGCTGGAAGATATCCAGCAAGCATGGTGATACACGTTAATATTAATATCTTAAAAAAAGCCCCTCCATAAGTAACTGCCAAAATACCATCGCTGAAAGGAAAATCAATCGGATTTTCTCTAAAATAAGGTTCCAAGAAACCAAATACGATAACAATACCAACGAGAGATCCTATGATCGCGTAAAATAACGACTGTAATACATAAGATATTTCAATTGAAATCCCTGATATACCTATTCCTTTCAAAATACCTATATATTTTCTTCTTGTTATTGCATTAATAAAGATAACAATAAAAATAGTTATTGAAGCAACGGCGATGCCAATGGCTCCGATACTGTTACCGAGCATCGAAAATGTATTTATAATATCCTTAAAAGCCTGTCCTTGTGACTCTTCCCATGTTTGTACAATTCCATCTCTCGCATATCCAGAAGTTTTAATTGCATCGCGTATAACAACTGGATCAATGTTTTTATCAATTGTAATCGCAATCTCGTTTACATTATAATCCGTTCTTCCAAACATACTTCGAAACTCCCTGTCTGTAAAATATATTCTTCTTCCTATCTCATCAATTTTGCTTTTTACTATTCCCTTTATTTCTACTTCTTTGGTTATTCCTTCTGTAATTATACGAACCTTGCTGCCAACATAAACATTTTCGAGCGTAGGAAAATTAGGCGATGAAAAAGGAAAAAATTGCTTCAAAAGATCAC
Source organism: uncultured Gammaproteobacteria bacterium (assembly GCA_964524845.1). Taxonomy (GTDB): domain Bacteria; phylum Patescibacteriota; class Patescibacteriia; order CAZGFX01; family CAZGFX01; genus CAZGFX01. The sequence continues at coordinate 76,082 of CAZGFX010000002.1, forward strand.
CTCCTATAAGCACCTTGCCGAAATCGTCTGAATCCAAATATTCTCCTTCTATAACATATTTTGATATATTTGTCGTCGTATCTTCTTGTACGGGGTCGATGCCCGCTATTGTAGCGCCAACCGAATTTGTCTTATCAGACTGTCTTTTTTTTGTTTTATAATTTGCCTCTATATTACCGGAAACCAAATATCTTCCTGTAACATCCTCCACCCCTGGTAAAGATTTAATAAATCGAATGGTTTCGTTGCTTTGTTGTATATAATCTTTTGAAATAAGGGTCGCAATTAAAACATCTCCTGAATATTGTTTTTTATAATCCTCGCTCGCTCCGCTTATAAGCCCAATCAAAATACCACTAACCACAACAAGATTGAGAAACGTGAGCGTCATAATAAAAACAATCAATAATGTGGTCCATTTGCTTGAACGTTTTAATTGTCTAAGCGCAAGAAAAACACCAACTCTTATCGATCGAAGAATATAATTTTTTCCTTTATTTATCTGTTCCATTTCCTATAGATGTAATAATTTTTTCTCCTTCTTTTAGTCCTTCAATAATTTCAATTGTTCCATCAGATCCTCTAATACCTGTTGTTACAGGAATTTCAACTATGTTTTCTTTTGAATTTTCGTATTGTAAAATTCTTATAAACTTTCCTCCATCTTTTATAATGAGAGATCTCTGAGGAATAGCGAGTACGCCCTCTTTCTTTTCTGTCTCAATATCAATATTTGCAGTCATACCTGATTTAATACGTCCATCCTCGTTTACAAATTGCAAAACAACTCTGTATGTTGATACTCCATCAATAATCGTCTCAGCTGGGTCTATTTCTACAATTTTTGCATCAAATACAACATCATCTCCGTATGCATCAAGAGTTATACGAGCCAGATCTCCTATCTCGAGTTTTGCTATATCAGCTTCAGGAACATTTGCCTCAATCTCGAATTTAGCTTCTGAAATAAGCGATATTATAACCTCATTAGCTGCAACAATACTGCCTAACTTACCATCTTGTTTGGTAACCACCCCTGCAAAAGGAGAAACTATTGCGGTTTTCGCTAATTGAGCCTGATACGATTGAATATTCGCCTGTTCCTGACGCACCATAGCGTCTTGTGACATTAAGTTTGCACGAGCCTGGTCAACAGATGCTTCTTGAGCCCTGATGGCTTCAGGAGTCGATCCGGCTTTTTTTAATTCAAGTTCTTTTTTCGCAAAAGAAAGATTGTACTCAGCATCATTCACTCCTTTTTCCGCAGTATTTATATTTGTTTGATTTGATGATTTTTGAGCTGCAATATCCTGATCTCTATTACTCACTAGAGTTAGAGCAGAACTAATACTTCCCTGCGCAGTACTTAAATTAGTTCTGTACGAAGTAAGCGTAGTATTATCAATTGAACAACCGTTCGTGAGAGTATCGCTTGTTCTGTTTAAAAATTGATTGAAAATAGAAACATGACTCTGTGCCTTATCTAGGAAAAGATCCAAATCAGTTCTAGATGTACTGCCTGTAATTAAAGCAATTTCAGAACTCCATTTATTTAATTCTTCTTCGGAAACATATCGAAGCCACGCAGCATCTGTGCCTGCTTGTTGATCGCACGATGTATAAGATAATACGAACTTATCACCATTCGTATTAAACATATTTATCATTCTCTGACGTATTGCCTCATTTGAACGCGCGTACGCATCAGTAAGCACACTCAACACACCATTATATAAATTATTGATCTTCGTATCAGCTTCGTCTCGTGTTGTTGAAAGTGTAAGCTTTGCATCACTTAACGTCTTCTCGGCATTTAAAACTTTCATTTCTTGTACGGCCACCTCCTCTAATCTTGTTCCTTTCTTGATCTCATCCAGTTTGGCTATCTGAGCATCAAGTGCCGCTTTATATTGCATTACATTTGCTCGTGCGCTTTCAAGCCTAGCATTCGCCTGAGCCACTTGAGCGCCTGCCTCAGCGCTATTTTGCATCGCCAAAACCTGCCCTTCTTTAACTATATCCCCAACATCCACATTAATAGATGAAATTTTTCCGCTCCTTTCAAAGGCCAAGTTTACCTCTTCAGCCGCCTTCACTTTTCCTGTAACACTTACCTCTTGTAATATACTTCCGCGAGAAACTGTCATCGAATCATACTCTGGTTGTTTATTTTGAAAACGAACAACAGAAATAATAATGATAATAATAACAATGGCTAGCGGAATGAATATGATTGGTTTTTTCAATTTTTGAAACATATATGTGATAATAAATAAAATTATTTCTGATATTTAAGCAATAGCGTCATTATTCTGACGAGATGCGACTTATCCTCTTTGGATAAGTGTTTGATTATATCTTCCATACGAACCTCCATAAATCGAAATGCCTTGCGAAGCATCTTCATACCACTTGGTGATATGGAAAGAATCACCTGTCTGCGATCTTTTCTATCATGAACTCTTTTTATAAAACCCATTTTTACTAAACTATTAACAAGTGATGTAACCGACGGTGGTGTAATATGAAGTGCGTCAGCAACCTCTTTCATAGAGGATTTCTTACCCAAAAAGACAATATGCATCGCCTTCATCTGAGGCAATGAAAGTCCGTGTCCGGCATGAGGACATTCTTTGAGACCATCGATCATAAATTTATGCATGAACATCAGGAACATAGACAGAACATTTGATTTCTTCGTACGTACCATACAGAAAATATTAATTAGAATGTATAATTATTAGATAGTCTAAGTATATCATACCGGAAATAAACTAGCAAGTTAATTTCACTTTTCTTTTTTTATCAACCTTAACTTCATCTCTCTAGACAGTTTTTTTATCCTGTTTTCCTCTTTCGTCGCTGATGATCTGTCTGGAAATTCAAAACTATATACGAGTTTTACAGGCCTTCTGGAATTCGTATATTTGGCTCCGAGAAGAGCAGAAGCATTGTGTTCCTCAGTACGACGCTTAATATCCGTCGTAATACCGGTATATAGTGTCCCGTCAGAACATTCTAAGATGTAGAGGTGGTATGACATGAATTAACAAATCTCATTATTTAGTTTTTTTACTTATCGAAAAGAATATTGTTATAAAACCCGTGCAACAAATAATAAACGAGATTATTTCGTTTACCACAAAACCCCTCGGATTTGTGAAATAATAGAAAATACCCGCACATATCAAAAAAACTCCAAAAATTATTTTCAGAATTTTGTTAATTTTATATTTTTTCTCTAAAAATTCTTTTTTCACTTATTATTCAGAATCATTAACACAAGTCCGATCATGCGGTCTTTTTCACTTGGGTCGCTTCCGGCTATGATAAGCGTCAATAAAGCGAGTGTTTCAGGAGAAAGTGTGCGCATATTTAAAATATCTGTTTGCTCAAGAAACCAGATGAATGCAAACGCACCAAAACGTTTATTTCCATCAACAAAAGGATGATTTTTTACTAGAAAATAAAGAAGATGCGCAGCCTTCTCCTCAAGCGTAGGATATAGATCTTTTTCTCCAAATGATTGTAGAACATCACCGATAATCCCAGCTACCATTCCATTTGTTCTCTCAACCCCGAAAAGCTCCCCAGCCTCTTTTTTTTCGATAAGAACTTCTTTTAATTGTGCAAACATTTTTAAGACAGTGTCCGCTGTAATTTCAACGCTTTTTTTCGTAACACCTGTCTTCGGAAACGTTTCCTTGTCGTATGCATCAAGCACAGCCCATGCCGATGAAAACATCGTCACAAGATCTGATATGTTTTTTGTATTCATATGCTTTATTTTATATCTATTATAACTTTTTGTCACTTATAAATAACGCCGTTTTAAAATTATTAAGATAAGTAATATAAAACAAAAAAACACGTATAAAATAACGGTTTTTAGATAATTATTATACATGTATTCAAACTGGCCAACCTACGCTAAAGCTTCGGTTGGTAAACCGTCCTATAGATCGTGTATGCCTACACCAAGATTTCGGAGGACATTATTTGTTATAACTAATTTATATTCAAAAATAGTTTAACAATAAGTGAAATAATGAATTTTGGTGGCCCCGCCATGAGTGAGGAGCGAAGCGACGATCGATAGAAAGAATGGCCCCGCCATGAGTGAGGAGCGAAGCGACGATCGAATGGTTCGGGGGTGCCCTACTTCGTCCCGCTTCGCGTGACTTCGTAGGACGATTGCTTGTGCTTTATTGTTTTTCTAAAACAAAAAAACATCTCTTTCAAGATATGTTTTCTGTGGTTCGGGGTGAGGGAGTCGAACCCCCATTCTAGGCTTCAAAGGCCTGTGTCCTGCCATTAGACGAACCCCGATCAAATTATTTCTTGTGATTTTCTTTTACATATACTGTTATCTTTGTCTTTTTTGATGGTGTAACAAAAATATCAACAGTGTGTACTCCGACACTTTTTATATGTCCATTAATACAAACATGCTTCTTGTCAATTTCAATATTATATTCAGATAATAGTTTATCTATAATATCCTTTTCTGTAATTGCTGCGTAGAGCATTCCTTGTTCATTTGCTGGAGCAGAAAATGACACTGACACATGAGAAAGTTTTGCAACTAATTTCTCTTCTTCTTTTTCTTTCTTTTCTTTGTGGCGCACAATAGCATTCTCATGTTCTTTTTTTTGTTGCACCAATGTATCTGTAGCTGGAATTGCTAATTTTTTTGGAAATAAAAAATTCAAAGCATATCCATCACTTACAGAAACAATGTCATTTGCCCTGCCCTGATTTTTAACATCCTTTAACAATAAGACCTTCATATTAATTTTCTTTCAAGAACTCTAGCGCTTTTTGCATCTGTGTGTCAACATGCTTTTCCGCAAACAACTTAACATCAAATGGAACCTCAATATCAGGCTTTATCCCAACTCCATCAATTGCATTATTATTTGGTGTATACCATTTCGCTATCGTTATCTTGAAAGATGAGCCGTCAGGATACTCTTCGAGACGCTGTACAGATCCTTTCCCGAAGCTTGTCACTCCAATAATTGTTCCAAGCTTATAATCTTGTAGCGCGCCCGCGAAAATTTCCGCCGCCGACGCAGAGCCACCATCAATAAGCACAACTGTTTTAAGATTGTTTATTTTCACATCAAATTCTGATAAATGTATTTTTTCATAATTATTTCTACCTCTCTCAATAACCACTGGCTTTGATCCAGACCAAAAGCCAACCACATTTACCACCTGATCCAAAAATCCACCAGGATTTCCACGAAGATCTATGATCACTCCGCGCGGGCGCGCCTTAACAATGTCGTTCATTGTATCAGTAAGCATTTTCGTAAGATCTGAGTTAAAACTATATATACGCACAACAGCAATATTGTCATTGTATTCAAGTGTGACACTTGGAATATGTATTGATTTTCTCTGCACCTCTAATTTAAGAAGTTCCTCGCTCCCCTCACGATATAAGTTTAAATTAACAAAAGTATCTTTTGGTCCACGTATTTTCGTAACAACCTGATCTAACGACATCCGATCAACGAGTTCATCGTTTACAGAAATAATTTGATCCATGGGTTTAATACCGGCTTTTTCAGCAGGAGACCCAGGAAGAGGAGAAACAATCAATACCTTTCCATTTTTCTTATCAACATACGCACCAATTCCTTCAAAATCCCCATTTAAAGCATCATTAAACTCTTTAGATTCCTTTGGATCGAAATATGTTGAATATGGGTCGTTAAGAGCTCCTAGAAGCCCATCTAATGCCCCATAAAACAAATCTGAATCATTTACATTATCAGATATATAGTTTTTCTTTATAAAGTCCCAAGTATCCCAAAACTGCGAAAAAGATAGCTTCTTTTTACCATCGGTCCGATCTATATTCACTCCGTTTTCCATCTTTACGGAACTTGGAACAATGCCATTTCGATAAAAAACGATACCGGCATACATACCGGCAAGAAATATAATAATGAATACAACTATATAATATAATCTTGTTTTTTTCATACTCACAGTATACTACAAAAATTCATTTTTTAAAATCAGAATACAATATTTATATCAGAACTTGTTGAATGATCTTCAATCACGCTTTGTTCATTAAAAATAATATTCTGTTTTGAGCGTATTTTTCCTGGTTGCATCTGCCAATACACACCTTGGTACACAGGCGTTGTATACATTATAAAACCATTATGCGATGTTTTCGGTTCTATCTCCACAAGTCCACTAACAACAGTATATTTTTTTCCGTGCTCGACGCTTGGATTTTTCATTCCATCAATTGATAAAATCTTGGCTTTTTCTGGTAGATATATTCTCATATAATCTTTGTATCGCGTAACCTTCCAACTGAAAAATGCGGTGTGATCATATTTCCATGTAAGTTTGTGTTTAAAAAGATTATTTTCTGTCATTATATTAAGATTATATGATCTTTCTATAAAAGGATCTGTCTTCATACTTCCTAGGTTTGCATCGACAACATATAAATAATCAAGGCCTTCTTTTGTTATAAGAGATCCTGACCATTTTTGTTCAACAAAAGTATCCTGCACATCAGAATCAGTGCTGTAAAGAAGAATATTTCTTTCAATAAGAGCATCTATCAATGCCATACCAATTGGAAACACACTTTCTGGACGTGGACGAATTAGTTTACCAAAAAGCTCAGCGCTAATATCTTTAATAACATCTTTCCGTCTTTCCTGAGCAATTCCTTTTTCTTCAAACTCCTTTCCGGTATACTCCTCAAGAGTATCTAGAAAATTTTTACTCGTATAACGTACTCCACCGACATCTACCCCACCCACGACATCAAGTAAGGACACTATGAAACCAGGATTAATGGCAATTGCCATATCAAATTCTTTTTGTTTTTCGGCTTCTTTATTATATAAATAGAAAGCGTCCTCTGCCGAACGAGTAAAATCAGGGTTCCAATTACTATCTCTTAAATACCATCTATCAATAATTTTGTTTTCTACAAATGGCGCTGGTGGACGAATATTCGTTTTAACCCTAGTATCAAGATTATACACATTATCAATAACAAACTCTTGTACCTGACCATTTTTTATCTGCACGGTGCCATATGTACCGATAAAACCACCGGTGGGACGAAGTTCATTGCTGTTTTGAATCAAAAGAAGCGCAGAAAACACATCTGGATATCCTATGAAATACGAAGCATGAGATGCTAATGACACATACCGATCATAATACGAATTTAGAAAACGATCGCATTGATCAGATATGATTTTTGGCTTATCGATACCAAGTTTTTTCGTATGATATGCAAATACATCAAGTGTTGTACATAAACTCTCGACGTTTGGTTTGTACTTAACTAGATCCTTGCCTATGTCTACAAAAAATTCTAATAACGCATACCGCTCATCTTGTGAAAAATTAGTATACCAAATCTCAGTTGATGCGAGAGTGCGTTTTTTCAAAATCATGTCTATAATTTTTCTGTTGTCATTAATAATATTCCACACAAGCTCATAGAAATCGTTTTCCATTATCTGAAAAGCTTTGGCACTTTCATAAACATGTTTAATATATGGAATACGCAGAACAAACAAATAATCTACAAAAGAGAATGTTTTTTGTATATCTGTGTGTGCAAAAAATAACTTTTTATCAAACTCCTCTACTGAGTCTGATTGCAACACCGTTTTAAAATCATTTATTGTTCCATATGCTCGACCAGCACATAAAATGATAATTACTCCGTGCCAAAGTACAGATACGATAAATAATACAACTATACTACGCCACACTACGAACAGCACTCCATTTTTTTTACACAACTCCTTAAGACGCGCACACCAAATCGCGCAATACTCAAAAAGCTTTTGTATACCTAGCGGAATACAATATATATAAATCGCACGCAGAATTTTTTTCATTCTTTCGACCATAAAAATCAATATCTAATAACTGGTACTCCTCTCCATTTTTTAAAATACTTATACCATGACAAAATATGTATTCTGGAAAGACGACTCCATAAAGCCAAAAAGAACGGCTTATCAGAATCTCCTCTGGCATAATAATGTATAATTTCAGCATCAGGATAATACATAACACGCACATTTCTTGCCCACGACCTACGACAAAGATCTGTATCTTCAAGATACATAAAAAAACGCTCGTCAAAATAAAAATCTTCTTTGAGTCTGGTTTTTTTCAAAACAAGACACGAACCTTGTGCCCACTCGATTGAAAATGGTTTTAAATGATCAACTTCTTCATATCTATAATATTTTAAAAGCTCTTTTCCATATCTTGTCATACCAAGTGAAGTCCTTGCAAACAAAGGGTAATGCACAAGTGGAAATCGGAAAGCCGAATAAATGAGTTCTTTGTTTGGACGAACGAGCCGTGGAGCAATAATACCAACATCATTCCGCTCATTAATATATTTAACCATTTTTTCCAAAACTCCTTTCTGCAAAAAAAACGTGTCCGGATTTAACACCATAACACAATCACTCAACGCTTTTTTAAAAGCTATGTTATGAGCTGCTCCGAATCCTATATTTTTATCATTTTGTATATATTTTATAGACGGAAATCTTTCTTTAATCATATCAGAGGTTCCATCGTTCGAATCATTATCAATAACTATAATTTCAAAAGAAAACGAAGGATCGACGACAGAGTCGTATATGGACATAAGCAAGTTTTTGAGCATTCCCCTGCTTTTATAAGAAACTATACTAATTGAAATATCCATAAAATCAGCGTACAAATCTTTTTATTAAAGAAGTTTGTTTAGATGCAGAAGAAAAGGTAGCTCGACGCTTTCTAAATAATACACCACACTGCCCAAGCACATCAATATATGCTCGAAGTAAGTGCTGTCTCAAAAAAACAGCGAACATAAGACGTTTTGTCTCCATATAAATCAATGGAAAAAACCAACGAATCATAAATTTCACTGGCACGTTTTTTATAAAAACAAATATATGATTTCTGAAAGACCAATATGAACGTTTTTTATTATCTTTTAACTTTGTCCGTATCATATCAAACCATTTTTTTGACGAAGAGACACTTCTGCTCATACTTCTATCATGATACCCTTTTGCATCTCTTATAATAAACGACTTCCATCCATGCAATTGTAAACGCCAAGCAAGATCAATATCTTCCTTATATGAAAAAAACAATTCATCCAGACACTCTCCTTTCCACATCACATCTTCCAATGCTGTGCGTCGATATACAGGGGCGGCTCCAGATACTCCGAAAACTTGAATTGTGTCTGTAACTGGTTCATCGTATATTTCTTCAACGGATAAAGATTTTAATAAACGAAGACCTGCCGTATCAACAATATTCGTTTTCTTTCCTGTTTCAAACTCTGTATCAAAATTCCATTTATATAAAACTCCGGAAGCGCTTCCTATTTCAGGAACAGCATCCATATGTGCAACTATTTTTTCTAGATAATCCGGTTCAAAAAACATGTCTTGATTAACCATAAAAACATATTTACTCTTAGAAAGTCTCATGATCATATTATGCGCCGCTGCGAAACCTATGTTTGAACTTTTTTTAATAAGTTTCACTTCTGGGTATTTTTGATATATATGAGTTGCTGTTGAGTCGTGTGATCCGTTATCTAAACATATAATTACAAAATCTTGGAATGTTTGATTTAAAATACTCTCCAGACAAAAATCAATATAGCGCTCTCCATCGAGCGTTACCAGACTTATTATAACTTTTGGCACATTATGACGAACGTTGTTTTGATTCTGTTCCATATAAAAAAATAATCCATGAAATTATAAGAAATATCATGATTCCAAGAGGATGATTAAGGTATGGAGTCGTAATATGAGTAAACAGAAGTGCCAGAAGTGCCAGAAGTAATATGCCCCAAACTCCATACGAAAACGATGTTAAGATGTTCTTTTTCATTATAACTAAAAGATCAATAATCATTCTCCTAAATAAAAATAATAATAATAAAATACCGACAATACCAAACTTAAGCCAAAAATCAAGATATCCCCACTCAAATGCGTATGTAGTATACATTCCTGAGGGTTCTTTTGCCAAAATACGAGGATCAGTTGAAAAATAAGTTACCGTTTTTCCAACCCCCGCTCCTATAATCCAGTTCTCGGTTATTGATTTCCATAATGGCCCCAGAAGTTGTAAACGAGCCTCTCCGGCCGCATCGTCTGTTGTAACAAACCTATCTTTTAGAAAACCACTGCCTCTACCCGACAAATCAAGTTGGTTTATATAAACAACGAATGAAGCAGAAACAATTAAGGTAACAATACAATAAAGTACGATACCGCCAAATCTTTTCAAAGATAAAAATCGTTTTAATATAATATAACTAAGAAAAACAGTTACAGCGAGAAATGTTCCGAGCCACATACTTCTAGAAAGACATAGTATAAGTGTGGACAGAAAAACAATATTAAAAAATATAAGCGCCTTGTTTTTTCTCAAAATATTTAGAAACGTTTCTTTCACACCTCTTGCCTTGTCAATAATAACAGCAAGTGTTCCTACATACGCTATCATCGTATAAATATGATTTTGGAAAAAAATTCTGTAATAAGGCCCCTGAATATAAGTTATCTCAGCAATTCCTGTATCTCGAAGCCATTTATAAAAAATACTGAGACTGTGTCCAGGTACATACCCAAACACTAGATAAACAAATAATGATTTTACAGAAATTAACAAAGCTCCTGCAAATAAAATTGTTATTACTGATTTTATAACCTCTGATTTGTTTTTTATAAAAAATACAGGAAATATTAGAGCTAAATAAAGATAATTATTAACATCATTGAACATATATGAAACGTTATTTCCGCGAAAATATGCAACACAAACCGAGAAAACTATCAAAACAAAAAATAAAATATAATATCGTGATTTTATATATTCAAATCTCTCGCGCCATATATTTTTATAATCTTTGTAATTAATGATTGCATATACGAAAAATACTAGAAAAAACAACAAAAACATGGCCAAACGAATCGACAAAGTAATTTTCCCTTCATATTCTGGTAATGTAATTGGAGTAAATAGAAGATATCCTTTTGATCCAACAATGTTTTCCAGAATAATTCCAAATAGTCCATATTCGATATTTTTTATACATAAAAACAAGAAAAACAAACAAAAAACACCAAATATAAATGGCGCGTATGATGGTGTTGTGTATGAAAACCAGGAAACAAACTCAAACGCGATTAGCCCCGCTAGTATATATGCAACGTGTTTGAAATTAATCTCTATCATAAGTCTTTGTTCTTGTGTTTAAATAATCCTATTTTTTTCATTAACTCATGAATAAATGCCAGTAATATAGAAATATATAGGAAAGGAAATAAAATCACATACGAAAAAAAACCATAATTCTTTTTAAAATACAAAGCGACGCTTTTTATAAACATCTTTTGTCTAGCAACTGTTCTGTGTTTTGCAAAAGACTCTCCTTTCACATGTATAATACGCGTATGAGGATAATACAAAACTGTATATCCTTTCTTCTTCGCATTAAAACATAAGTCAGCATCTTCCATCCATATCCAAAAACGCTCATCAAAACCACCAAACTCTTCAAGTAATCTTCTCGAACAAAACATAAAAGCACCCATAACCGAATCTACTCGTTGTATTATAGAATAATCAAAATCTTTCATAAGATAAGAATTTATAAAAGAAGGGAAAAAATTAGGAATTTTTAAAAGCACCAATAATTGGTCCACAATAGAAATGTCTTTACGAACAGACGGTTGAATACTCATATCTGGATATCTAAGCGAACAACCAATGATACCTATATGATTTTTTTCTCTAAATAAATCAAATAATTTTAAAAGAGATTGATCTATAAACTCTGTATCAGGATTTAAAAAAAGTACGTGCTCCCCTGTCGATATACGAAACGCCTGATTATTTGCATAAGCGAATCCTTTGTTTTCTTTGTTTTCTATCAAATTAACAAAAGAAAATGATTTTGCGACATCACGAGACTTATCTGAAGAATTATTATCAACAACAAAAACCTCCCACTCTGTAAGATATGAGGAATAATAGCGCTGGATAGACTCAAGACATTTTGTGAGCAATTCCTCTGCATTCCAACTAATTATAATTATTGAGAGACGCTTCATGATGGTAATAATTTAAATATTTCATCAACCATAAATTTTTCTCTGCTTTCCCACGAGTGTTCTTCGGCCGCCGATATACCAAGTGTTTTTATACGATTTCTCTCATCATTTCCTATATTTACAAATTTATCAATAGCCAAAACAAAATCATCCGAAGTTGATGCAATTGTTACAATATCCGGAAATAACTCTGCTCCTGACGTTGGTGTGGCCACAATAGGAAGCCCTGCAGCTAGATAATCATACATTTTCATTGGGTTATTTGATTTCACAAACTCATCATTTTTATGAGGGATAATACCTACGTCAAACTGTTGAACATACATTGGAAGCTGATCGTACGATTTACGTCCCAAAAAAAATACATTTTGAAGTTTTTGAAGTGGTGATAAATCTATCTCATCCTTTGTTACGATTCCGAAAATTTCATTTTTCCAATTACGAGACGTTGGCCCAATAAGTACAAACGAATATTCTGGGCGAGCTTTCGCGCATGCATATACCAAATCAACATCAAAACGCTCTTGTATTGTTCCTGTGTATCCAATAATTGGTTTTTTGATATTTCCAATATCACGAGTGATAAGTTTTTGCTCTTTTTGAAAATGACTACTATCTATTCCATTTGGCACCCAAAACGCTTTTTTGTGAGTTGAAAAAAGGTTTTTTTGTTCTTTTGAAACAGTAAAAATTATATCCGCATGAGTATCAATAAAAGCATATCGTTCCAAAAGAAGATCTTTGTATTTTGGATAACTTGGGTGTTCTGCCCAATTATCAACCGCGTCAAAGACATTAAGTTGTTGACCGAGTCTACCATCCATATAATCAACCAAAAAAGGGAAAAATGACCATGTAACAATATTTCCAAAACCTAGTTCTGATACATGTTTTTTGATTCGTTCATATATCTTATCGCTCTGAGCAATTGTATAGATTGTTGAATAGACAAAAACCTTATCATGAAGCGCCGTCAATGATTCGTGAAGGTTTTTTGAAACAATCGTACCGCTTTTGATTGGTGTAATGAAATTTTCTATAAAATTACGGACCGATCTTTTCTTCGTAACAGGAATATAATCAATATAAAATATTTTCCCTATTCTAGGATCTGATATAAGTTTTTTAAAAATATTATAATTACGATTGTTGATTCCGCGAAGAACCCACTCATTATAACACGACATTCCGAACATTATGATGTCAATTTTTTTCTCCATATGAAAATAATGTACGCATGATTGCGTTTCTTAATATCTGAGACTGAATTCTATAGTTAAAACGACGCTCAATACGAACCCTTCCATATTCAACAAAATGTTTACATAATTCAGAATCATCCAGTAGCTGTAAAATACGTTCCGCGGCTGCGGTCGAATTCAAAGGATCAACCAAAAATCCGTTTTTTCCATCTTCAACAGCCTCAGATACTCCACCAGAATTACCAGCAACCACAGGAAGTCCCATAATATTAGCTTCTAGAAAAACTATTCCGAATCCCTCAACATCTCCGTTTGGAAGTTCTCTTGGAAGAAGCGAGAATACGGAACTAATCCTATACAACTGATTACGATCATAAGATGAAAAAATATTTGTAATAATCATAGCTCTATGACCAACTCCATGAGTATCAATAAGCGACCGCAGCCGCGCCTCTTCGGGTCCACCTCCTACAATAATCAAAAATGTATCGGGATCTTGTGTTTGAATATCTGCAAAAGCGCGAATCAGCATATCAAAACCTTTTCGTTCAACAAGTCTACCTACACTTATAATAATTTTTGAATTGGGAGGAATGTGAAATTTTTCACATATATCCTCTTTTTCTCCCTGTTTAAGTGGTAACGGTTCTTCTAAATTAGTAGCTGGATACACGACTTCTGTTTTTTCTTTTGATATTCCGTACTGCAAAGCGACCGATCTCGTCATTTCAGAGTTCAACACAACTAACGATGCATCCTTCAAAACCAATGATACATTATTGAATGTCTTATCTTTTGTAATAAATGGAACTTTTATATCCATTCCATGAGCTATAACAACATAAGGTATACCTCGAGCACGCGCAATACGACGAACGGCCTGGCCTGATATGACTGGTTGTCCAGCAATAATGAGATCTGGTTTTGTTATACGAACAATGTGCCTCAGTTTCCACCACAAAAGAATCCATCTCGGACGAAACACATGAGAAAGCATTGCTATTCGTATAACATTAAATGGGAATTTTTTAACAGTTTCTCCTGATTTTGTTTTTGGAGCCACAACAGTAACGACGTCTTGTCGAAGTTCAGAACAAAGACCGTTCCCATATTCGCCTATACCACCTCTCATAGGAGGAAAATCGACTGTTACATACAATATGTTCATGGCCGTCTTATAAATTGTGTAATATATTTAGTATCCTGTATTGTAATTCCTTTCAACAAAATGAGAAGTCCACAATATACAATTATTCCCGCAATTACCTCAATATAAAAATTACTATTGAGCCACCAAACAACCAAAAGCATGGCACATGAAGCAATAAGTGATGGGTATATTAGAGAAGCGAATACCGAAGCCTTCCATTCTACAATATCTTTTATAATCCAAAATCCTCGTACGGTCATAAAAATATAAGTTAGTAGCGCGGCGATCGCGGTTCCAACATGCGCATAAAAAGGAATTAAAATAATATTTAATGTAATATATAAACCAACAGCAATTCCCAGCATAATCACGTTTTTGTTATGACGAAACGATCCATTTATCAAAGCACCAGAAGAATAGCTTACGAAAACAAACGGAATCGCACATGCTAATAGTACAAGTGCTGAAGTTGCCGGCGCATACTCGTTCCCATACAACTTATCAATTAATACATCGGCTACGCCGATTATACCGAAACAAATCGGCAATGATATTATTATGAGATATTTAAATATTGCATAAAATACCTCTTTTAATTTTTCTCTATTCTCTTTGAAATATGATGTATATGCAGGATAAAGAGATGCTGCGACAGCTGCCGGAATAAATTGAAATGCAAAAGTCGTTTTAAAAGCAACTCCGTAAAAGGAAACAAATTTTTCCCCAGCAAACTTCATAAGAAGCATGGGATCAAAATATGTCAAAAGACGTGTAAAAAGCCCGAGGAAAAAAAATGGTAATGCTCCAATCAAAATAACTCTAGCAACTTCTTTGTCCCATCGAAACTGTGAAAAACCTATTTTTCTAATAAACAAAAATCCTGCATAAAGAAAATTTCCTGCGCTTCCACACAAAAGAGCGAAAACTAAATAACGAACATCGACACCAAATACAAGAACAAATGTTATTCCAGCAATAGCTATGACTGATTGGAATACGACAACAGAAATACTCTCATAATTAAGTTTATGAAGACCTCTAAATATAGAATATATCGATGTAGTTACCATATCTAGTATTGCCACACCAACCGTCAGAGCAATCAATCCATATAGAGACGAATCGTAATTTCCTATTAATAAAGTTCCAATAACTAGGCCATAAGTTATGATTGTTAAAGGAAGTTTAATTATAATAGAAACGAAAAAAAGTTTTCCAACACGAGTAATATCTTTTGCGACTTCTCTTATAAGATATCCTGCAACACCAACATCAACAAAAATTCCAAAAACCGATCCAAAAGAAACAATAAGTAAATACTGTCCCATAAGATCTTTTCCGAGCATCCTGGCGGCAAAAGCAAAATACACAAAAGCAACCACCTTTTGAAGAACGGAGGCGGTTACAAACATAATAGTGTTCTTTGATACGCTATGTGCCATATACATATAGCGGATATAAAGCATTTTGTATCCGCAAAATACTGGGAAATTATATCATATACACCCAAAAAATAAACTTTGTTTTTATGTAAAAAATGGCATAATGTAGATATTTTTTTAACAGAAAACACGCCCGAACGGGCGTGTAAAAAATTGTCAAAACAAATTCCAAAATATTAACGTTTCGACCATTGAGGAGCCTTACGAGCGCGCTTCAATCCTGGTTTCTTGCGTTCTTTTTCGCGAGGATCTCTTTTCAAAAGACCAGCCGCGCGAAGTTGTGATTTAAGTATAGGATCGTGAAAAAGAATTGCGCGCGCAACACCAAGTCTTATCGCTTCCGCTTGAGAACGAACGCCTCCCCCAATAACCTTCACAGTAATGGTACCAATCGTTGTAAGATTAGAAATAACGAGAGGTTCCTTTATAAGTATGTTTAAATCAGCTTGCGGAAAATATTTGGAAACATCTTTATCATTAACAATAATATCCGGCTTACCTCCGAGAGTAATACGAACTCTTGCTGACGCTGTTTTTCGTCTACCAACCGCTTGAATAAAATTATCTTTTTTGAAAGCCATACAATAAACCCTAGTTATTAATCATTAAATGTTTCACGAGCTCAGCGCGATGTTTGTTCTTTGGAAGCATATTATATATCGTTCTTCGAAGAACTTCTGCTGGATTTTTTTTCATCACTTCTTCCATTTTTCTACTCTTAAGACCTCCCGGATGCATTGAAACACGATAATACTTTTTCTGAGTAAGTTTATTACCAGATACTGTCATTTTTGAAGCATTATTTACTGTTACTCTGTCATTATTAAGAATATAGGGAGTATACGAAATACGGTGTTTTCCTATAAGAAGAGAAGCAACCTTGCTAGCAAGCCTTCCGACCGGCTGCGCAGTAGCATCAACAATATGATTTTTTATTTCGTTCTTAAGCATACGTAATAATTTATATTATACGAACTCTATCTGAACAACGTGTGATCCATCACCTGGACGATGTCCTGCCTTTATAATACGAAGATATCCTCCTTGTTTTGACTGATATCTAGGCGCAAGCACTTCTTTAATTTTCTTTGCCGCGTTTTCTGTAGGAAGATATGCGAGAAGCTGTCGATAAGAATGAAGATCTCCTTTTTTACCCTTGGTAATAAGTTTTTCTACAATCGGACGTATTGCTTTTGCTTTGGCTTCTGTTGTTTTAATTTTTTCACGAACAATAAGCTGTTCTGCTAAATTTTTAAGCAGACTTCGGCGTGGGCCAAGCGTTCTTCCAAGTACAACTGTTTTTCTCGCGTGTCTCATAGTATATACATCAAAACATTATAATGTTTGTTGATTATCATCCCCTGCACACAACGCAAAATGATCAACAAGGATTTTAGCAGCTTTCTTAAAAGCTTGCCCAGGCATAATAGTACCATCCGTCTCAATGGTCAATACGACCTTCTCAAAATTGGTCGCCTGTCCTACGCGAGTCATCTGAATATCATACCCAACCTTACGAACAGGAGAAAAAAGAGCATCAAGAACAATCATACCAACAGGCAAATTACTTGCATCACGAGCCTCCACAGGAACATATCCTATGCCTTTTTCAATTACAACCTCCATTTCAAATATGGCCTTTGGATCAGTAAGTGTCGCAATATGAAGATCTGGATTTGCAATTTCAACAGCGGCATTTTTTTCAAAATCACCAGCAGTTATTTCACCCTTCTTTCCACTCACTTTCATACTTATAAGTATCGGTCCGTCTTCATTTAAACGAACACGAAGCTTCTTTATATTAAGCATGATCTGAACAATATCTTCTTTCACGCCAGGAATACTTGTAAATTCATGATCAGCTCCTTTTATCTTAAATGACGTTGGTGCGGCACCATCTAACGAGGAAAGAAGCACTCTGCGAAACGAATTCGCCAATGTAACACCATAACCAGGTGAACACGGCTCAATGACAACCTTTGTAGAAACAGGTGTCTCGTCTTCGGTATAAATTTTTGATGGAAGTTGTATTTCGTACATACTTATATAAAATAGTATTTAAAATTTTTTTACTTACGTGAATATAATTCAACGACGAGTTTCGGATCAAACTCAACATGTCCCATATCTACTACATTTGGCAACGCTTTAATTTTTGCTGTGAGACGATCTGTGTCAGATATAATCCAATCAGGAACTATAATATCCTTGTTCTTCTCTTTGTTTTTTACAAACAAAGGAGAATTCAGTGCAGATTCTTTTATGGATATTGTATCTCCTTGGGAAACCTGAAATGAAGGTATGTTCACCTTCTTATCATTTACCTTAATAATTCCATGTGAAACAAGTTGACGTGCCTGTGGTCTCGTCAAAGCGAATCCTGCGCGATAAACAACATTATCAAGACGACCCTCGAGAAGTGAAAGAAGATTATCACCAATAACTCCTTTTTTGTTATGAGCTTGCTTGTAATAATTGAAAAACTGTCGTTCTAGAATTCCATATGTTCTTTTTGCCTTTTGTTTTTCTCTCATTTGTCTTCCATATTCCGTTAAACGAGCAAAACGATCCTCCGGATTCTTTCCTGGTGCATGAGGTCTTTTCTTGAGAATACGATCATATTTCTCAGTACCAAAAAGGTTTGTTCCTTCTCGTCTACAAAGTCTTGCTTTTGGTCCTAAATATCGTGCCATACGTATATTTTAAATTCTTCTTGGTTTCTTAGGTCTACATCCATTATGTGAAATAGGTGTTAGATCTTTTATCGAAAGAATGGTCAATCCATTTGCATGAATAGCTCTGACAGCAGCCTCACGACCAGCCCCTATTCCTCTTACAACTACATCGACCTCTTTAATTCCTGTATATTGTGCTTTATCTATAGCATCTTTTACAATCATTGAGGCAGCATATGGAGTGGCTTTCTTCGCGCCTTTAAATCCAACTACTCCGGCAGAAGACCAGCTTAAAACGCCTCCATGAGAATCGGCAAGAGTAACAATTGTATTATTGTATGTAGCCTGTACAAACGCCATGCCTTTCTTGACTTGTCGTTTTGTTTTCTTCTTGCTTACTTCCTTTTTCTTTATAGTTGTTGCCATAACGTGATCTGATTAGATTAAGTCTTTGTTAAAGCTCGTTTACCACTTCCAGCAGTATTGCGAACATTGCCCCGAACGGTACGAGAATTTGTCTTAGTTGTCTGTCCTCTTACAGGAAGTCCTTTTGCATGACGAGATCCTCTAAAACAATGAATTTCTTTTAAGCGTTTTACATGTTGCATAATTTCACGCTTTAAATCACCTTCTATCTTAAATTGTTCTACACTCGCACGAAGTTTATTTACCTCATCTTCTGTCAGATTTTCAACTTTTGTATTCTCATCAATTCCAATCTGTGAAAGAATTTTCTTTGCACGAGGAATACCAATGCCGTAAATATACGTCAATGCTATAACAACTCTTTTTTCTTTTGGAAGATTTCTTCCTGCAATACGTGCCATAATAATATTCAAATTAACCTTGTCTTTGTTTATGCTTAGGATTCTTCTTACACACGATATATACTCTTTTCTTTCTTCGTACCACCTGGCATGAAGAACATCGTGGTTTTGCTGCTGCGTGTACTTTCATACTTTGTTTTAAATTAATAACGATAGGTGATACGTCCTTTGGTAAGATCGTATGGAGTCATCTCAACCTTTACTTTATCTCCTGGTAAAAGCTTAATTTGATTCATACGCATTTTACCAGAAAGATGAGCTATGATTTTATGACCATTGTCGAGCGTAACCGCGAACTTCGCTCCCGGTAGAAGCTCGTCAACCATACCAGCATACTCAATGAAACCTTTTTTATTTGCTTGCGGTCCGACATTTGGAGAAAATCTCCTCGAATCAGACAGCTTTTCACCGTTAAAAGTGTTATCCATTACTTGTTTAGATTAAAAAATATATTGAACACATAAATACGATGCGTTACTACGCATTGTGTATTTACATTATTTATGCTTATTTAACAAGTAGCTGGGCATAATTATATGTAAATAATGGCAAAAGTCAACTCCTTTTAGCCTCTTATCAAGCTACTTATTCACACATAATTACCCGCTATTTTTTATTTGCCAAAACAGTGGCTTTTATACGACGAATTCCAGCCGAAGAAGCCTCTTCTTTAAGTATTTTAAAACCCTCTAATTCAGCGGTATTTTCAACATGTGGTCCACCACAAATTTCTTTTGAAAAATCTCCTATAGAATAAACTTTTAATTCATTCATCTTATTGTATTTTTCATCAAAAACACCCATTGCACCTGATCTTTTGGCATCTTCTCGACTCATGGTCTCGCAAGTAACCGGAAGTGATTTTTTTATTTGTTCGTTTACAATATCCTCGACTTTTTTTAATTCTTCTGGTGTAACTTTTTGTGGATTAGGAAAATCAAACCTAAGCCGTTCCGGAGTTATGTTTGAGCCTTTTTGTTCAACATGATCCCCAAGAACCATACGAAGAGCTTGTAAAAGCAGATGACTTGCTGTGTGAAGACGTACATTCTCTTTTGATGTATCGGCAAGTCCCCCTGCAAATTTCTGTGTTGCGCCCTCACGAGACTTGTTTTGGTGCTCTTTAAATAATTTTTCGAACCCTTCTTTATCAACTCCAGCGAAACCATACTCAACGGACATTTCTGCTATTAACTCAAAAGGATATCCGTATGTCGTATATAAATCAAAAACATCTTCTCCGTTTAAAATATTTCGATCAGAATATGTTCTAATCTTTTTATCAAAAACTCTTTCACCTTCTTGTAGTGTTTTTCTAAATAAATTTTCTTCTCTTTCAAAAGCCCCTAATATAAATGATTGACGTTCATCAAGTTCAGAATAATAAATTATATATTGATCAATAATCAGTTTTGAAATTGTATTTAATATGTGTTCGTGTATGTTAATTTTAAAAGCGTTACGAATAGCTCGACGCAATAATTTACGCACAACATATCCCTGATCAACGTTTGATGGTCCCACTCCGTTTCTATCTCCAGTAATTATGGTAGCGGCTCTAATATGATCAGCAATAATACGAACGGATCTACGTATTAAATTATCTTGTTCGTATTGATATCGAGACAATTTACCCATTTCGAGTATTTTATCAATTATATTTCTAAAAATATCCGTCTCGTAAACACTCGTGCAACCATTCAATACGGCAAGAGTACGCTCAAGCCCCATGCCAGTATCAACGTTTTGTTTATCAAGTTTCTCAAGAGCACCATTCTTGAAAGAAAACTCCATAAAAACATTATTCCATATTTCAACCCACCTAGAATCAGATGTGTCGAATTTATCAGGAGCAGGAGTGTCATTTGGTACCCAATAAAAAATTTCTGTATCAGGTCCACAAAGCCCATCAATACCCATCTTTGGCCACCAGTTGTTATCATCTCCCATAAATTCAATTCTTTTTTCATGAACTCCCAAACTAATCCATTGTTTATACGAAACATCATCTTTAGGAACATTAAACTTTTCATTTCCTTCATAACACGTGAAGGCCAGGCGCTTCGGATCAAGTCCAAGCCATTTTTTATCTGTCAAAAACTCATAGCTCCATTCTATAGATTCCTTTTTAAAATAATCACCAAGAGACCAGTTTCCAAGCATTTCAAAAAAAGTAAGGTGGTTATCATCTCCAACCTCATCAATATCATTTGTGCGAATGCATTTCTGATAATTTACCAACCTATTTCCTGATGGATGAATGTTTCCTGATAGATAAGGAACAAGTGGTTGCATTCCTGCCGTATTAAAAAGTACCGTATTATCGTTTTCTGGAATTATAGAAGCAGAAGGAATTGCTACGTGTCCTTTTGATTCAAAAAATGATATAAATTTTTTCTTTAGATCGTCTGATGTCATCATATTATTTCGTATCTTTTATTCGAATAGTGATAATAATCGTTGATAATATTAACAAACCAACAATTAAAATCAATTCTTGTATTCCTGCGAATAACAAAACCAATGAAGCAAGAGCTACGGTTCCTAATCTAGAAACACTTGTAATTCCCCTAAACAGCATAATAAGAGTGCGATCAGTACTTTCTACTTTTTTAAAAAAATATGTCTCAGTCATAATCTCATAAAGAGCTGCTCCTATACGTGCTACAATCATCAATATTCCCCAAATAACCAAAGAAGAACCTGTGTACCATCCTATTCCTATAACACTTAATCCCATAACAAACACTCCTGTAATCATCATTTCTTTTTCTCCAAAAAATCTATCGGCCAAATCTCCGGCAAAAGTATCAATAACAACAAAAGGAACTAGCGCAAAAGAGATTACCAGACCTATTTCAGACCAAGATAGACCTATTTCATTTTTAAGGTATATAGGCACGTATATCCACATCAATGTGTAAAATATATATAAAAATGCGTTTAAAATAATAACTCGGGCTATATCTTTTTTATTTTTAAACGCATCTAATAACACACGAAAAACATTTTCACATATGTATAATTTTGTTTTTTCAACAATTGTGTGTTCGCGCATGTATCTAACAAGAACTATAAACATCGCGACGACAACCACTCCTACAAACCAAGAAATAAACGAATAGTCATACTTTTCAAAAATCCTACCGGAAGCATACGTCGCAACGATCAAAACTAAATTTGTAAGTGCAAGATATAATCCCCTTACAAACCCCATTGATTCGTGACCTGTATACGACTCAATATATACATCCGTGACATATCTTTGTACAAAATCAGCGAGAAAATAAATTGCGAATCCGACAATAACTAGGTGAAAATATCCTGTTCCGAGCCCAATCAAAGAAAGAGCAAACATTATTAAATTTACAAATGCAATATAATAAATATTTGTACGTTCATACCAACGAGGAGCCGCCACAACAAGCAAGACAATTAAAAAATATATAATAGTATAAAGAATACTCATCTTTTCGTCTCCAATCATTTCCGCAACCTTCACGGATGCAAATGTATTGATAAGACCGAATATAATATATGTTCCAATTCCTTGAAAAAACGTGCCCAGAATCTTTTTATTTTTTAACGTATTAATCATAAATTACATGAAATAATTATACAGTATACGTTTTTCTCATCCTCATCGTGATAATTAGACTTGCGGCCAGCGCTAAGGCAACAAAAAGTATAAATGTATGAAGGGTTGCAAAATGAAGCAATACAGCCCCTACGATACTACAGGCAAGTCCTCCAGAAACAGTAAACATACTAAACATACTAATCTGATTTACGTCTTTTGCATCAACAAGACGATAAAACCGAGTATTAATCATCAATTCAAATAGTGCTATTCCAAACCTCGTCAGAAGCACTATTCCCATCCACACCAGCAACGCTGTACCAACATAAAAATAGGACAGAAACATACCGCAGACACCTATCAACAAACCAATGTTTAGAAATAAATATTCTTTTGTGCGCACCTTATCAACCAATCTGCCAAATACATAATCAAACAATAAATAAGGTATATTATACATCGAAACTATCATGCCTATATATTCCCACGATAAAAAAAGATTTTGATGGAAATATATAAGCAAAAAACTCCAATCAAACGCATAAAAAAACCATAATATAAATTGTAAAAAAAGTAATTTAACAACATCAGGAGTTGTCTTTAAAATATTAAACGTACTTTTAAAAGGAATACCACAATGCTCTATCTTATTATCATCGCAAAAAAACAAGAAAAACAAAGAAAATACTATAGCAATAATAATTATATAAGCAGTATAAAGAGAAGTGTATCCGTAAGACTGAATAATGTACCCGGTAACTATAGGAGCTATAACCCAACCTAAATTTAGAAGTGACAGATATCTGCCACGAACAGTACCTGTATTCTTGTTCTGAGTATACATCTCAACAAAAAGATCATTCACGAAGAAAAATACGTACAGACTAACTATATATATCACTAGCGAAAGCAATACTGTACCAGCAAATGTCTGCTCAAAAAATAAAAGTATAAACGAACACAAAAAAACAAAACTAGTAGCAAATATTATCCATGTCTTCTTGAATTTGCATATCCATCGACCCAAAAAAGGAATAAAAAGAAGTAGGGTAATATTTGCGACACCATATACATAACCGACATACTCTGTACCAACTATTCCCCCTACTTTGTTTGCAATAAAAACACCAATTGATCCATCAATCAGAGTAATTAAAAAACCAGCTATAGAAAGTATATATGGACGCAATTTAATCGATAACATGCGTATTAATTATAGCAGAAAAAAGCATTTTTCCCTCATTATTATAAACAACCGCGATCTGACCCGGAGTAATGGCTCTTACAGGTTCGTGCGAAACAATGCACACAATCCTTTTTTCGCTTTCAAAAAAAACATCACACCGCTTTAAGGGTTCGCGATATCTGGTCCGAACAAAAAGCTCACTCGAATCAATTTCGTCCTTTTCAGCTAAAAAATTGATATCCTCGCACGTCCAAGATGTCGTAAAAAGACGAGGACTATTTTCATGCGCAACAATAATTGTGTTGTTTTCTATATTTTTTTCAATTACGAAATAAGGTCCTCCTGAAAGACCTATTCCTTCTCTCTGTCCAATCGTGAAAAACTCAGCTCCATCATGAACGCCTAACACAACACCTTCTTCGTTAATAATATTTCCTTTGTGTGGAATAATTCTTTTTGAAAGAAACTCTTTTATATTTATGTGTCCTATAAAACACAATCCTTGACTATCTTTCTTTTCTGCGGTGGGAAGATTGTGTTTCGACGCATATAAACGAACATCCTGTTTTGTCATGTCGCCAATCGGAAATAAAGCGTGTTCGAACTGGTCGCGCGTCATGCGCGAAAGAAAATAAGACTGATCCTTATTTTGATCAACTCCGGTGTATACAGAGACACTTCCTTTCTCGCGCATGACGCGCGCATAATGTCCCGTCACAATATAATCAACTCCTTCTACTTGAGCTCGTTCCAAAAGAATTCCGAATTTTATTTCTCGATTGCAGAGCGCATCCGGATTAGGCGTTCTCCCATTCGCATACTCACGAAAAAAATAATCAACGATTTTTTCTCTATATTCTTTGCTGAAATCAATCATCCTAAAAGGCAAACCAAGACGTGTAGCAACCCTCATCGCATCTTCTCTGTCTTTTTTCCACGTACACATTCCCTGGTCTTCTGGAAATGATTCGTCCCAATTCTTCATAAAAACACACGTAATATCACCCGCCTCCTGTTCTTTAAGAAGCGATGCTGCAACAGAAGAATCAACCCCACCTGAAAGCGCAACCCATATTTTCATGAGAAAAATATAACAGAAAAGATTTGCTTTGACAAACAAAAAAATAATATATATTATGATACTACTGTTCTTTTAAAATACATTCAAAAAAACAAACTTAAACAAAAAGGCCACCGCCATTAGCGGGGCAAGGAGTAAAAAATGGGAAAAAAGAACCGAGAAATAACCGGAAAAAGAATTGAATTAACCTGCTGTGACAAATGTGGAGGCGACTGCCCTACTATCGGAATTGAAGCTGATGGAACACCATTTATCACAAGCGACGCGACCGGAAAATTTCAGAGAGTTGATTTTAAAAGCGCCGATCAACTCAAAACCGTCATCACAAAAGCTCAAGAGCTTTTAAAACAAATTGGGTAAGTATCCAATAAAAAAACCACTTCTTAATGAGAGGTGGTTTTTTACTTAATGCTTATTTTATAAACTCAAATTTTTCTTCTTTTACTGTTTTTAGATAAATATCTTTATCAACAATATTATTAACAAATCTTTTAAATCCGGTAACACTTTTAATATTTTCGAGAGCGTTTGTCTTTGTAATCATACACTGAATGTCGTCGGAACACTCTTTTATAACACTTGCCATAAACATGATGCTGTCATATCCATTTGCCGCATTAAATTCTGGAGTACTTTTATAAACTTCCTCGTATTCTTTTTTAAAAATATCATATCCGGAAACCATTGATGGATTAAATGAATAAGTATATATAATTCCATTTGCGAGTTCTTTTGCTGTATTCAAAAGTATGTTGTTTTCCGTATTCCATACAGAAAAAAACTTACCATCAAATCCTAGTTCTTTAGATTGTTTGAGTATTACAGAATATTGCGCCGCATTAAAAGATGTAAATACTGCCTGACTTTTCATTTCTTTTGCTTTTAATATGTATGTTCTAAAATCTGGTGTCGATAGATTATCAACAGTTCCTTCGTTAACAACTTCCCCACCAAGTGCTGTAAATGATTTTTTAAACTTGTTTCGATATGTTTCTCCATAAAAATCAGACTGATACAAAACAGTCACCTTCCTAATACCTTGATCGTACATATATTGTGCGATACGTGAAGTTTCTTTTTCAGGAGCAGGAGCCAAATTGAAAAAGAATGGGTACTTGCCCTCAAGTGCTTCTGTTCTAACTGACAAACTATGAGTAAGTGCTTTACCATCAATAATATTTACAACAGCACCTGCCACAGCCCCACAATACACAACGAGATTTTTTACCTTGTCTATATTAACAAGCTTTTGGACAGTATTAGCACCTTCTTTTGCATCACACTTATCATCTTCTACAATAAGTTCAATTTTTTTTCCTTTTATTCCTCCTTCTTTATTTATCTTATCAACAGCGAGACGCATACCATCAAGGGACCACTCACCAAGTTTTGCAACTGGTCCGGTAAGAGGGGTGCTTACTCCGATTTTAAAAACACCAGATTCTTTTGTTTTATTAGAATTTTTATTTATAATAAACCATATTCCCCCAATTATAACGATCACCACAATAATCAAAATATATTTTTTCATATAATTAAAATCATTATCTATAGTGTATCATACTATTTTTTTATCGTAATTGATTGTTTTAAAAAAATACTTAAAAGACCTGTGGAAAAGTAAAAAAATGACTGAAAATAAGACTTTATAACACTTGATTATTAACCATTTTTATGGTACATTTTTACGATAAAAACACAAGTAAAAAACACTCAGAAATAAGGAGAAAAAATGAACAAGGTGCAAATGCTAACCGCCATAATAGAAGAATTACAAATATTAAAAGTAGGTCACGGCGAAGACCTTCTTGAGTGGCCAATTATAAGAAATCAACTGGCAAAGAAAGATTTCAAAACTCCAGATGAGTTTTTAAACGAATTAAAAAATTATCTAGACACAGTACACTGGTTAGATGACAAAATACCAGGAACAGTAATAGGGTTTACAAAACACATTATCAAAACAATCAAAGCATGGGAAAACCATACAAAAAACAATAAACAAATCAACAAAAGAACCAAGAAAGAAAGGGTAAAAAAATGAAAAAAGGTATCCTCCTCACTTTGATCGCCATAATGACTTTTGTCATTATAAATGACGCTCATTCACAAGACTCCACATCATCAAAGCCGATTATAATGCAGGTTCAAAACCTGATAGTAAATAAGTATGCCGGCCTCTTGGTTGTGTATACGTCTCCGAAAGAAGATAATTTCAGAGTCTCGAAGACTCATTCTTTCCAGATCGGCATTCAGACAAAAACACCTGTTTTTGGTGGACCTGTTTTTTTAGAAACAAAAGGTGCTTTTCTCTTGAAAAACGATTACCAGGAGACGTTCGGTCATGCATATTTTTCTTACTATAGTGATCGCTTCTTTTGGACTGCCGGGTATCGTTTACGAACGACCGGATATATTAAACCGAATCCGATAGGTCATGCCGGACACTTCGTACCAAGCGCACTTAATTATCTTCCTCTAAATGCAAATGGGGCGCTTATCGGAACACGAATTGGCAGTTTCGTATTTAAAGGTGGCGCGTATCAAAACTTAAAAGAAAACAAGATTGGTTTTGATTACGGAGTAGATTGTTTCTTCTCCGATATTACCACTATAACAGTGGCAGCAACTCATGAGCAAAAAAAAGTAACTCTTGGAACCTGGGTCGATATTGGGCCAAAGGAAAAACCTTATGCAACTTGGAAGACCGCCTATAATGATTCGATCGTAACTGCGTTTGTAGAGGTAAACACCAAGTGGTGTAGTCCTTATATAAACGCCGTGCGTGATTATGACAAAAAAACAAATGTGACTTTTGAAATAGGATGGACTAAGACGATGCCTGCTGGACTTGGAAAAAGCAAGCTTCTGATCGGATATGGAGTTCTACCACTCAAAAAAGAACGAAGACATAACTTATACATCTTCGCATATATTGAATAAAAACATTATAAAAACCCTCATTCACAACGAATGAGGGTTTTATTTTTGTGCCACAAAACTTTTACTGAACTTCAATAAATTTTTTATCTTTTATTTGCACTGGTAATAACTTCATATTAATCTCCCTATTCGATTTTAC
The DNA here is from genome assembly GCA_964524845.1 of uncultured Gammaproteobacteria bacterium. Taxonomy (GTDB): domain Bacteria; phylum Patescibacteriota; class Patescibacteriia; order CAZGFX01; family CAZGFX01; genus CAZGFX01. The sequence continues at coordinate 104,465 of CAZGFX010000002.1, forward strand.
AGTTACCGGACCGTTTACAGTTTCAATGGTGCCTAAATTTAAAAGACTCTGAAGAATATCTTTCTTTTGAACCTTGTTTTTTTCATTAACAACTTTTTCAAATATTTTTACAACATCATAACCAAATGACGCTGCCCATATAGGAGTAATACCATATGTATCAGAGAATTTTTTATTAAATTCGTTTCCTGTTTTACCAATAACACTTGGTAGCGTGGTTGTATAAACTCCTTCTGAAAGGTTTTTATCATCAACAAACAAAGAATTATATAAAGATGCGTTACCGATAACAGCCAGCATTTGTTGTGAGCATTCAATAATATCAGAATTAAAACCAAGATCACGAGATTGTTTCAACAACAAAACAGCCTCTTGTGGAGTAAGAGGAACGGTTAAAAGAGCGTCGGGTTTTGATTCCTTTATTTTCATAAGTTGTGTACGCATATCGGTTGTATTGGAAATATAAAATTCTGATACTATTACATCAATATCATTTTTCTTGGCTAAATCCATAATAGCATTACTCATGCTTACTCCATACTCATCATTAACAGCTAATATGGCTATTTTTTTATATAGTTGTTTTTTTATTATCCAATCGAAATGTGTCTGAGCAGTATCCGCTGGTGTAACAAAAAAACGAAAAGCATATTCACTTCCCGCAGGGGCATTTTCAGCAGATACAACACTCATCAAAAAAGGAATTTTATCTTCTTTTGAAATAGGAACTAGAGGCATACTTGCTCGACTAAGTATTGAGAACATTGCGTCAACATGATTAATATCTTTTAATTTTTTCCATGCAACCACAGATCCGTTTGCACTACCTTGACTATCTTCATATATTATATTAACTTTTTTAATATTACTTTCTTGTAGAGCGAGATCCATTGCCTTTTTAACGTGTTCTCCATACAACGCCGTTGGCCCCGTAATAGGAAGTATTGCTCCAATAGTAATGCCACCGCCCTCTTCTTTATTTGTCTTTTGCATTATTGTGTATATAACAACAATAACTATTAATAAAATAATAGCTAATAAAATATTTTTTTTCATAACAAGTTTAATAGTTTATAAATTATATCTTAAAACTAAAAATATTTTCTCTCTTTTGATTTTTTGACTATTGCAAAAGCTTCTTCTGCTGTATCAACAACCTTAAACAAATTAAAATCCTCCGGCGATATTGTCTGAAACTTTTCAAGCATTTTTTCTTTCATAAAATCAACAAGCGGATCCCAAAAATCCTTACCAAGAAGTATAATTGGTAATGGATCTATTTTTTCAGTTTGTACAAGAGTCACGATCTCAAAAAACTCATCTAATGTTCCAAATCCTCCAGGAAAATACACATATGCTTGAGACGACGCCGAAAGCATTACTTTACGAGAAAAGAAATAGTGAAAAGCGATCGATGTGGTCACATATGGATTAATACGTTGCTCAAGAGGAAGCTCTATATTGAGTCCGACTGACATTGCATTAACATTTTTTGCCCCCCTATTTCCGGCCTCCATAATACCAGGTCCCCCTCCTGTCACAATTGCAAATCCCTCTTTGGCAAGAAGTTCGCCTAGTCTTACAGCTTCTTTGTAATATTTATTATCTTCCGGTAGACGAGCCGATCCGAAAAAAGTAACTCCCCGATGAATCTTTCCAAGATACTCAAATCCACGCACAAACTCCGCCATAATACGAAACATGCGCCAATTCGGATTATCATTAAAATCAAATTCGACCTTGCCCGGGATACAAAACTGTTTCTTTATCTCTGGTTGCATAAAAGGTAATAATTAAAATTCGTAATATGATATATTATAATACACATAGTATTATAACATGTGATATCACTTTAAAACAAATGTTTCCTCAACTGGCGCACGAAGCGTTTCCGAAAGCACATACGTACTCTGTGAATCAGTACATACTCCGTGTATTGGTGTGTTATCTATACGACGAGCCGTTTTAAACTCTATGTAAAATGGAGAATTATTAAATTCCTCTGGGTATGATACGAATTCTGGAGGTGTGTTTGGTGTATTATATGTAAATACAAATGTACTTTTTGACTGAGCTGGAATTTTAATAGGAAATACTATTGTTTTTGCACCGTATTCATTATAAAAATCATACATATCAAGCGGAAGTACTTTTTTGTTTTCTTGCTGAATTCCAAAAACCTCAGCTATTGCATCTGGGTGTACATATATTTTTTCAAGCATCGTCACATCATTGGAAGATGTGTTTTTATAATCAATCCATAAAGTATTTTTGAGCGACACATTCTCATATGTCATTCTTCTCTCATATGATAATGATAAATTTTTCTTACATTCTGACTCCATACAATCATGATGTATTGAAAAAACATCTTTTGTTTTCTGACCAAAAGGATATACTGGTAAATTATTTTTTAAAAAAACATCACGAAGAGTCATATTGGTAGTATATACATACATGTTCCCATTTTGAATTGCATAAAAAAGCTTATCATATGAAAAACCAGAGCACGAACCTTGTTCTGTAGTACTTATAAGCCCACACAAAACATCTGTCGAGAAATTATCAATTTTTATTAATGTATCAATTCCATATTTTGCACGAAGAGTTTCAAAGACATAAGGAGGCCTAGCTATCCACTTATCATTTTTTAAATCATCGTTGTTTTTATAATACCGAGCCATCATCTTCTTCTCCTCCTCGTTTATTACAAAAGGTATTTGATCGCTCGTGCTTTCTAATTTCACACTGTCGTTGTATTTTTTATACACTGAAAATTTCTGTAATTTTCCACCAAAAAAATCATATTCTTCACCACTCACAGTTGCTACACCGAGCGTTTGTAATGAGTTTTTTATAGAAACATAAATCTCTTCGCCTTTGAATTTCGCCGCATTCGTATTAATGCTTCCTGAAAGATTTTTTACAAATTGTTCAACGGGTGATTTAAAAAAACTAGTTTGTATATCATCTGTCTTTATAAAAGAAGTAAATTTCTCATCAGAAAAATTATAACCCAATATGTACTCTTTTGTATGTTCTATAATTGATTTAACAATATGTATGTCTGAACGAAATCTAGGTAGAATATCAGCGATCATAATACGATCAATTTGTTTTTCCATCGTCTGTAGTTTCTCCAACACAAGGTCAGACCTATTCTCATCAGTTGAGCTTGTAAGAATATTAATAAGCGAATGAACGCGCACGACATCAAGAACAATTATAAAAACAAGTGCGATACCACATATTATATAAGCAAAAAACCGTATTTTCTTTAAAACAGAAATTTTCCTGTATGTATCAAGATCCTTCACAGGACGCGTTTCTTCCATATTAAATAAAAATTATCTTTTATGAATCGAGATTGGTTGACGTGAAAGCGCCTCTTTAAGGCTTATGGGAGCGGGTTGTGTCACTTGTTGTAATGGTGTTTGTTGTTCGGTGTGTTCTTTCTCACGAGAAACAGGAGACACACCAAAACGAGAAGGTGTTTTTGATAATAGTGGATTTCCCATTGATGGATTTCCCATTGATGGTGATTGGGACGGCTTGTTTCTTTCTCCTTTTGTAAAAGAGTTTTCGCGATCTATAATATCTGTAATACGATGTTCTATTGCGTTTGGATTTTCCATTATCGCTTTTTGACGTCTGTATACAGCAAGACAATCTTTACAGAGCACTGGGCGTTTCCCGTCTGGTTTAAATGGTACCATTGTTTCATTTCCACACCCATCGCATTTAGTTTCAAACATTTCTTTTTGTGCTGGCAAATCGCCCGTTTCTGTTTGTGGATATTGTGCGCTTTGCGTATTTTGTGAAAAAGAAGAATATTGACTAGGTGCTTGTATGTGCACTTCTTGTGTTTTTTCAAAAACAGGTTGCTTGGGAGATGTTTGTGTCGAATAAGGCGATGGTTCCTCTACCTTGTGTACAACGGCTGTACTTAATATGCCACCAGGAGCATGTGCCCACAAACGAATACCCTCTTCAACCTCAGCACGCGGTCGAGCATATTTCTTTCTGGTGAGTTCTGTAATTATTTTTTCCGTTTCAACGCTTTTTGGAATTTTAAATGTGTTTAGTGTGTTTGCTGAAAACGCATCAGACGTAACCCCATTCACCATAAGCTTAATATAACATGTTGCCAACTTGAGATTTACAAGGTCGTTTTTCGTAAAATTAGGAGCAAACTCTTTCTCAAGGAAATCAGCATCATCGGCACCAACTCGAAATGAAAGAAGTGTTCCAACATTTCCGAACACTGCGTTGCGAACCTCATCAATAAGCTGTTGAATATACTGATGCGCTATAATAAGATTCAAACGATATTTTCGGGCTTCTGATAATATTCCAGCGAAAGACTCTGTAGCAAAGTTTTGAAACTCATCAACATATAAATAAAAATCCGGACGTTCGTTTTCATTAACAATATCAACCCTGCTCATAGCCGCCATCTGAAGCTGTGTAATAATCATAGCACCAAGAAGTGCTGAATTATCCTCGCCAATTCTTCCTTTTGAAAGATTAACGATTAGAACCATCTTATTATCCATGATATGACGAATATCGACAGGGCTTTTTATCTGGCCAACGATGTTCCTCATCATTGTTGATGATAGAAATTGTCCGACTTTGTTCTGTATAGGAGCCGTTGCTTCAGCTTTGAGTTTGTCCGGATATTTAGGATACTCATCAAGCCAAAATGTTCTTACCGATGTGTTCTTTACATATTGTAATACATTTTTACGATAATCATTATCAACCAATATTCTCATGATTCCAAGCATCGTACTTTCGGGATATTCCAAAAGAGCGAGAATAGCATTTCGAAGCACATACTCAAGGCGAGGACCCCATGAATCAGCCCATATCTTTTTAAATACAGCGACAAGTCCTGATGCGACCAGATGGCATTGGGCAGGATTATGAACGTGCATAACATTAAAACCTATTGGAAACTCCGTATCTGAAGGATTAAAATACACAATATCTTCATATCTGTTTGGCGGAATCATTTTAATAATATCTTCGGCATATTCTCCGTGCGGATCAATCAGGGCAACACCCTCTCCATTATAAATATCCTGTATAATCATGTTTTTGATAAGAGTCGTTTTTCCCATACCCGTCTTACCAACAATATAAAAATGCTTGCGACGATCTTCTCGCCTAATACCAAACTTCACCGATTTGTTTCGATAATTTGTTTCAGCGAATATATTTAAATCTTTTGGCATATTTTTATTTTTTATTATCGAGATTAAACATCGTGTCAGGATTATAATCAAGACTTAATTTTTGAGCATCTTGTCCTTCTTTAGACATAATTTCTTCATCTTCTTCTTCGCCGCTTGGAATAAATGCTTTCATAAAATCCTCCCCTGGCTCATTTGTTCGTGCAGAAAGTGAAACATCTAACTCAGATGCAACAGGAAGACCGGGAGACACGGCATTCGGATCGTACCTGTGTTCATATTCTTTATTTGTCATCATGTCATCATTGATAATCGCCATTGGAACACCTCCTCCAGGAAGAATTTTTCCGACGGCTTGTATATCAAAAGACGGATCTCCTATTGGCAACGTAACAGGAGCGGATGATTTTGCCGCTTCTACAGTCTTAATGAGAGTTGCTTTTATGTTTGCGGCTGGGAAGTGATACATCGTGGCAAGTTCCTGCCCTGTCATAATCATCGGTGCATCTCCTCCCATACTTCTTTCTTTAAATAAACGTACCATCTCTCCTTGTTTTGCAGACAATTTTTCAGGAACTTTGAAATAAGCGTCTTTTATTTCTGTTACGGATGTGGAACTTGGCACAATACTATTAAGCCCAAGTGAATTAAACTGATTTAATGCTCCTATAATTGCAACGATGCCTCGTTCTTTTGAATAAACTTTTTTATGAGCAATATAAAGAAGACGCATTTTCGTCTTGAATGCATATTGAGAAATTTTTTCAGCAACTCCTTTTGCGACTTGTTGTAGATACGGATCATCATCTTTTGCTGCTGTTTTTTCTTCTTTTTTCTGAGCAGCAGACCCGGCTGGAATACCAAATGATAATATCCATTCGCTGAAATTCCATAGTGCATCAACAACCCACTGAACAAACTTATCTCCTGTATGTTCTTTTGCGGCTGGTTTTCCATCCTTACTCTTAAGACCAGCCAGAAACTTCTTTCCATCTTCGTTCCATTTTGAATCCTGAGGAGTAATTATAAATTGTAGTGCCACCATTTCTCCTGTGCGTATTTTTGACAAATTTTCAATTATTGATGATATCGGATCAAATTTATCACTAATTTGAGAAAACGTCTTTATTGGAATATAACTTTCTTTTTTAAAAACAAAATCATTTGCCCATACCGTATATGATGATTCTATTTCATGAACATCTTTTGGAACATCGTCCATATAATCTCTGACTTCTGCTATTTCAGCATCCGGATACTGTGCGAATAATGCTGCTTCTATAAGATCACGAATTACAACTGGGCATCTTACCAAAAATTGAATATATCCTTCTATACTGATTAGCTCAAAACTGATCGTATGACCAATAGAAGAAGATAGAGCAACAAAAACATGTTCAACGGCCATAAGGCCTTGTGTATTAACACGAGGAATATCAATTGCGAGAAGAATGTATTTTATTTCTTCTTTTTTCTTTTTTGATTTTTCTTTTTCATTATGTGCTGTGATCAGCATATATAAAAAAGCTCCCAGGATTAAAAAAGCACCACCATACGTAAAAAACAGTATGGTGAGTTGCCAGGGACTTTCCCCTAAAATATGTATGAGTTCGGCAATCATCGGCATGGACGATTAAATGAGGAGCCAAACGAACTAGCGTCGCTAATTATACGAGTGTATATGCTCCGTTTTCTAATTTCTTAAATTTCTTTTTATTCATAAGAGCGAGTACAATAGTGCTCTTTTTTACCATACGTTGCTTGAGTACGTGCTCTGTGATCTCATCTTTAGTTAATGGTTTTCCTACAGTACGAAGCACTTCTTCAATAACATCGGCAACGACACCTGGTTTATATCCCCATTCTTTAAGGGCATACATACCGCGTCCAATAAGAACATATTTCTGATCAAGAATAAGTTCGTTGTGAACTGTTGCTGGATGAGCTTTTTTCTTGTCTTTAAATACCTCATTAATTCTACGAGCAATATCAGTAAAATGCATTGGGTGTCCTTCTTTCTTTAGAACAAGATAAATCTTATCGTTAATTTTCTTCGGAGTTACTGTAGGCCAGTTAGCCTTTCCCCACTCTCCATATACATTCTTTTCAATAAGTTTACTTAACTCAAGAAGAGAAAGTAAAAAATTATTTGTCACCTTATCTTTATTCTCATTAAAATGACGTGTTTTTGAAAGACGTTCCTCTATATGAGTTTTCTGCATAGGATCTGACATGGAATCAAAAATTTCATGTAAAACATCTAACGTTTTTTCTACAAACTGATCATCAACATGCTTCAATCTCCACGAACAATACATCTTGTCGTGTTCCTTGTGACAATTAAAGCTATCCTGAGTAAAATTACGCAATAAGAAAATAAGAATGTTTTTCTTTACATCACCAGCTTCAGCATCAGCAACAAGTCTATCAACAAGATATTGCTCATGCATGACTCCGCCATATTCAAGAAGAAGATTTCGTATAACATTCTTTACTGGTTCGATTACCTTACCAAGAACTTCGCTATTTTTAAGTTTCTTAATAGTAGCGTTTTCTACTTGTCGAATACGTTCGCGAGTAACGCCATAATGTTTGCCGATCTCTTCTAGAGTTTTAATTCTTCCTCCATCAAGAGCGTATCGACCACCAATAACGCCAGTTTCACGATCAGTTAAACCAGCAAACAAAACCTTAACGATTGATTCCAAATCGATGTTTTTGTTTGCAACATGTTCTTTATTATTTGTCATATCCCTTTTAGATTACGGCTAAACTCTAGCATGTAAATTATTTTAAGTCAATAGTTTGAAGCGAAATGACCCACATGCCAAAAAACTAGAGTTTTAAGCCAATATTTGTCTATTGTATGTTATAATTAAATATATTTATTAACGTGAGCGATACTTATCCCACAATATTAATAATGGACTTGCAATAAATATTGATGAGTATGTACCAACAATAATACCAATAACAAGTGCCAAAACGAAATATTGAATTGTCGTTCCACCAAAGAAAAACATTGAGAGAAGAACAAACAAGGCTGTCGAAGACGTATTAATAGAACGAACAAGCGTTTCATTAATACTTGTATTAATAATATCTTTAAATGAGCTATGTTTATCTCTTAAAAGATTTTCTCTTACTCTATCAAACACAACAATTGTGTCATGAACGGAGAAACCAAGAACTGTAAGAAGTGCTGTTATAAACAAGCTATCAATTTCAACCCCTTTGAAATGTCCTAAGAAACTAAATATTCCAGCTGTTATTGTAACATCATGCACTAGTGCGATTATGGCCGCAAAACCATACACAAACGATGATATTGGTTTTGATACCTTACGAAATGCATATGCTATATATATAACAATACCTATAAGAACTAATATAATAGAAAGGTAAGCGTTTCGTTTCGTTTCGCTTCCTATAACACTTCCTATAGAATCAAAACGACGCTCTTCTATCTTGTTTTGATCTTTCTCATATGTTTTTTTGATATCGTCTATAAGTTTTGCATGATCGTCAGCCGAAAGTTCTTTCGTCTTTATGACAATCGACGTATCTCCAAGTGGTTGTACTTTCGCATCAGCAAAACCATTGTCTTTTAAAACACTTGCTATGTCTTTGGAATCAGGACGAGGACCCGAAAAAGATATTTCGACAAGCGATCCTCCTGTAAAATCAATATTTGGCTTGAGCCCCCAAGCGATAAGTGCTGTGGCGCTTATAAGTACCAACAAAACCGACAGGCCGAGAAAAATCTTGTTATATTTTACAATGTTAAACATATGATTATTCTATAATAAAGAACTTGTTATGTCTGATAAACGCCGGCACTGTTACCAAACGCAATATAGTGCGAGTAACATTGATTGCTGTAAAAATACTGACAAGAATACCAAGTCCGAGTGTAACAGCAAAACCTTGAATCATACTTGTTGATGTAAAATACAAGATTGCGCATGTGATCAAACTTGAAACATTTGAATCCCTAATCGAATTCCAAGCGCGTAAAAAACCTTCTTCAATTGCAACAGAAAACGGATGTCCTGCGCGAAGTTCTTCTTTTGTGCGTTCAAAAATCAGAATATTTGCATCAACTGCCATACCAACCGAAAGTAAGTAACCAGCAACGCCAGCAAGTGTTAATGTAATAGGAATAAACTCAAAAAGAGCAAGTAAAATAACCGAGTAAACTCCAAGGGCAATAACTGATATCAGCCCTAAGAAACGATAAAACACAATCATGAATACCGAAACCAGAATTAAACCTATAAGACCAGCGACAATGCTTGTGTGAACCGATTCTGCTCCAAGTGTTGGACCAATTGTTTGTTGGCTTAGAAGTGTTATTGGCACAGGAAGCGCGCCTGCACTGAGGCGCCGCGCCAATTCTTTTGCCACTTGAGCGTTTTCCATATTCGTAATCACTGCGTCACCGCCAATAATTTTCTCACTTACGCGTGGCGCCGAAAGAACGCTTCCATCAAGAAAGATTGCAACTTGTTTTCCAACGTTACGCCCAGTAATATCTTCGAACAACTTCTTTCCCTCATCGTTAAAAGCAAGTTGGACAAGTGGGGTACTTGTATTTTGATCAAAAATGACTTTTGCCGATTTGAGTTGAGTACCCGAAAGTCCCGTGGTCTTCCACATCACAGTATCTCCAAGCGCAGCAAGAAGATCTTTGCTTGTTCTGATTTTGAATAAAATATGACTTACTTTTACCTCTTTTTCTTTTGAGGCCGGCTTTCCATCAGTCGCGGGAACATCAACTTCGCGAACATCATCAAGTTTTATAATATGATATCCAAATTGAGATTTTACAAGAGAAGGAAATAGCTCTCCTTTGTTTTTTAATTTACCAAAAACAACATCTTCGAACTCTTTAACATACATTCCTTTGCGAGCCCAATCAAGCTGTCCCCCATTATCTCTTGTCCCGTCTTGTGAACGTTCTTTTGCAAGTGTTGCAAAATCTTTACCAGCCTTAACTTCCGCGAGTGTTTTGTCTGCAAGTTCTTTCATGCTTTTGTTTATTTTTTCAGCATCACCTTCAAACTTAGATGCTTCGGTATCAATTTCAGCTTCTGTTTTTGCTTCTTTGAATTCCAAAATAGGTGTTTCTCCTATTTTTTTAATCGCATCTTTTAAATCTGATATTCCTGGTAATTCGATAATAATACGATCCTGCCCAGATGTCGTTACTGATGGTTCTCCAACACCAAATGCATTGACTCTTCTTTCAATTACATCTCTAGCGCCCTCAATCGCCTCACGCACATCTCCTATTGGGACACGCGAAAGATCGGCTTGATACACAAGCTGTGCTCCACCTTTTAGATCAAGCCCTAAATGAGGTGTAAAAGAGTTAAAAAACTTACTCGCCCAAAAACGCTCTGGAATATGCGGTGTGGCAATTAAAGCGCACACCACACTCAAAATAACGATAAAAACAAAAGACCCCCAGACCTTTCTTCTGCTTACCGGCTTTCTAGCATTGTTCTTTTGATCCATAAATTGTGTTAAAAACATCGAAATATTACCACATGAGATTGAAAAAAGTAAAGTATTATAAATGGTTGTTGTTTAACAAGGCTTTTTTTCCAAAAAAACACTGGAAGAAGGCATAAAAACCTTTTATAAATTAATAGTTGTTTTGTTTTTAAAAAAATTCAATTGCTCATTTTTATATTATACAGTATGCTTTTAATAATCTGTGACGATTATTTTATATTATTTTTTATCTTTATTACAACACAATGTTCTCTCTAAAAACAAAAAGAATATTATATATATGCGCATTTCTTGTTTTTTTTATATGCGTTCCAATTATTATAGGATATAGCTCGGGTTTTCGTATTAATTGGAATAATTTTAGAATATTCAAAACAGGACTTCTATATTTAGAAACAATTCCTCGTCTCGTAAAAATAGATATAGGAGGTAAAACCATGACGAAATTAACTCCTTACCGTGCCAACAACCTGTATCCAGGAAATTACATTGTCAGCATACACAAAGATGGTTATTACAGCTGGCAAAAAGAAGTATCGATTCAATCTGGAGAAAGCACCTTATATAAAAATATTCGTCTTTTTCCAATATCGACGCCACGACAACTAATCTCAAAAATAAAAAACACGAAAGATTATAATAAACATGGAATTATTTTTGAAACTGATTCTGAATACGAATATTATATGTATGATGATTCATCTCCACGTATAACAATACCAAAAACAACAATATCGAAACCACCGATCCTTAATCGCACAGAAAACGCACTTATATATAAAAAAGACGATGTTTATATAATAGAAAAAATTGGTATAACTCGTTCGATTAACAAAATACCCGAGAAAACAAACGAAACAAATATTCGTTCCGAAAAAAATATAATAGAAAAAGAGCAAAAGAAAGAAGATTTCCGCACTCACATTCAAGAAATATACTGGGCTAATACAGATACAGTCATATATATTGATGATAATAATACTGTTTTTGGTTATACAATCAATGATTCACAACCTATTTTGCTTGATAAGAAAAAAAACCAAAAAGATATATATTTTAAATGGGGTGGAAATTTTTATAAAATAACAAATGATGACGACTCTTCTTTTGTCCAAGAATTAACCGAAGATGCTTCGTGGAACACTTCGTTTATTCTACCAAAAAGTCTATCTATTACATATCGATATGACATAATGAACTCTTTACTTAATCTACTGGATACGGAACGAAATATCTGGTATCAACTTCATCCACAAACGTTCACATACTCAATTATTCAAAACGCTTCTTGTATTCAACCGCTTCGCAAAGACACAACATCATATTACAATGATCACGAGGTGTTTAGTATCAAAGACTCAGAGCGCCCTGTTTTATTAACTCGATCTTCTATTCCAATAAAAAGATCGTTTATTCTTCCTGATCAGTCATATTTTTTTATTCTTTATGCAAATGGAGACCTAACAATCAATGAAAACGATACGAAAGGAAAAAGAAATATAATTACAATTGCAAACTCCGTCGAAGATTTTTTTGTACATCCGTCATTTTCAAAAATATATATAATAAAAGAAGACACGCTCTTAAGTATGTCTATTGAATAGTAATACTTGAAAAAAATTTATAAAAAACGACTCACCCACCCAATACATCTCTCAACTATTTTAAGTTTGTACTTAGCATACCACGGTGATTTAAACTCATAATAATGAGATCCTGATATAATTCCTTCTGTATCAGAAACTATATCCTGAACGACACTGGGATCGGAAACAACGATGCTATTTTCATAATTATACTCCTTACTTCTATTATCAAAATTATATGATCCGAGAACCACTCTTTTCTCATCTGCTATAATTGTTTTTGAATGCAACTTTCCAGGCCAAAGAAAGGTTTTGATTGGACGATTAATATTATTATATTCGTATAAAAGTCGAAGCCTGGCAAATATAACCCATCGTAAAAAAGCCGTCTCATATCTACCAGGAAGAACAATAGTAACAGAAACACCTCTATCTAAAGCGTCCTGTAAAGACTTTATAATATCATCGGATGGTAAAAAATACGTATGCATAAAAATAAGAGATTTTGATGCACTTTTTATAAGTGAAATAATCTGATCATGAATAATGTTTTTTCCCCAAGGAAATTTATTAAAAAAAGAAAAGTGTTCATGAATATAAAAAACAGGAAGACGCACTCCTTTTTGTATAAAATAATTTAGCTTCTGAACACTTTTTACCAAACCTTTGTTTGCTATTACGAGTCCGGAGTCAACCCACTTATCATGCGCCCTTTCTCCATAAAACTCACTCGATATGTTTACACCACCTATAAGAATTATACGATTATCTATTACAAGTAGTTTATGATGATTAACCTCGATAAATGTCGAAAAAAGTCTTTTCAATCGAGATGTTTTATAAGGATTATGAGCATAAACCTCAACTCCGTTTTCTTCGAGTCTTTGAAAAAAACTTCTTTTTGTTAGGACACATCCGTGAGCATCGTATATCAAACGTACACGAACACCACTTCTGGCCTTGTTTATAATAGCTAAGGAGAATCTTTCTCCTATCTCATCATCCTCAACTTGATAAAAATTCGCCTCAATACTTTCTGTGGCTTTTTCAATAAGCGAAAAAATCTCATCTAGAACTTTTTTGCCAGAATTAAGAAAATATAAATGCTTGTTTTTTGGTTTTATACCAAACTTATACATATTGTAATAAATTTAAAAAACTCTATCTATACGCCACAACAGGAATTGATATACTCAATAAACACATTGTTCCAAAAATAATTGTGTCATAAGGAGAAACCATATCAATACGATTATATATGAGCATCGACAAACACAAAAGAAGCAATGTCCAGACTCCTATCTTCCATGTTTTTTTCCAAACTGAAATATCTTTTTTAAAAGATGGTCCAAGAGAAGCGCATACTCCAATAATTATAATAAAAAGACAAACACGCGAGAGATCTATCCAATTACTAAAAAAACCTGGTTTAACATATTCAAACACAAAAGCCATTATCACAGCAGTACTGAATATATCAAAAATCGCCCCGCACACAGACTGAAATACCGATGTTGTTTTTGCCTTTATGTCTAATATTTTCATACAATTACTTCATAAATGCATTATAATACGTTTTAATGTTTTTCCAAAAAAACGCCTTTTCTTTGAAAAAAGATACTTTTATTTTTCTAACCCTAAGGCGCTCATTACGTTCATTGAGATAAGGAGAAGAAACGATGAGTCGGGTCGTTCCTTTTGTAATTGCAATATTGGAAAGATTGAAGGTCGTCTCAATTTTTCTCCATATATCATCAATATTCTGTGGGATAATATATTTTGCATAAATAAAACGAACAGAATCAAAATTTGTAGTATCACCCAAAAGCATTTCTTTTGGATTAAAAAATGTGTCCCTCGAAAAGGAAAACAACCCATTTCCTGTAACAATTACGTCGTTTAAAGGAATTAATAGAGTGTTTTCTTGTTTTTCGTTTGAATAACCAACAGGAGTAAATGTGTTCGCTATTTCTACAGGAAATTCACCGACACGCACTGTTTGAAGTCCAAGCTTGTGGTGTGTTTTAAATAAAAACGTATTACTATTTGTAAAAACTATTGATGGGTCAAATTTTAAATCAATTAGACCATCCGCATACTCTCTGCTATCAACTGGATATATTTTATTAATAAAAGTTATGTATTGTTGAGCAGTATCAATACCCCTAATAAGAATATCATCGTTACATTGTACTTCTATCCGATAAGCTCCTTCTGATAATCCTGTTTGATAGAGTGAAATTATACGTTTTGGAGTAGCTGGATCTTTGTCGCTCACCAAACCATCATCTGCAAACACCTGGTTGAATTTCAAATTTCCCCCCATATCATAAATAGAAACCGAAACGATATCAGGTCCGATGTTTCGGTTTATATCCTGAAAAATTATTTTAGTATCAAGTGGCTCTTCATTTCCAATATATGTATAAAACTGATGAGCCCCTCGAAGCGAATTGTTCATTACAAGTCTTTTGTCAGAAACTTTATAATCACGAATCTTAAAAGAAGGTACATCAGTAATTGAATAATATACAACACCTTTTTCATCTCGAACATGAGATACGAAATCATCAATTGAAGAATATTTTTTATCTCTTTGCCACAATACGTATCCGTCTTTTTCCAATCTTTTCCATTTCAAATCATTAAGTTTTTTATAATCAACGGTGGACAGTTCATATCCCCATGATATAGCATCTTTTAGTGCTCCAACTTGAACCAGATCCTGTTCGTGTGTTCGATATTCCATTTCTAATTTCATTTTTTCATAACCCATTGGTATTCTCACATCAACATAAACAGGTTCTACGATGATATCATCGGTCACGTATCCTTCTGTCTCGTTTCGTTCAATTCTGCCATATGGAAAAAAAGAAGAAATTACCGGTGAGTCGTGCACAATATCATAAGTAAATGACAATGATCGCACAAACCCCATATCAATATAAAAAGCGTATGCAAATGCGCTTACGCATACCACAATACACAAGAATCGAATAATTTGAATATAGATGTTATTTCTTTCCATTGTTTTCTAAAATCTCGATCTTATATAAAGACTCTTTTGTATCAAAACGAATGTTGTTTATCTTCCTAACATATATACCAAGTGGTTTTATTTTTTCATTAAAATACCAAAGCTCAAACTTACCCATTGTGAAATAATGCCAATATACCGGAACCCCTTGTATAACGAGCTCTTTCGCGATTTCAGACATTTTGTCTTGCTCCAACGATGGCATTACTCTCCTGACATGAATATAATTTTTATCTTGATTTACCTGAGAAATGACAGCATTTTCTTCTGTCACAGAAAGTATGCTTTGCACTTTTTTATATCCAAAATCAATGGCTTTTGAAATTGAAATAAGTCCATCATACTTATCAAGAAATGCATCTCGAACACCAGCTCCAACCAATCCGCACACAATACAAATAGCAAAAACTTTGTTTTTCCAATTTATATTCCAACCCCGCATAATCGCATAGGAAACATAAGGGATAACAAATATATAAATTGGCAACCAGTATCTGGTATGAGAATCACCGATGCTTATTTTCTGAACTGTATTATCAAAAAAATTCCACGATCCGTATAAAAGTATTAGAATCAAAGAAACAAATACAAACCAAGAGAAAAAAACAATTGATCGAATATGGTTTCTCAGTACACGAATACCCTTTCGATTGATGGCTATTATAATATCCCCCACCGTAATAATAAAGCCAAGCACAAACAAAAGTAAGTAATACCAAAAATTATTAATTATAAAATTACTCACTGTATTTATAATGGTTGATAAATCAAATCCGAAAGGAGCAATAAACAATCGAAGCAAGTGTCCAATTTCTCCGAGCTTGCCACGAACAAAAATATCAGAAATTATATAACCGTAACCCATGTCTGTGGCATATCCCACAGACACCGCAGTACCATAATATTTGATATTAAAAAGAAATACAGGAGTGAGCATTGCGCACATTACAAATAATATCAAAATACTTCGAAGTAATGTTTGTTTTATTGTTGTGCGCGAAATAAATGCAGCCACAATAACAGAAAGAACAAGAACGAAAACTTCCGAGCTCCGTACCATAAGCGCCATACCCAAAACAAGACCAGATAATACTCCATATAAATAGTTTTGCCATTTTGTACTTATTATTTGTCCTGCATAAATACACAAAGCCGTCCCAATAAGCCAAAGATCTACAAACAACATGTTATGCATTAGTGATCTGTTTTGCCAATACACAACAGCCGGAAAAAACGCCGTGATAACAACGGTGAGAAGGGCTGTCTTTTTTTCAAAAAATATTTGCACAATATAATACAATGATCCGAGCCCAATCAAGGTAAAAATAAATAAATAAAAAGGTACAGCGGACATTCCAAACAATTTTGCGAGAGTACCGAATAAAAGTGGCATACCTATAAAACTTGTTGGAATCTGATATAAAGAATCAACTATTCGAACACTTCTCGGAACAACAACCGGAAGCGATATTTTTGAATTTATATCATCAACAAACGCAAGTGTTGTGTTACGAGCAAATTGTGATATATATCTATAATTTGCAGTACCATCTGGTGAATTATCAAGAACAAAATTATATTCCGGATAATTCGCGCGTAATTCCGTACGAGCTGGTGTATATACGCTTATGAATGGAAGAAAGTTATAAATAAAAAAGAGAAGAAGTACAATACAACCTCCCACAAACCACTTCCAATTTTCTTTTATAATTGTTATAAAAACATTATAATAACGCAAAAATATCAATTTCATGCTTCTATTGTACACTATATAAATCCAATTAAAAAGTGTACAATATCCTCATGCTCACTCTATAATTCTATGAAAATGAACGACATTTTACGGCAAGTTTTTCACAATTTTGTCTGGTATGGAACTGCCGAGGGAGTTACATTAGGAATCGGTTTCATTGTTATATCACTTATTTCTCGATATCTAGGAAGTGAGCAATTTGGGTATTATACTTATGCTTTTGCATTTGCCGGTATTTTTACCGTTATTATAGATGCTGGTTTAACTGTTTTTGCATATAGATATATACGAGATTTTCCTCAAAAAATAGCATTTTTCAGAAAACATGTTGCATATATCAAAATTATTTTTGGTATCATATCAGCATTATTCATCGTTGGATTACAGTTTTTGATACTTGGGAAAAACGATTATGTCGTCAGCATCACGGTTATAATTCTTTTACATTTCTTATTTTTATCATTATCCGATTTTTTACGAGCGCTTCTTCGTATATACAACAACATTCGTACCGAAACAATATTTCGAATTTTTCAATATATATTACTCGTTATTTTGATATGGTGCTGTATATTACAAGACGCTGGACTTATGGGCATAGTATGGTCATATGCGATAAGCGCCGGAGTAGGATTTTTTGGCATATGGATATATACGACAAGATATTGCAAAAATAACACGTGCGAAAAAAAAGATGAAAAAGAAAAAACAATTGATACACAATATGCGTTTTCTTTATTAAAAACATCATGGCCACTTGCTGCATCCGCTTTGTTCATATCGATATATTATTATATTGATACAATTTTAATTGATTTTTGGTGGCCAGCAAACGAGCTTGGTTTGTATGGAGCCGCATATAAACTTCTCATAATATCTCTTACCGGAGCATTTGCGCTTGTAAATATACTTCAGCCACTTCTTCCAAAAATAAAAAAAGAACATCCGAATATTTTTAACGATTTTCTTAAAATAATAATCCGAGGAATCGTTATTGTAATTATTCCAATTATCATAGCGTGTGGCATATATGCACGACCTATTGTCGTATTTATATTTGGCGAATCGTTTGCGGATGCGGCGCCCGTATTCCAAATATTGATATTTTCAGCTTTTTTTACTTATATTGGAGCGACACTCAGCGCAACTCTTCAGACTGTTTTTTCTCCTATTACATATACGAAAATTGTAGCGTTTGGCGCTTTTTGTAACATAGTACTTAATCTGCTTGTTATTCCTCATTATGGAATTACGGGCGCCGCATGGGTTACACTTATTACAGAGTTCGTTGTCACAGTTTATATGCTTAAAAAAACAGCAGAGAATACTGGTATATACGATATTTTTAATTCGCGATTTATTTGTTTCGTACTTGTTGTATGCGGTATACTTATAACACCATTCTTGTTCGCGGATTATTATACTTCTTTATTCGTTTTTCTTGTGATGTGTTGTATATATATTGTAATAACTTTTTATTGGTTTTTTAAAAAGATTTTTCGATACCAATGATATTTTCTTTTAATAGAATTGTTATTATTGCAATTCACCTCCTAGTGATCTCCTGTTTTGTTGTATTACAATTTTATTTTCATATTCAATCACCTTATATTACAGGATTAATCGTTCTTATGGGTGGTGTGGTCTCAGGAATAGGATTTATAAAACATAAACCTTTTTCTCAACAAATAATATTCGGATTACTGATATTTGTTTCATTTATTATTATTTTTAATACTGTTGCGTATTATCTTTATTTTGTAACAAACGACGTTTTGTATGGATCTCTTGTCATAGCATATGTTCTTCCTGTTTTTTTCTTAAAAAGAAATTACACATTATCAATAGAAACGAAGGGGTTATTTACTAATAATACATTTATATCGGCTCTTTTATTTATTGCATATATTGTACTTTTTTTAACTATTGCACATATTCTAGCTCACAATCCAATCACAATCGCTACGAGATCGCTCTGGGGATTGATCCCTTCGTATATTTTTCCAATATATATACTCACCACAATAACACTTCTTCTTCTTATCGCCCAAAGAAACGCATTTGTTTCAATGGTTTGTATCGGATTACATTATTTACTCACTTTTTCTTGTATATGGATGACTTATAAGCTCGGATATGGCTTTGATCCATTCCTTCATCAGGCATCAGAAAAAATACTTATTGAAACCGGAACACTGCTTCCAAAGCCTCCTTATTATATCGGACAATATGTAACAATTGCATCATTACATTCTTTCTTTAATATTTCAATCACATACGCCGATCGACTATTGGTTCCGATCGGAGCCGCACTAACTATACCTTTTGTAATTTATTCAGTATTCAAAGATTCGTTCACCAGTTCGCATAAGCTTCTTCCTTTTCTTTCTCTTATTCCCTTATGCTTCGTATTCAATGAATTCACATATACTACACCTCAATCATTTGCAAATCTGTGGGCATTTTTGACTGTACTTCTCAGTATTTATTATATTGGCGATGATGATATACCGTTTTTGGTTATCGGACTTCCCGCACTTGTCGCACTTTGTATACATCCATTAGCAGGTATTCCGATTTTCTTTTTTGTTATTATTGTAGCATTTTATCACCGCATTCAGCACAAGCTTCCAATTGGAAAACAGCTTCGACGCATTATTTTCTGGCAGCTTGTTGCCTTGAGTATTATTATCCTTCCGCTAGCGTTTATTCTTAATTCGACAACAGGTTCTACCGGAACAGAAAGTACACAACAAGGTATTATTACAACACTACTCGCGGCATTTCCAAAAATATATTGGCACGATTTTCACTCTGTTATTAATATTGTTTATACATATATATACAATGAAAAAATGATTTTCATTGTGTGTGCACTGATCGGTCTCCTTGTCGTTGCTCGTAAACAAAAAACAAGATTTTTTTTAATCTATCCGCTCTATTTCGGAGCACTTATTATCACATATATTATTTTATCAACAAAAGTTGATTTTTCTTTTTTAATATCATATGAACAAAATATATTTCCCACTAGGGTATTGAAAATGAGTTTTCTAGCTCTATATCCACTTGTTCTTATTTGTGCATATTTTTTCATTCAAAAAATTAACAAGAAATCTCCTTCTCATACCATATTCTTTATATTTTGTGGCGCAATTATGATTGGTAGCGCATGGTATGCGTCATATCCTCGTTTTGACGATATTTATAAGGATAAGGGATATAATACATCAAACACAGATTTTAAAATCGTAAACGCACTAGACCAAGCAAATAAAAACAATAATTACATTGTACTTGCAAATCAGGCCGTATCCGCCGCAGCAATACAAGAGTTTGGTTTTAAAAAATATTATACTGATAAAAACGTATTTTTCTATCCTATTCCGACATCGGGCCCTCTATATTCCATATATACTGACATGGTGTACAACACTCCGTCTAGAGAAAAGGCGGCGGACGCAGCTCTTCTTACTGATGTTAATAATGTATTTTTTGTAGTAAATAAATACTGGGTAAATTATGATGTTGTTGTTGAACGAGCAAAAGCAAGTGCAACAGAATGGTGGTCTGTTGACGATGGAAATGCACATGTTTTTTATTATAAATTTTAACACGCGCATTATCCAAATAATGTTCTTGGTGTTTTATTTTAATTTAGCCTCGATTTCTTTAAAATAATTATCAAATGTGAGATGCTCGACTGATTTTATACATGCTTGACGCATATTATAAAAACATGATGGATCTTGTTTTTTCATCTCAACAAGTTGTTTGAGACGACGACGAAAATCATTATCACTTTTAAATGTCCATCCGTTAATTCCTTCTTCGATAAGTTCTGCGGCACCACCTATGTCTCTGGTAAGAACCGGGACGCCGTTGCGCAAAGACTCAACAATAGATGTAGGAAAGTTTTCATATACCAGCGTCGGTAATACACTAATGTCATAACTTTGAAAAACGAAATCTATTTCATCATTGTCACATACTCCACACAAGTTCACTGATGGATATTTATTTTTTATTATTTCAACAGCGAGCCCTCGTCCATAAATAAAAAGATTGATATCATTCATAGTGGATATTATAGAACACAAGCCCAAAATCCCTTTGTATTCCGCCACTTGTCCTACATATACCATTGAAATTGGTAAACTAGCAATGTTGGGTGGCAAAAACTTTTTTGGTTTTTTATACAAAGGATTTCTTATTACAGCCTCATGCCCATCATTAAAAAGATTTTTTGTTTGATAATATTCTTTCAAAAAAAACGAAGGAAAAATGAGACAATTTGGACTTTTCCACACAATTTTTATAAGTCTGGTATACATCCATATGATGAAAAAATTATTAAAAAAAGAATGTTCTTTTCCTAAAAACAAAAGCCCCGACGGATTGGCATATTGTATGTCGTGCACTGTATGAACCCATTTAACCGATGATAATGTAGTACATACACGCACAATTCCTTTGAGACCAAAACCTTTTATATTGTGGGTAAAAACAGTATCTATTGAATGTGTACGAATATAATCTTTCAGTTTTCTTTCATAAGCGGAAGAAAAAATATCATATACATGCCAAAAAAGACGTCGTAAAATATTAAAAGAGTCTATATTCAAAAGATTGATATCTGATAAATTTTTCCAATAAACATATACTATACCGTCTCTAATTTCTTTCTTATCACTATTAGTATGTAAAGAAACAACATGTACATTATAACCTCTCTCGACACAAGCGTTTGCAAGATTACGAGCAACAACTTCCGCGCCACTTTTTTCATTTGGATAAAACAATGATGATATAATAAGAATATTTTTCATCTTTTTTGTGATTCGCTCATAAGAAATCGCTCTAACGCTTCTACGTGTATTGGCCACCTATAATGTTTTGACGCATGTTGAAAAGCTTCGTGTGACATTGACTTGCGAACATCAGGAGAAGCAAATAAATATTCAATTTTTTCTCTAAGATCAAGTATATTGCCTGGTTTTACAAGAAGCCCCATCACGCCTTCTCTGGCAACCGAACGAACGCCTGGTAAATCAGATGCGATTACTGGGGTTCCTTGTGACATTGATTCTGCTAATACTATTCCAAAAGCCTCTGTTTTATCTATGGACGGCAAAATAGTAACATAAGCGCCTTTATACGCAGCACGAAGCTCCTCATCGCTTACGCGACCAGCGAACACGACTCGATCTCTCATGTTATATAAACCTACAAAATCCTCATAATACTTCCTCATGTTTCCATCTCCGCATATAACAAGCCGAATATCGTCTGTTTCCATAATAGCCCCCAATAGACGATCAAGACCCTTAAAATAATGTGCCTTATCAAGGGCGGCAACAAATAAAATATATGGGTGGTCTGTGTTTATATTAAATTTTGATAAAAACGAGGATGGGTCTATTTGTGAAAAAAACAACTCGTTTACCCCAAAAGGCATTTCGACACACCTATCAACATATTCGGATATTTCCGAGTGACGAATATAATCAATCGATGCCGTACCTATCTTCTCGGCACGACGAATAATTAAATTGTTAAATAGTTTTTTATATATTTCAAAAAAAATTTTTTTAAACCAAGTACCGACAGGATCGAAATGATACCATACATAATAAGGTATTTTCCGCGCGCGGGCCGCGGCTACTGCCCATTCAATAAACCCGAATGACGGATAATGACACAAAACACAATCACAGTCTCGGATATATTTCATGACACTAGGAGCATATCCAGCTATACCAATAGTAAAAAGAGGGCTGATGCGAATAACTCTCACACCATTTAAATATTCTTCTTCGTTTTCCCTAATTTTAATATCATTTAATTCTTTTTTTTCATTAATAGACAGGCTATTTTTCAACGATTTGTTTTCTGGCACAAGTACTGTCACCGCGTGCCCGCGCGCCACAAGTCCCTCGGCTTGTTCTTTGGCGACTGCCGCCTGTCCTCCGCGATATGGAGCATATACTGATGTAACTATAATAATATTCATATGTTTATCGTATCAAACCATGAATAAAACGTATACATGTCCAATACACACACAAACAAGGATTGACAATATAATAAAGCAAAAAATTTTTCACTTTTTCACTCTTAACGTCGCATACAAATCGTTTATAAAAATCTGATCTGTATATTTTCCAAACAGATCTAATATGTGCTTTATCATGCCGTATATTCTTCCAAACCTCAACTGAAAACAACTGTTTATATACCAACATCTTTTTTGGAAACCAACCATGAATAATAGAATATCCGAGTGTGCCTACTTCAAATGCAAAAAGCACTGGAAAAATAAAAAATAACATCCATAGATCAAAGTACGTAAAAAGAAATATATATCTATTTCGCTCCATATAATTTATTAGTCCTACACTTCCGGAAAAAGAATATTTATGATACACAATTGATTCTGGTTCAACATATACATCATAACCAGCAATAATTGCACGCATACAAAATTCGAGATCTTCGTGATACATAAAATAAAAATCTCTAAACATACCAATTTCTGATATTATATTTATCGGAATACACACTGCCGCTCCGCTACAATATGTATATTTATGATGTTTCCAATCAATTTCACTTTCGCTCACTCCTTCGGCTCCGGCATATCCAATACCATAAAACGTAGCTAGATTCCCGGCGCTATTTACAATACGATTTGTACCATATTCAATAAGAAGAGACTGAATAATCCTCTTCTTGTTGAGTTTTTCAGCTGTCTCAATAATACAATCAATAGCGTTTGAATCTATTTCTGTATCTTGGTTTAGCAAAAAAACATAATCGAAATTGTTTTTTTTACAAAACTCTATGCCTTTATTATTTCCTCCTGCAAAACCAAGATTTTTTTCAGAAAAAATTAAATGCAATGGAAACTTGATAATAGAACGGCCTTCTTCAACGCGCTTATTCGAATCATCTGGGGACGCATTATCAACATAAATAATTTCCGGAACACACTTGTTTGTATTAATTTTTGAAATAGATAAAAAAAGAGGGTGTATATATGACGCTGCATTATACCCCACAATTATAACTCCAACTCTTGGTTTATTATTCATGTTTTGTATCATGTGTTTCCATTGATGTGTTTTCTTTTCCATTTTCTATGTTTTTTCCATGCACAGCTTTCTCATGCCCTAATATACGAATCAGGCGTGTCATATCGTACTGAAGTTTTTGTATCCTAGCAAGAAGTCTAAATACAGAATAAAATAATACTAAAATTGAAACATAAACCAAAAGATCAGCACCACGCGCCACACCTACATACGAAGCCAGAATATCAGTACTCTTTGGAGACAAAGCTGCAAGTGCCAACAAAATCCAAAAAACGAGCCAAATATACATACTCGGGGTTGAAACTTGTTTGTTGCGATGCTGACGAATTGTCTTGATAATGACAAACACAACAAAGATGAGAATCGCGTATTGAATTACCATCATATTATTTTATAAATTTACCCAAAAGAAGTTCCTTTATTATTCGAAGACCTCCTAACAATCCTTGTCCATACTCTGCATAAAGAATATCAACGGGACGCTCAACAAAGCGAAGTTTATGAATTGATATTTCTTCAATAATTTCAGAAGCATGCGCCATTCTATCTTGAGTAATACGAATTGTCCTAGCAGCATGAGAAGATAATGCTCGAAAACCATTGTGTGCATCAGTAAGCCACAAACCCGTAAAGAAAAAATTTATTAACTTTGAAACAGGGAGCACGATCGCTCTTTTGGAAAAAGGAATATTCTTTTTGTCAGCTCCTTTTAAAAATCTAGATCCAAGAACAATATCTGATTCTTTTGAAATGATTGGTTGTATCATTCTTTCTATATCCTTTACTTGGTGTTGCCCATCGCTATCAAAATGAATTATAATGTCAGCACCAATAGACAGTGCATACTCCGTCCCAGTTGCTAATGCTGCCCCCTGTCCAAGATTGATACAATGTTCTATATATATACATGGTAACGAGCAAAGTATTTCCCGAGTATTATCTTTCGATCCATCATTCACAGTAATAACTTCATCAACATGGGAACATAATTTTATAATAACATCGCTTACTGTTTCTGCGACGTTAAAACAAGGAACAACTGCGACTATCTTCGGCATACAAATAATAATTATTTAATATCATTCATTGACAAACTGTCTACCATTTCGGACATCGTCACTGTATTGAGTGTTGTGCGCATATATTCGATCGTTCTGGTAATTCCATCCTGAAGTGTGACGAGAGGAAGCCAACCAAGTTGATTTTTTACCATGTTTGTATCAGGAAGAACAGAATATGTACTGAACGGAAGTGTTTCTCCTTGTCTTAATTCTGAAGCAGATCCTGCCAATCCAATAATCAACTGAGCGGTTTCAGTAACTGACACACCTATAGACTGTCCTATGTTTATAGGAGACGATATTTCAGATACTGATAATTTTATTAACGCATCAACCATATCATCAATATAACAATATGATTGTTTTGCTTTTGGATCACCATAAATAACAATATCCTTGTTTGAAAGCGCCGTTAATATAAGTTCTGGGATCAATCTCCCTGATTGAGCCGACATACGAGGTCCGTACGTATTAAAAATACGAGCAATTTTAATATCTAGATTATATACGTTACGATAATTTATAGCCATTGTCTCAGCAAACCTCTTCCCTTCATAATAAGCGCTTCTAGGTCCAGTAAAATCTACAATGCCAACATTTTTTTCGTTATAATATAAGTTATCACTAGATGGTTCTCCATATACAGATGATGTAGAACCATGAACGAATACGGATCCATAAGTACGCGTCATCTCGAGAAGATTTTTTATAACCAACGAATTTGCATCTAATGTATTAATAACATACTTGGTAAAGTTTTTTACCGATATCGGACATGCAAAATTAAATATTGTTTGTATTCCCTGAAATCGTACTTTAAATTTATCAAGTTCGGGAACAGTATTTAAATCAATAGGAACCGAGCAGTCGTGATTCAAAAATACGAATTTCGGATGCTGTAAAAGATGTTGTATATTATCAATTTGGCTAGTTACAAAATTATCTATACAAATTATATGGTGTCCTTCAGCAAGTAATCGTTCACACACATGGGAACCTATAAATCCGGCTCCTCCTGCAACTACTATATTTTTCTCTTTATATGTTTGTGAGGTCATTGTTGTATATAAAAACTATTACGATACCTACATTGTATCAATCAGACGCCGTTTTAACAAGGAGCTAAAATACTAAAAAATGGCTTAATAACAGGGTTTTTTCTTTATGCGGAACAGTCGTCTATGTACAAACCGAATATGAAGAAGATCATATAATACACGAGCATAGTCGAAAAGCAGCACTGTTGAACTCGTGTCGTTGACCCATCTAACAGGAACTTCTTTAATTTTCAAGTCGTGTTTTTTCGCAATATATAAAAGTTCAAAATCAAATGAGAACCTCCTTGTTACTTGTTCATCCAAAAAATGTTTGAACATTTTATTAAAAAGTTTAAAACCACATTGAGTGTCTCGTATAGATAATCCGAGTATCTTTCGAATCAAAAAATTACCAACCTTTCCAAGTGTTTCTTTGTACCACACCTGATGTACTTCTATAATTGAATCAGACAAACCCCTTGAACCTATAATTACATCATAATCCGCGATATATTGGATGAGTTTTTCTAGTTCACAAATATCTGTCGAGAAATCTGCGTCTATCATAAGCATCCATTCATAACGCGCATCGCGGAAGCCTGTATTTACAGCAAAACCCTTCCCTTCGTTCGGCGAATATGAAATTACACGAACCGGATCACCAAATCCTTCCGCGATGCGCGCGGTCGCATCCGTAGACCCATCATTCACAACAATAACCTCATATATATATCCGCGAGCATTACAATATGAACAAATACGAGTAATCGCTGAAGCAATTGATTTCTCTTCGTTGTATACAGGAACGATAACTGAAAGCGAGAACCGATTTTGTGTTAATGGTGTCATATACAAAGGTTTCCTAATACAAAATAATTATTATAATATAAGTATAGCAACAAATATAATTCTTTCATACAAAAACCATATTTATTCATCATGCGCTGACAAAGATGTCAGCTTATGCCGAAAAGTCCAAAACTTGTTACCAAAAAAATTGACTAATACCGTACAAGCAACCGCGCACAGCTTCGCTATAATAACATGATATTCCAATGTTCCGTGTATAACATATAAAACAAGTTCAGATACACCTAGTCCGAGAAGCGCGACAATAAAAAATTTAGGTATTTCATAATAAGCTTTGCCGGAAGATCGAAATGTAAATTTTCTGTTCAATGTAAAACTCAATAATACAGAAAAAATAAAAGAAACTATGTTTGTAATCAGATAATAATATTGAAAAAAAGAAACCGAAAACACAAGAAGCCAAAAAACTCCGATATCAAATAACGTTACAATGCCACCAATAAAAGAAAACATTATAAAATCTCCGAATACCGAATCACGAACAATTCGATACGGCTTCCACAATCTTAATCTCTCCACCATACACCATCTCTCAAGTGAATTAGATCAAAATCCCAAACATTTTTTATCGGAACCTTATCATACCTATCAAAAAAATTTGTTGATATGACTCCGTCTCGGTTTGAAGGAAGAGTGAATACTACATCTTGTTTATCATCAAGAACACCTCTTAAATAATCAACTTTTTTACTATCATTTATCACGTCGTCTTTTAAATACTCATAAGCCGATGAATAATTATGTAGCCTATTCCAAGAATATGAGTATAATTTATCATCTGTTAAATATAATCGTTTTCCATATCTATTATTTCTTCCGCTTTCATATTGAACCAATCCACTTCCATCCGCGTTCGAAACCGCCATATCTTTTTTCCAGCCCTCTCTCGCATCACTTAAGATAACTGCTACCTCTGGATTTCCATCAGCATTTAAATCTCTTACATCAACATCATAACCGGCTATTAATTTAGGAGATAGAGCGAACCACTGCGCATAAACTTTACCAAACATATCAAATACTCTTACATGAGGACCTCCTCCTCTATATGGCACTGTAACAATTAAATCCTTCTCCCACTTACCACCTAATTGTCTTCCGAGTGGACCGTTTCTCCTTATCGTATCAACACGAACACCTCCGATAAAAAGATCTCCATACGCCTGAAACCTTGTTCGAAATATGCCATCGTATTCAAACACATCAACAATTGATTTCCTTCCATTAATATATGAAACGGCTATTTCATCAACTCCGTCTGCATCGAAATCTCCGGTCGTCATCTGCACATCATCTAGTGCCCCTCGATATATTAAAAATGATTGTATGATATTTCCTTCTGTCGTTACTATGCGTAAATAATACTTTCCGTTTTCTTGCACAATAACAGCAAGGACCGTGTGCGGAACAATTGTAATTGCTTTGATTATTGAATCAACGATATTGAGGGCTCTCACCGTCGTTCCTTCTGATCCTAGTGGTGTCGCATTATTAATCAAAAGATCTCTGATTTCAGAGTTTGTATAATATGGATACTCCGACATTATATACGCGGCGGCGGCGGAAACAAACCCAGTAGCAAGAGACGTTCCCCACCATCCTGTTCCTACAGTATCTCGAAGCGTCGAACGTTCATATTCGTACGTAAGCGTTGAAATAATTTGTTCACCGATTGCATAAATATCAACGCACGTATCTCCAACATTTGAAAAAACTGACACGGATTTTGTTTTTGCTATAGAACCAACCCCAATAACTATATTATCAGAAAAAACTGAACACACCGGATATAATGGCTTGTCGTTTAAATTTCTTCTTACAGCACCATCTTTGTATTCTCCGTTTCCAGCCGCCGCTACTATGAGTACACCGTGATCCCATGCATATTGAATGGCTTTTTTGAGCTCAAGACTTTCCTTTCCTGATATAAAACTCATGTTTATTACTCTCGCTCCATGATCTACTGCGTAATATATTCCTTTGATAACTGCATTAATATCTCCTATACCGTTCGCGGCGACAGCGCGAATAGGCATTATTTTTATATTTCCTTTTCCAACTCCTACCGTCCCGTTTCCATTGTGTTCGGCCGCGATAATTCCAGCAATAAAAGTTCCGTGATGCATGGCTTCGTATGATGCACCAGTTGATGTAACAGGAGATGGATTGCTATCGTTATCAGCAAAATCCCATCCATTATAATCATCTGTATATCCATTATAATCATCATCTTTCCCGTTTCCTGGTATTTCACGATAATTATGCCAGATATTTTTCATGAGATCAGGATGATCAAGGTCAACCCCGGAATCAATAACAGCAACAACAACTTGATTTACACCATTATAATCAGTCCAAACCTTCTCCATTTCCATCGTACGTAAATAATCCATGTTCACATACATCGAATCGCCTGGTATATATGTTTTTATTATTTGTACATCTTGCGCCTCAGCAAACACACCAAAAAACATTCCTATACAAATAGGAATTATAAGAAGTTTTCGTGCTATCTCATGCCATTTCACAATATTTAAACATTTAAATCTTCGTGCCTAGTATAAAATATTTCCCTAATTTAAGCAATGCACATTGTAACCTCGACACCATATTGTCACCCCGAACGAAGTGAGGGGTTGTCACCTCGACCCGCCTCGTCACCTCGAACTAAGTGAGGGGCCTCACCAACACTGTCACCTAGACACCACATTGTCATCCTTAACTGACATTGTCATCCTTAACCCACATTGTCATCCTTAACTGACACTGTCATCCTTAACTGACACTGTCATCCTGAACTTGTTTCAGGATCTTCCATGATACATTGTCATAATAACAAATCTTTGAGTTCCGGATTATACTCTTTTATCAAATTCCATTTCCACTTTCTGTGCCAACGTTTTAATTGCTTTTCTCTTTCTAGTGCATCATATATGGACTCGTATTCTTCTGTGAACACTAATTTCGTCAAATGATATCTACGCGTAAACACGCCTCCTTTCTTGTTTCTATGAAACATCACACGACGAATAATATCGTTAGTGACACCAATATATAAGGTTGTGTTGGTATAATTTGTTAAGATATAAACGTAGTAAGACATAATATATCTATATCACTTGTCTTTTAGAAACTAAAGCGCCGTCTGTGAATTACTTAGTTACACGGTAGATCCTGAAACAAGTTCAGGATGACAGTAATAATAAGTTGTCGGCCTCCCCCAAAACAAAAACTCCCCCGCCCGAAGGCAAGGGGAGTTTTTAGTAACGATACTAAACGAGGTACAAATTCGGTTAGTACGTAGTAACAGCACCGAGAACAGGCAACGACGGTGAGAATGTAGAATTAACAGTTGTTGAGTTGTCGAACGCTGAGATATACGAGTAAGGAACAGGGCCTGCGGTTGCAGGGAATGGGCCAGCTGAACCCTCGAGACGACTAGAAAGCGTCACATTAGATTGAACCGGAGCTGGTGCATTAGCACCATCCATCTTGATGTTTGAGGTGTTAGCATAGAGTCTGAACTCTTTTGAATTACCCTGAGTAATCGTAATTGCTGATGTAAGCGCGAACTGTACCGTCTGAGAAGAGACAGTAGCAGTAAGTGTAGCTGGGATCGCCACATCACTTGAATCCTTAAGAACGTAACCGGTAACTTTACAATTTGTGATTGTAACACCGCTACACGCTGGTACGATATCACCATCGAACGAAGAGAAAGGACCGTTTGAACCGGAGATAGTAAATGTGATTTGAGTCATAGTGAGATCTCTTCCACCATCAGCCTTAATGCTGTATTTGCCAATCATTTGATTAGCCTGTGGAGCTAGTGTCGTATTTGACATTGTGCTTGTCATAACAGCAACAACATCATCGGCTCTGTGTACTCTTATCGCATGCTTAGCATTTGTATAGAGAGCACCAGCTGTTCCAGCTGCGTTTTCTGTCATGTTAATAACATAAACACCTGCCGTACCATAAGCCGTATCTCCAATTGTTGGAGCTGTTGTAAGAGTTGATAATGCGGCACCGATTGCAACGCCTGCTGCATTTGTAACAACAGCGAAGCCTGTGGATGCGGTTCCTACAGTATCAGCTACGAACACTAGGTCACCTGGTTCATAAACTACTTCAGCATTTGTGCTTGTATTATCAGCAAGACCCAGTCTTGAGATTCTATAAGCACTTGA
Source organism: uncultured Gammaproteobacteria bacterium (assembly GCA_964524845.1). Lineage (GTDB taxonomy): Bacteria > Patescibacteriota > Patescibacteriia > CAZGFX01 > CAZGFX01 > CAZGFX01. The sequence continues at coordinate 135,811 of CAZGFX010000002.1, forward strand.
CCACGTAGTTGTACCAGCAGCGCTGTTGAAAATAACAGTACCACCGTTAAAATCAGCTACGTTTGTTGTAATGCCATACGCTGGATATGTAACACCAGCAGTAGCACCTGTAGAATAGATGAACTGGCCACTAACAGAAGATTGTGTTCCGTTTGGCAAGAATGTATCAGCTGCAGTAAGAGTACCTGCAACTTCCTGCGACAAGTTTGATACGAGACCGACTGAGTCGATGTCGAATATAACAGGCGCGATCAGTTGAGTAGCAGCTGCATTTGTAGCAAGAGCTTGAATAGCAGCGGCATCAGCCTTTACAGTCAATACTTTTGAGCTTCCCTTCTCAACTGAAACAGTTAAACCAGAGAAGCTTGCTTCGTATCGAGCTGAAGTGCTGTTGTACTGCAATGGCTGTTCGCCAATCTTCGTAGCGCCATCATAGAGATATACTCTTGTGATGTTCTTATCGAAGTTGAGGCCTCCCATGACAATCTTACTGATCTTCGCACCTTCAACTAGGTTGGAAGTGAATTTGAAGTCAGCGAGGTTTGCCATAGTCTGGCTTGCAACGATGATAGACGAAGACACTGCGGATGTCGGATCATACGAGAAGCTTAGTAAGCCACCCGTCGTTGACATCGTCATGATCTGAAGATCGGTTGCAGCTGCAGTCAAAGACTTGTTTGATGGTACTGCGACACCAGTAGCTGCTGCCGTAAGCCTCAATGAAGCATTATCAGAAACACCAGATGAAGCAATAGAACCAACAACCCGAATTTGAACAGATGCATTTGCAGCTAGGTTCAATTCTCCAGAAACAGAGAATGTTGGTGAGCTAGCCGGAGTCGACTGTGTATCACCAATCTTGACCCATGCTGAACCTGACCACTTGTAAAGCATAACGTTGGAAATTTTGTTTCCAGCAAATGCATTTGTATTCGCGCCAGTTGGGAATGTATTTCCAGCTGTTCGTGTACCAATGGTAAAGTTCGAAACATTTGCACCCTCAGCAGCAGCCGTTGAAAGAACGAACTGTGCTAGAGGAGCGGCTGTAGAACCGGTAACGATAGTAGTGCTTGGCAATGAGTTATCAATAGCAATATTCATTGAAGAATCTTCTACTGACAATGTGTTTGCTGGAACACCAGATGTATGAAGACTAACACCCGCTCCTACAGAAGTACTACCATTTGTTTGGTTAAGATTGCTTGAAAGAAGTTTAACTTCCCATCCATTCAAAACACCCTTAATCTGACTATTTATAGGGAAGTGAGTAGAATCGGAAGATTCGCTCTTCAATTGAGCAACTAATTTAACCTGTTTTGTCTGGCCGGCAGGAATCGTGAGATAAGGAGACAATGTGTACTTAACAACATAATATGTATTTGCGGCAATAGATCCTTTCGGAACATTTACGTTTGATACAGAAGATGCTATTGAGTTATTGTTTCCATCCCATAGACCAGCTGTGTCAAGATTTCTGTTTGTACCAGCTGTTCCATCGGTTGCGTAACCAACATAGATTACACGAACCTCTGTGTCTTCACCAGCAGCAACAAAATCATATACACCTATCGTTTGGTTTGAACCTGCAGCCACCTTATTTGAAGGAGACGATGGAGATAAACCTAATGACTGTGTACCCTGATTAATGTTGTGTAATGAGATATTATCTGATGAGGAAGTAATTTTATCACCAATTGGGAAAGTTGTGTCATTGCTTGTATCAACTTTAGGCAAGAAACTTACGCCGGTCTCAAGACCACGAAGCGTTATGTCTTCTGCTTGTTCTACAACAAGTTGAAGTGTTCTGCTTGTCCCACCAATAACATCAGCTTTTACAGTCAATGTTACGGTATTGCCTTCTGCCATTGACAATCCGGTCGTCGTAATGACAGCCTGATTGTTTACATTAAGCGACGAAACAGAACCAATAAGAGCACCGGTTGATTCGTTATATACTTTTATATTCTGTATATCAGATGCAGTTGCAGTACCTCTGTTTGTAAGAACGATTCGATCTATTGCAATCTGCTCGTTAGTTACTTCAAAGATTTTGAACTGCGCAATAACTTCTCCTGTGTCGCCAACATCAAGATTCTGAGAATAATTTCCTACAGAACCGATGCGGGCACTTCCAAGTAAGGTGCTACCATCAATAATAGACATTTCATTGCCTCTTATTGGAAATGTTCCACGAACAGTACCACCAGAAATAGTGATGCCTGTAGCAGACTCAATTCCGAGCGCAATTGTACCATTATTATTACCTGCCTCTACAATGTCAGCAGCTAGATAAACAGTAGTTGTCTGACCGGCAGTCAATGCGATAGGATCGCTTGTGAAGTTAATAGTTGCATAACCATTATACAAGCTTACCGTACCACCATGACGGTTGTTGTTTGAATCAAGAATTTTGACACCTTCAAGTATATTATCACTTGATACGCCATATCTCTTGATTGTAACTCCAGTCAAGTTTACCGCAGTGCTTGCGCCGTTGGTAACGTTGATTGCAGTCATTTTAAAGTTACCAGCTCCATCAGGTACAGTCATAGAAGCTGGAGTGCTTGAAGCCAATGAGAATGTGATATCTCCTGAAATAACTGGAGAACCACCACCTGTTGGATAATCCAACAAAGTAGTCTCAAGGCCTGTGATAGAAGTACCGATATTGAATGCAGATACTGCGCCAGCAGTAACTTCATGTACAAACTCGTTTCTGAACATGTTTGCAGTGAATGCAGACTCAGAAGCGAATGGGCGGCGTTTGCTACCCTCAATATAGTACTTAGTACCATCTACTTTTATCAATTGACCGGTTGGGAACTGGTTCACCGTAGAAATTGCGGTGCCGGTATGATAAGTAGCGGCGAATGTATTCGGATTAATATCTTTGATCCACTGATTCCAGTTTGATCCGAATAATGAAGCTGCGATTGTTTCAGAGCCGACGTGGCGAATTGAAGCGCCATTCTCGACTGCATAGGTCTCGGAAAAATCCGGAACCTTAACCATCCAAGTACCAGAGCGAACGCCCATAGTACCAGCTAGATGGAATGCAGCGAAGTCAGCATCAGAAACAGTCTGCACAGCATCGAAATTTTCATATCGAGAAAAGAACTCGACTTGTGAAGGGAAAGTGTACAAACCATTGTTTCCGCCTACGAAATATACGGTCGTTGAAGATGCTTTCTTAACGAGAGCTCCTTCATTGTAAGTAGCTGCTGCTACATCTGTGTAGATGAGAAGCGATGCCACTACCGTGAACAAGGCAAAAACTTTTCTGAATTTACTCATGATATATTTTACACTAAATTAATATTGCGATATTACAGATGTACGTACAAAAAGCACGAGACATCATACGCAGTATTTCCCTAATCTATTATTAGACCAGGGATAAACGACACAAACAGTGATAGAATACAATATGTCGTCTACCCTATTCCAATTTATTTGTTTTCATCCTGTGAAGTCACCGACGCATCCTTATTTACAGGAGTGTCTTTTACCAACTCTCTTCCATAATCATCAAATCTTTGTCGTGTCCGTTCAGCGTTAAAGATCGCCTGTAACTTCTGTATTTCGTTTATTGAATCACTGAACTTATCGGTCGCTACATGTGCCTCAATACTCTTTTTGGTCTCTTCTACTTGTTGATCTAGAAGTCTGTAATGTTTCTGTTCTTCCAATAAATTATTATATCGCACCTGCTCTTCGAAAGAATCAATATATAAAAACTCATTTCCAATAATAATATTTCGTTTTATTTCTTTCGTATATATATCCATAAGTTCTCCCAATACTTCTATAATACGATCTGATATATCCTTCTTTGTAAGAACATCCGGACTTATATTACCGGCTTCAAAATTCATAACAAGATCTTTGAATACGGAAAAACTCAATGTATCGAGATCGTTTTGTGCATCATCGATTACATTGTTATGATTGGTATCAATTGACTTGATATCCATGTTTTTAAGAGTTTCTGATATTTCTCCAGCAGTATTCTGAACTGTTTGTGATAATGTGAAATAACGAGTGTTTTTCTGATCTTGAGAATCGCTTTTTGTCGCATTCGCATCCTGTTTAACAACGTCTAGAAGTTCACGAGCAGAAACAACTTCTGCTTTTGCAGTTGTTACTGTCTTTTTTATTGCGATCAAATTGCTTCCCGCATCACGTTCTGCTAGTTTTTGTGCCTCAACTATACGTCTTGATGCATATTTGAGACGAAGCTCAGCCTCTGCATTCGGTGATGTGGTTACCATAAGAGACACCTTCTCTTTCATTATTTTAATTGGATAAAGAGTATCACCAGGTACAGTATCATCAGCGCTTGCTAGAAAGACTCCTCCCGAAAGCATTACCACGCACGCCACAGCTATACTTCTCGATAAAACAGAAGTTAGACCGCGTTGAGTATAAAGAAGTGATAAATGAACTAGGTTGTCCAAACGAACACGAGTATTGTCACCCGTTTGAATACGATGTACATCATGTGCACGAATATGCGCATTAATTTTATCACGGCATGAATATCTAAAACTAAGAGATGGTTTTATCTCTTTCAAATGCTTAAGTATTCTTGCTGTAACAAAATTATTCATTATACAAAAACTGTTAATTAATAGGATGATCCTTAAGTGCACGCCGCAATGCTTGTTGCGCTCTCGATACAAGAACCCGAACAGCTCCTGTTGTTTTATCAAGTGCTCGAGCCATATCGCCAATACTCATATCATTAACAAACTTCATTATCAATACTTCTCGATACTCATCTTTGATCTTCGACATGAGATTATCAAGCTTCTCAATATCGATTTTTATATCTATAAGTATTTCCACATCATTATCAGAAGCAACAAAAGTGTCCTCATCATCAATATCAATATGTGTTTCCGTCTGATGTTTGTTTCGAAAAAAATCAATGACCAGATTTCGAGCCGTTCGATAAAAAAGTGCTCTTATATTATCAACATTCTTTTCTGATGTAACAATATAATCTAACACCTTAATAAAAGTCTCACTAGTCAAATCCTCGGCATTACTATCGTGTCTTACCTTGAAAAAAACATAACGGTATATCTCGTCAAGATACTTGTCATACAGTTTTCCGTACACCTCAGTACGTCCAGACCGTATTTGGAGCACATAAATCTGATCCTGTGCCTCATTAAACATACCGTTCTCGTTATATATGACGATTAAGTGGAGAAAATGTTACAGTTTTGTCACATTTTCATCCTGATTAACATAGATTGACTTGGGGTATTAAAAAACCCTATACAACTCAATTGGTACAAAAATACAATAAAAACTTGCTTAGTGTATAGGGAAATATCGGGAAAAGTTAAATAGATTATCTCATAACGTTATTGAGTTTTCAAGTGTTTTATCCCCTCTTTTAACTTTTATTTTTACAATATCACCTTTTTTGTATGTTCCTAAAATTTCACCAATATCGTATTTTTTATCAATTAATATGTTATCTATTGATATAATTATATCTCCCTTAATCAAATCGAATTGTTGAATATTATTTTTATTCAGATTTGACTGTTTCTTTCCTCCAACAGAAACAACATAGGCTCCATTCTTTTCTCCGTTAAAGAGTTTGTTTAAATTGTCTTTTTCACCTGCTATAAAAGATATATCAAGACAAGACGCATTTAACACCGTTCTTTGAACAAAAGATTTATTCTTTAGAAAATGGCTCACAGTTAGCTCTATATAATCACTTGGAATTATAGTGTCATTTTTATCACCTTTTATTCCTATTACCAGACCGTTTTTATTGACAATTGGGGTGCCCGGTGAAATATTTGTTATTAATTCACCAACATATCTATCATTTACTTTATCAGAGGTATAAGGATTAATTGTATGAGCTGACTGTCGTTCTCTTAAAGAAACGGTATCTATTGCCATATCTTCGAAAACAAACTTAAGGGCATAATAAACGTCACCTTCTACAAAAGAGTCGGCATTTGCTATCTGTATAGGATTACTTGAGGTGTTATCAATTTTTATAATGAAAAGACCTGTCAATGGATCTTCGTGTGTCTCTAGAATTGGGAGTATTGTTCTATCAGGAGTAATAATAACCGCATCACGAATCTTGTCTGTTTTATATGATGTCACGAGCCAGCCATCTGACGTCGCCGCAACAGCATATCCCATAATATCGGTTCTATCATATAAACTGCCTGTTTTTTTCGGAAGTGCGATTCCAAAAAGTGCATTATTGTTTTTCTCTTTCAGGTTTTTTGTCGAAAAACGAACCTCTTGTTCACTCAAAACAAAAGGGCGCAAATCCACAGGCTGTTGAATAGCCGTGCCAGCAATATTTTTTATAATCGGAAGAAATGTCTCGTGATAAAGAAAAAGACCTCCGACAATACCAACAAAAAGAACCACACACACTATAATAATAAAAGAGAAAATACGCATATAATTTTTTACGTTAAGATAATTAAACCGTGTTTTTCACGTCAGATCCATCGTGCCGTAAGAAAAACGAGAAGCATTACAAACAAAGTAACGGCGACTATCCTTCGTAAATCGGATCTAAGATAATTTTGTGGATTAAGAATATAATAAAACACCTGTATACTTGTATATACTATTATGAATGCCATGAAGGCCTGCACATAAAAAGTAACAGAAGTATATGCGATAATCGCCATCATTTGAAGCGTAATAACAGTACCTGATATCACAAACACACGTGCATTATGATATAATACTCTCCGTATCCAAAAACAAAAATAATAGAAAAATACCACTACAACAATAGAGATTCCGAGCATAAGAGTCAAAGAAATTGTTGTTTTGAGTAAAATACTATAAACCGAAATAAAATATATATACATTCCTATAAACGCTGTATAACTTAGAATTGAAACAGTTCTATCAGGAAGCAGTGCCGGTTTTGCACGACCGTAATACAATACCTGATCGAAATACACTATGCTCCATAATAAATATACAACAAGTATTCCCCATTGACGCACAGGGTCATTCTGAAATGAGTATATATAAAACATTGAAGCCGAAACAATCACAGCGAGCCCGCCGTACAAAACAGCATGAGTCCATTCATCAAACCCAAGAAGATATATAACATATAAAAAAACAAATATCATGCTAATAAAAATAGCCCAATAATAGTATTCGGGCACATAAGCACCAATTAAAAAAGCACTTCCGACCAGAATGATCGGGACAATGTGAAGAAGTGTTTTTTTAATTATAAACATGAAACAATAAAATTAAATTATTTTAATAAACGTTCTGCTTCTAGTTCTATACGATCATCATAAAATATAAGAGAATTATAATTTATTTTATTAATTCCTGATGTAAGAGTTGAAATAAATGGAGAAATTAATTTCTCAATTGTTTTTTCTATTGGGGAAGAAAAAAATGTGTCACCAGCAATAACATCTTCTACTGTAATAATCACTTTTTTATCAACTAATTTTCCACGAAGAACAAGTGTTAGATGAGTAACTATTGGTTTTGATAAATCAGCATCAAAAACAATTGTGCCATCATTTTTTATATCAACACTACTGTTCTTCATGCTTCCTGATTCTGTTGTGTTGTTACCGCTCTCTATCTCCTTTTTAATAAGATTTGAGATATACTCCTCTGTAATAACAAATGTTTTCTCTCCAACAATAGGGAAAGATGTTTTCCCTTGTATAAAAGATCTGAGTGAATCGTTGGAAATCAAAGGTAAAGACGATGATGTGCCACCTCCTCCGACCAAAGAGAGAATATTACTCCCATATCGTTGATACGCATAATATCCACCAAAAACGATACCAGCAAGAATAAGAAATATTACAAAAATACGCATAAATTATTTTTTAAGCAAATCAATTGAAGATGATATCCACTCGTTTTCTCTTTGAAGAGCGACCAGTGTATTAAAATCGTTTTTTAATCTATATTGATGAATTGCAGTTAGAAGATTCATATGAAACGATCTAAACTCTCCGGGAACGACCATAACGAGAATATTTTTTTCTTTTTTCTCAAGAGATACAGATGCACTGAGAATATCACTGATCATTTTTTTATATTCACTAGTAGACGGGACCACATTATTAGCAATGGTTTGTGACAATGGACTATTAACGGCGCGCGGAGAATCATCTTTCCTGATTTTTTCACACCCAATAGCAATTAATGCCACAACAATAACAAAAGGTATTATTTTTTTCATATATTTTTAATCGAATAATGACTTATATGTGTTTTTTTGACGAGAGGATTCTTCTGCCATATAAATTTCCATATGTCGAAGATAATCTAGTTCGACATCAGAATGATGGCCAATCTTCTTTCGCAATCGACGAAGCTCTCTTATAAGACGATACACATACCATGACAATACAATAAGAAAAATTACTAAAATATATAAAATATAATCAGCCGCTTCAAAATTAATACCATATCTTGACTCAGCTTCAAATGTTTTTGTAATTATAGAGAGCGAATTAATTGTAAATATAGGAGATTTAAAATCATGAATTCTTTCTCCTGATGCTGTAATATAATATTTTCCAGGAGGAAGCATTAGAGAAAACAATCCGTCTGAATCAGTCTCTAATGGATTTGATTGAAAAAAACTTCTAGAATCCCACACGCCCCACTCATTAATCGGAAAATTAAATGAATATATGGTCACTTTTGCTTTAGAAACGGGATAAATATTATCTTCGCTTGTTTTCGTAACAATATTAGAAGAAGGATCAATACTAACTGGCACATCTACATTATAATATATACCACTCACATCAAGAAAACTTACGGAAAACGTATATTCACCAGATGGAAGATTATAAACAAATGTTCCTTCATAAATACCATCTAAATTTTTGTCATCTAGAAGTGTTTTTGTTTGATTTGTTGTTACAAATACTGAGGTAACATTATATTCTGGGGCCACACTTACGGAATATTCTACGCCGTTCATTAACATAAGCCGATCGTTTCCCGTAAGATCAAATAAAATATTTTTTCCTTTTATTCCAATCGTGAACCCATAATCTTTCACGAGTTTTTGAAGTGCCGTGACACCATCAGAAGAACCCACACCAACAAAAGTATCGGCGGCACGAACATAAGTATAAGAAAAAACAGATGCGAGCAAGCACCCTATAAATACAGCCAAAACCCATTGTAAAACAGATTGTATACGACCCATCATCTCCTCATAATAATCGAGTACATGGTACTACAAACAGCTTTGTTTGTAAAATACAAAGATGATAAAAATTATAATTTTAAACAATTGAATTTTTGTGTAATAATCAGTATAGTGTAGACATGAAAAACATAACAATTCTCGCCATTGGCAAACTCAAAGAACCATATTCAAAAGACGCAATTATTGAATATAATAAACGTCTACGACCATTCGTGCAAATTAATATTATTGAGCTTCCTTCTTTCCCATTTAAAAAAGAAGGAGAGAAAAATATTTCAATTAAAAAAGAAAACGACTATATAAATGAGGCCTTGAAACGATTTGATGATTGTTTTGTTGTGGCCTTAGATAAAAAAGGCAAACAATTATCATCTGAGACATTCGCATCATTCCTCGAAAAAGAGAAAAGAGATGTTATTTTTATTATAGGAGGAGCACTTGGTTTGAATGATGAGATAAGGAAAAAAGCACACCTAATTCTTTCTCTCTCAGACATGACATTCACCCACGAAATGTCCCGAGTACTGCTCATGGAACAAATCTACAGAGCAACTATGATTAACAATAACAGAGATTATCATTATTGATTGTAGTGATAAAAATAGTAGAAATTTAAAAACACCACGAGTATGTGGTGTTTTTAAAATGGAGGAGGAAGAGGGATTCGAACCCTCGACACGTTTATCACGTGTGACGGTTTTCAAGACCGTTGCCTTAAACCACTCAGCCATTCCTCCCCAAAAAGATAACGAGCAGAAAGAGTATACCTAAAATAACCGTTTTTTCAATCTGCGTGTTAATAAATCACTCTATAGAATAAGTATATTCACCGCTTTTTAAAAACTGGTGATATTGATCAAATATTCGCTGTCCGGCATCAAGTTTTCCAACATCAAGGGCGTCTTCTCTAGTAAAAAAATCAAGTGTACTCTGAACCTCTTCTGTTTGTTCTCCGTCTTTGGAAATAATAAGCGTATATCCGACTTTCTTACTGTCTTCTATTTTTCGTTCGATTACTTTTATTGTTATATGAGGCATACATAAAGAATAATAATAGGAAATCGCTTGAAAAGCAAGGAATAATGTTATATGATATGCCTGTTTTTATACACAATGGTCCCATCGTCTAAGGGCTAGGACACTACCCTCTCACGGTAGTAATCGGGGTTCGAATCCCCGTGGGATCACCATTCGATCGTCGCTTCGCTCCTCACTCATGGCGGGGCCATTCTTTCTATATAATCGTCGCTTCGCTCCTCACTCATGGCGGGTCACGTCGCTTGCGAGTAACGTGACGGGGCCACTCGGTCAACCCCCGCAAAGCGGGATCCCGCCTTGCGGGAATTGTCACCTCGAATCTGCATTGTCACCTCGAACGAAAGTGCCTGTCCTGACGCATGTCAGGAAGAGGTCTCGCCCACTACACGTCGCTTTGCTCATCATCAACCGTAACCATTTTCACAATCGCATTTTTATAGGTGCGGTTTTTTGTTTCTAAATAAAAAACTCTCTTCTTTTTTATAGATAGAGAGTTTGAATTATTATTCACATTAAGTCTTGATTGTCCCGCGCACCATATTTCTCATAATTATTGTCGCACCTTGTACAATGAGCACCGAATTTATCAATTCCGGTTCCTTTACAACGATGACACAAGCGAGGATGATCCGAATTTATTCCCATACAAAGAACACAAGAAAAACCTCCATAGGAACCTGTTCCATGACAAGCATTACATTTTCCATCTCCTCTGGGAACAATCGTATTAAATCTTTTATACTCGTTTTCGCTCATGTTTTGCTCCTTTTTTAGCTTTTTTTATCATTTTAGGTCGTTTTAATATTTTGTCAATTGTATTATTCGTGTTCTTATGCTAATATTGGGATCCGTTCTTTAAAAAATTAAACAAAAGCTCCTGAAAGGGGGTGTTCGTATGAGCATCGAAAAATGGGAAAGGGACTTTATAATAAAGTCCTCTGTAGTCCCAATCAATGGAGTAGAGACACACATACATCCGTTCGGTCCAAAAGAAGATAATGTTAGGATAAAAACAAGTATCAATATTGGCGATGGAATTCCACCTCTGGAATTGCATAATCCACCTTTTTATCCAACGGACGGGTTTTAAAAATCTCTACAAACCAAAACAAAACCATCAGTTAAAAACTGGTGGTTTTTTTATGTAATTGAAAAACATGATACAATGTCATCAATATTATAATAATATGCTAAATAAACTATCAAAAATAATCCTACACGCGCTTCCTGTTGTTATCATGATTGGGCTTATTCCTGTTTTCAAAAATGATTTTGTGCTTACAGGAATATATGTCCTTATTATTATTATTTCGTTTGCGATCAACTACGAACGAAAAGAATATATATTTTTTATATTCGGTTTTGTCGCGATGTTTATTTCCGAATTCATATTCATATCAACTGGTGTCGAATCGTTTGAAAGAATAAGTCTGTTCGGAATTATGCCACTCTGGCTTCCATTTCTGTGGGCATATGCGTTCGTTGCAATAAAACGATCTATTATCACAATTCTATACGAAAATAAAATATCATCAGAAACATTCGGAAATGAAATATCTATGTGCAGAAAACTTTTTCAAGAAAAAAAATCATGCGCGTGGGGTACGTGCGAATCGTGCGGTGTAATTCCGCTTCTATACAAACTTCATAAAAATATCTTTATAGAGAAAAAAGAAGAAATTGATAAAATAAAAAACGAGAACCTATCTAAATAAACACTAAACAAATATTTAGAATATAATCTTTAAGCCACTTTCTAACAATTATCAGCACTCTAACTATACGATTGCTAATCTATTTTTAATGGTGTATAATACCAATATTATGGTATAATTTCATTTGTATGGACATAAATAAACTTACATTTAAAACACAGGAAATACTCCAAAACTCCCAATCGCTCGCTACGAACACTCGATCATCATCAGTAGATATTCCCCACCTAATCAAGACAATTATCACTGATACCGAGAACATCGTGCATAGCATCCTTAATAAAATAAATATTCCGATTTCGGAAATAGAAAAAATTATTGATGCGGAAATAAAAAAACTTCCAACCATTTCATCTGTCCAAGGAACAGTGCCTTTTTCTAATGATGTACTAAAAACACTTTCCGAAGCGGAAAAAATCGCAACGAAAAACAAGGACTCTTATATAAGTGTCGAACACGTGTTTGAAGCGATACTCAAACAAGGATTTCCGTATATATCTCAATTTAAATTATACGGACTTGACCTAGAATCTTTCGTATCTGCTGTATCAAATGCAAAAGGTTCTGCAAAAATAGACTCCCCCGCTCCGGAGGCGAAGTTTATGACACTAGAAAAATACACAATTGATCTAACTGCTAGAGCAGCAAAAGAAGAACTGGACCCGATCATAGGCAGAGATGACGAAATAAGACGAGTCATACAAGTTCTCTCAAGAAGAAACAAAAACAATCCTGTTCTTATTGGAGAGCCTGGTGTAGGAAAGACTGCGATCGTTGAAGGACTGGCCCAGCGCATAGTAAATGGCGATGTTCCAAACAGCCTTAAAAACAACAAGCTTTTAACACTTGATCTTGGTGCTCTTCTTGCCGGAGCGAAATTTCGAGGAGAGTTTGAGGAACGATTGAAATCTGTCATTAGAGAAATAGAGGAGGCTCCGATCAAAATTATTCTTTTCATGGATGAATTACATACGATTGTCGGCGCAGGAGCGGCAGAAGGAGCGATAGATGCATCCAATCTTCTTAAACCAGCACTAGCGAGAGGAGAATTACGTGCAATTGGCGCCACAACACTCAATGAATACAAAAAATACATTGAAAAAGATGCCGCTCTTGAAAGAAGGTTTCAGCCGGTTCTCGTGAATGAACCGTCTGTAGACAACAGTATTGCAATACTTCGTGGAATAAAAGAGAAATACGAGGTACATCACGGTGTTCGTATCACTGATAATGCTGTCGTGGCCGCTGTAAATCTTTCAAAACGATATATTACAGACAGGTTTCTTCCTGACAAAGCAATCGACCTTATTGACGAAGCTACCTCGGCACTTCGAATCGCTATTGATTCAATGCCGACCGAACTTGATGTACTTCATCGAAAAATAACTCAGCTTGAAATCGAAAAGCGCGCATTAACAAAAGAAAAAAACAAGGAAAAAACAGAAACGATTGACAAAGAACTGGCACATCAAAAAGAAAAGTTTGTGGCACTTGAAATAAGATGGAAAAAAGAAAAAGAATTGATTAACAAAATACAAGACGCGAAACAACAAATAGATAAACTTAAACAAGAAGCGGAAATCGCTGAAAGAAATTCAAATTTCGAACAAGTCGCCGAAATAAGATATGCAAAAATACCAGAGGCTCAGAGTACCATGAACAAAGCTCAATCAGAACTTAAAAAAATACAGAAAGACTCTCCTCTTCTGGTACAAGAAGTTACAGAAGATGACATAGCAAACATTGTATCAAAGTGGACTGGGATTCCAGTGCGCAAGATGCTTGAAACCGAGTCAGATCGTCTCGTACATATGGAGAAAACAATTGCTCAAAAAGTAATAGGACAGTATGACGCAATTAAAGCTGTATCTAACGCTGTGCGTCGTTCACGCGCCGGAGTTGGCGATCGAGAAAGACCAATCGGATCCTTTCTTTTTCTGGGTCCAACAGGAGTTGGAAAGACGGAGCTCGCGAAAAATCTCGCAGAATATCTTTTTGATAGTAAAGAAAATATGGTGCGTCTCGATATGTCCGAATACATGGAGTCACACTCTGTTGCCAAACTCATAGGCTCACCTCCAGGATACGTAGGATTCGAAGAAGGAGGACAACTCACAGAACAGGTAAAAAGAAAACCTTATGCTGTAGTTTTGTTCGACGAAATAGAAAAAGCCCATCACGACGTATTTAATATTCTTCTTCAAATATTAGACGAAGGTCATCTTACCGACTCAAAAGGAAAAAGAATTAATTTCAAAAACACAATAATTATAATGACCTCGAACATTGGAAGTTCGCTGATTCAAGAACACAAAAATGGCATTGATAAAAAACTGGAGGAAGAAATACGAAAACAAGTGTTTGCACATTTTCGTCCAGAATTTATAAATAGAATTGATGATATTATTATATTTCATCCTCTACTAAAAGATTCGTTGTACAAAATTTTTGATTTACAAATTACTGATATAGGAAAAAAACTCGAGGACAGAAATATAACAATAACAACAACAGACGCGGCACGTGATTATATAATAAAAGAAGGATTTTCTCCAGAATTCGGCGCGCGAGCACTTAAAAGAGTTATACAAGATATGATTCTGGATGAAATTGCGCTCAAAATACTTAATGGCGATATAAAAGAAGGGTCTTCTCTTATGGTAGATGCCAAACAAAATACGGTTGTCATAACGACAAAGAAATAAGGCAGAATGATATTCTTGCGAAATTCTCCGAAGCCCCTCTTTTGACCGGACAAAGGAGAATAAATCTGTTATTCAATAAAATTGCCTCTTGTTGAATATTTTTCTTTTTTATTCGTAATTTAGTAAGCATTAAATAGTGCTAATAATTGATTTGTTTATAATATAAAAATCACTCTATTAAGCGATAAAAACGAATTAACTATCAACACTCACGAGTATCTTTTTTATGATATAATACCGCCATGAAAAAGACATTATATAAACATATTTTTTCATTAATCGTTCTATGTAGTATGGCGGTTTTTGTTTTGCCTTTACACGGAAATACCCAGGGACTACCGTTTATTGCATCAAAAAAAACAACAGAAGACCCTGTTTCTTTTAATAACCCATTAATAGAAACACTCGATACAGAAGAAGAAGCCCGAATAACCGAGGAAGGGAAAAAGTTTATTCTTGATGAAAGCCTATTTGACGAAGGTTCTGTTATATCAAATTTTGATATTATAGACTACAAAAGTATGACGCTCGCGGACATTGTTTCGTTTTTGCGTTCAAGAAATAGCGGTCTTTCAACATATAGAGACAACGAAACAAATTTATCAGCCGCTGAAATCATATATTATGCATCTCAAAACTATCATATCAATCCGAAATACATTCTGGTCCTTCTTCAAAAAGAACAAAGTCTTATTGAAACAATAAATCCAACCGAAAGAGCGCTTGATTGGGCAACTGGATATGGTGTGTGTGACAGTTGCAGTAAAGAAGACCCGTCGCTAATACGATACAAGGGGTTCAAAAACCAGATTGAGTATGCGACATGGAGAACTCGCCACTACCTAAACAACAGAAATCAGTTTTATTTTCAAATAAATAATACGTATCTTATCGATGGGATTCCAGTAAAGATAAGTAATGATGCAACCAGGGCGCTTTATATTTATACTCCTCATATTCATGGAAATCTTAATTTCTGGAAACTTTGGAACAGATACTTCTATACCAGCTATCCAGATGGAACAATACTAAAATCGGAGAATTCGCCTGATATTTATCGAATCGAACAAGATAAAAAACGTAAATTTATAAATTTAAGTGTTTTCAAAGATCGTTATAAACTCAGTGACATTGTTATAACATCAGACGCAGAAATTGGTAAATACCAAAATGGTCCTGATATATCGCTTTCTCCTTATACTGTCATAACAGACGAATTCGAAAACAAATATCTTATACTTGAAGACGAGATTCGAAAAATTGTAGACGATAAAACTTTTGCTGAGCTCGGTTATAATCCGGAAGAGCTTCAATTAGTATACAAAAGCGATATTGATGCTATGAAGCAGGGTTCTGACATAACATCTTCATCTGTGTATGCTACTGGGGCATTATTAAGAGATGCGTCTTCTGCAAAAGTTTATTATGTCGAAAATAATACAAAACACAATATTCAATCAATGCAAATCCTTAAAAACAGATTTGAATATGACACGATCACTACCGTCGATAATAATGAACTTGTATCAATTCCCGAGGGTAGTCCAATACTATTCCGTGATGGAACACTAATTAAATCAAGCACGTCTCCTGATGTGTATATTGTAAGTAATTCTAAACTTATCAAAATAATTGACGAGAGTGCTTTTATAGAACGCGGTTATTCTTGGAACAATATTATAACCACAACAGATGATATCATCTCAATGTACCAAAAAGACGACATTTCATTAGTATCAAACACATTATGGCAATAACATATGCATGTATTCTTCCATACGCACCACTGCTTGCACCAAGTCTAACAACAGACTCGGTTGATACAAAAATTCCAAAAACAATATCGGCATATCGTAAAATAGCCGCTGATCTATATTCACTTCAACCTGATACACTTATTATTATTTCCGCACACAACGAGATGCTGAAAGATTCTTTTACAATTCTTCAGCACACTACAGTACGTGCGGATCTTGGTTTGTTCGGGGATTTTAAAACGTCTCAAGAATGGAATATTGATATGGGGCTTGTTGCCAATCTCAAAGGATCACTTGAAACAATTATTCCAATAACCCTTATAGACACTCCCGTTCTTCACTATAGTGCGGCAATTCCACTTTTAAAACTTGGAAAGCCCGTAAATAATTTTAAAATAGTTCACATGGGAATATCGGGGCAGTGTCCAGAAGACCATGTTCGGTGTGGCATAGCACTTCACGAGCTTCTAAATGAATCCTCAAAACGATACGCTATTATCATAGCTGCGGAACTTTCTCATAAAAAAGATATCTCATTCTTATCGCGATTTCTTGGAAAAAAAGAAGACGATATGTCACGATATGACAATGCAATACTTACATCCCTTCGAGACAATGATTTATCACAAATTATATCTCTTCAACAATATACGGAATCAGAAGCATCTCAAAAATCATACAAACAACTTCTGATGCTGTATGGTATTTTAGCTGAAATGAAATATTCTATATCAATACTCGCATACGAAACATCACTTGGAACCGGATATGTAACTTGCTCTATAAGACTATAATTCAATTCTACACTAAAAAATCCGTCCATGACCTTCTTTAACATAGCAATACAAACAAGAACACAATCACAAACTCCACTTTTCACATACTCATACCACAAAAACATACCACTTGGAAGTATTGTTGTTGTTGATTTTAGAGGCAAAAAACACATTGGCATGATTATTGAAACCGTTTCCAAACCACCTTCTATAAATATAAAAAATATATTATCAATATTACCACTCGCATATCCAACGTGGATTGTAGATATAATAAAAAATATTCATAAAATATATAACACATCTTTCCATACAATTATATACACACTTATTCCAGAGATCCCGAAACGTCTATTAAGCCAAAAAAATACCAATAAAAACGCAATAGAGACGCAATCATTCAAATTTCCAAAAAATAACAAGCAATTGCAAAATAATGAAACATTAATTTCAATATTTAACTCATATAATCGCGAACATATTTATTCATATTATCGTTCTATTATTCAGACGCATAAAAAATCGACAATTATCATAGTAACACCTTACTCAAACGAAGCGGAACGAATACGCACATATCTCTCAGCACATAGCATAAAATCAGAGCCGTATCATCCAACAATATCAAAAACAAAAAAACACGAAATACTCCAAGGAATTGCATCCGGAAAAATTCGCGTGATTGTCGGAAACAGAAACGCATGTATTATGCCATTTTCATCATCCGCGATACTTATTCTCGATCAATATCTTTCTCCCGATTATCAAAGTTACGACCAAAAGCCACTTCTAGATTTTCGTATTATCACCGAATATATGCGCTCTTTTATTTCTGTGTATGCATCAACTTATTATACGAGCCCTTCGCTAGTTTATTTAAACAAAAAAAGACGCATTTCTCTAGTTAATCCAATTCGGATCCCGCGCGTCGCGCTTATTTCAATGGCAGACGAGCCATATTCATCTATCCATCCATATATATCAGAACGCATTATAGATGCGGTTCGAACAGCGCGACGCGCGGCGCTTATATTAAATAATAAAGGCATTACTCCAACTTTCCGATGTAAGGATTGTAAAACAATTATTTTGGAAAATAATACTTCATGCCCGTCGTGCAATGGGTCTAATATTAAGAAAATAAATTTTGACATGAAGGATTTGGAGAAAACGCTTCGATCCGTTTTTCCATCAAAACGTATCATTTGTCTCACAAAAGACAATAAATCGATAGCATCGGACAAAGAAGAAAATGTTATTATTATCGCGACTAGTGCTCTTTTATACGCAATCGATTCTTCTTTTGATTGTATTGCTCTTCTTAATACTGATCTTCTAATACAAAAAGAGAAACACAACACATATGATGTCTTGTGTGATCATATTAATCGAGTTTCTAATTATACAGATCGGCTTTTTATTCAAATACGAAACGAGGACTCTCCTCTCCGTTCAATCTATACTGCATCGCTATATCCTGAATACGCAAAAAAAGATATACAAGAACGCGTTTTATTCAAATATCCACCAGTTGTTTATGAAGCGAGCTATTATTCTGACAGCTCTTTTGAAGACTTGCCCGGTTCTTCAGTAATTAAAACGCAATCAAAAAAAGGAAAGGAATTATATAAATACACAGGAAAATATGATACTCTTCGCGATATAGAATTGTTTGTTACAAAACTTCGCACAAAAAAAACTGATTTTGATGTTCATATTAACCCCGAATTTGATTATATTAAATAAAGTTAGTATAATATAAGTGTTATATAAAACACACCGAATGAAAAATGAACTACAGATACATATTTATCCTGATCCGATACTTCGAAACAAATCGGTGGATATAGATATGAAAAATCCCGAGACGCTCAAATTCCTGAAAGAGTTTGAACCTCTTTTTATTGAGGCGATGATTAAACACGACGGAATAGGTCTGTCGGCCCCACAAATAGGAAAAAATATTAATGTTATTGCGATAAAACTTACTTCTACATCTAAGGCCGAGTTGTTTATAAATCCAGAAATTACATTCGCATCGAAAAAAAAGGTTTTATTTATGGAAGGATGTCTTTCTGTCCCAAATATATTCGGACATGTCCCACGTCACGAAAAAATTCGACTCAAATATCAAAACAGTGACGGAAAAACTATAAAAAGAAAATTCAATATAATGGAATCTTGTGTTCTTCAGCATGAGATTGATCATTTGCGCGGAGTTCTTTTTATTGATAAGGTTGTTGAGTATGCACCCGAAAGCGAGGATAAACTCAAAAAACTTTTAAAAAACTCGGTATGAAAAGTGTCGAAAAATTGGTTTTTTTCGGCAATGATGATTTTTCTCTTCCTTCATTGCAACTGCTTAATGAAAAATACACTATTGGACTTGTTATAACAAAACCGGACCGTCCAACAGGAAGAAAAAAGATTCTCACACCAAATCCTGTAAAACAATATTGTATTGAAAATCACATTCCTTTACACGAAACGAATCGTTTACGAGATGACAATGAAGTAATACACCTAATAAAAAGAACAGAGGCCTTGTTTGGTGTTGTTGTTTCTTTTGGAAGTATTATAACAAAACAAATTATTGACATTTTTCCATTTGGTATTATTAATATTCATCCATCTCTTTTACCTACTTATCGAGGACCCTCTCCTCTTCAGATGGCACTTTTAAATGGAGATACTGTCTCTGGAATCAGTATTATGCTCATAGACGAAGCCCTAGACCATGGCCCTATCCTATACCAAGAATCAGTAGACTTGTCTCAATTCAAAAATTACGGAATTGTGCATAAATACTGTGCTGAACACGGTTCACGGCTTTTGATTTCAACACTTGAAAAATACTTAAATGGCTCTATTAAGCCATTAATTCAAAATGACTCAAAATCAACAATAACAAAAACCATAAAAAAAGAGGATGGCATACTTGACTTATCAAAAGATTTAATTTATACTATACATTGTAAAGTACGTGCATTCACTCCGTGGCCATCGTGTCGAGTATTCGTACAAAACAAGGAATTTAAACTACTTGAAACCGATTACCAAGATACGATTCCATGCGAAGAAAACGACGTACTTATAGAAAAAAATAAAAAATTATATATAAAAGGAGCGGATAAAAAAGCGCTCAGAATAATATTAATACAA
Source organism: uncultured Gammaproteobacteria bacterium (assembly GCA_964524845.1). Classification (GTDB taxonomy): domain Bacteria; phylum Patescibacteriota; class Patescibacteriia; order CAZGFX01; family CAZGFX01; genus CAZGFX01. The sequence continues at coordinate 156,187 of CAZGFX010000002.1, forward strand.
CCCGCAAACAAAGATCCTATGTCCGATTCGGCATTCCTTAATGGATATGCCAAATATGTGGCAAAGGATAAATAATAATGCTATACTTTATACACACTTATTATGTCAATGTATTTACAGCCTCCTACCATAGAGCAGGAGGATCCACACGAAATGGTTCGAAAATCTGAAGAAAAGAAAAGAAGCGAGCTTGAAAAGCTCGAAGCTTTGGGATGGATGAAGAAAATATCATATAGTATAGTTAATGGTATTAACGTCCTCCTTCTCGACCAGTTCATTCGTGGAGTTATAGAACAGAGTCTTTTTATAAACACCTCTTCAAGCAGAGTGATTTTTGTGGTTATCAGTGTCATCCTATTCTTCCCTGCGACACTTCTTCTTATGGATCTTATTGATAAGAGTTATCGCAAAGGAAGCACGCTTGGATTTGGTGTCACGGTTATCATTTCAATATTAGTACTAACGTTGTATTTATACGCTTCACAGCTGAGGGCGGATTAATAAATATTTCAACAATGAAAAAACTCCGTCTTATGCGGAGTTTTTTATTTCACTCTTATTTTCTCTGTTGCGCGGAATCCGAGATATTTTTTTATCCCCATGCGTGTACATGCTTCAATTGCAGGAACAGAACCGAAACAAACCAAACTGACGGGTATGATAAGCCACTGAATGATTGATATTATCTTCTGCCAAAAAGTTAATTCTTTTTTATCCATTGTATGAAGCTTGATCGTTATATAAGCAATAATAAGAATTCCGATCGATGTAACACGCATTATATATTTCAAAATAATAGGAGCATACTGGACTATCACAGACCCAACATCATCATGATATTGAATAATTATTAAAGGCAAAAAACCCATAATAAGCATAATAATTGGCGCAGTTGCCCAGGTAAAAACACCTTCTATCTGATTCCATAAATATTTAAACCCTTTCCAAAAAGGAAAATTTCGTTCTTTTAAAAACTTCCAGCCAAGATAAGGAAAATTCTCTATTCCCCATGCCCACCTACGGACTTGTTTGTATACGTTTTTTAATGTAGATAAAAGATTGCCGGAATGAACACAATCCATATACACAGGAACGTATAGAGGTACAACCAAATAATCACCGCTGTATTTTAAAAAACCTTGCAAAAAGATACGAGAATCCTCCGTTACAATATCTTTTTGCCAAAAACCAACATCAACGAGCATTTTAAAACTCATGCTTTGCGAAGAAAAAGTAAACAATCTTTCTGGTCTAGCAAGGTCAGTTAAAAGCCAAAATGTCGTAGAATAAGCAACCAAACGACTCATTATAGGAGCTTCCCATGTATTATTACTATAAACAGCTAATGGTTGATAACTCTTTTTATGAGGTTCTTTTTGACTCAAAAAAACATATGTGAGACGTGAAAAATATTCTTTATGAGCTACTGTATCAACGTCAAAGGAGCTAACAATAACGTTTTCATAACTTATGGATCGTTCGTCTAAATATGTTTTAAATTGTTTGCCGGCATAATGAACATTTGATCCTTTTCCAACAACTTCGTCTGGTAGATCAGCCGGATGAATTGTTATTATAAAATCAGCGAAGAAGTGCCCAAACTCTTTTTTTGCACGAACAGCGATCTCATTAAAATGTTCCTTTTTTCTTTCTTCTCCAGCAAGAACAACGTACATTGAGCGAGAAGGATAATTTGCTTCCAAAAGCGCCCTAATCGTAGCCGCAACAATCTCATATGGTTCGTGTACCATTGGAAGAAAAACGACATGTTTAATCTCTTTCCATCGCTCAGGATATTCTCTTATAAGTTCTTCGAACCAGTTTTTTTCAACAGTCTTCTTATATTGTATCCATGAATTAATCATGTAAACAGAAAGATATATTATTCGTATGAACCAATACATATCAAAAACGATTATAAAATAGATCGCGAATAAAGGAGCAAAAAAAGAAACAAGAAGAGCTGTTACGAGAACCGTCCATATAAAAGCCATTGGAATAATTTCCAAAATACGATAAAGTTGGTAATCGGATAAAAACAAAAAGTTTTTTCTATCATTAACAAAAACCACATCACTTGGTGCCGTGCATTTTCTGTTTTTGTCGTATGACATACAATATTATTTTTTCTTATAATAAATAAAGTTATCAAATCTGAGATCTATATATTTTATACTTCCTAGCTGATCCATAAATTTTGGCCAGGCCTCAGTCAAATTCTCAACTTGATCATCCAAACTAATCATAGGGTCACAAATAATCTCTAAACCATTATCAAGAATAATTCGCACAACAGTATTTTTTTCCGCAATAGAACGAATTATATATTCTTTTATTGAGGTGTTCACAGCTACTGGCACGAGATCATTAAGTCTTGTAATTGCTTTCACTGTAGTATCAGCAAACAACGCATCTCCAATCATTATAAGAGGATTCTTTGGTATAAAAACATAAGTACCATTTCCGTCTTTTACCACATTTGGAAGAGGAACATCTAGAAGATCTGTAGAAACGTTTTTATTATTTGATTTAGTATTCTGTATCGCACTTGCTGTTTCAACTGTTTTTATGTCTGCAAAAAACTTAATAAGTTCTTGTTTTTCTATTTCTGTAAGATATGTACTCATAAGTTCCTGATCTTCTGCGAGTTTTTCAAGCGGTATCGGATCAAACGCTACAACGACTCGAGGCAATCCGTTTTTTTTATCCTTATTCATATCATTGACAGGAATACTGATTGTCCCGTTCATACTCACAAAATATTCTTCTTTCCCATTTACCAAAACAAGTTTTGTCGTTCCTTCGTCAATTTGAACCTCAATTAAATTCGGGTAGTGTTTTTTAACTGTAGCACTTGCGAGATTAAACTTTGAAACAAGTTTATTAGAAAGTACATTTGTGTCAGCAAACCAATATTGGCGATGTGAAAAAACACGAAAAGCTTTTTCTGATAAAAAACGTTCTACTTCATCTGAAAAATCGGCTTTTGGTATCATGTTATATCCAGATATAACCACCGTGTCTATTTTCAAATGTGGTGTCGTTACAAAAAATATACACGCATATGCTATAACAAAAGCTATTAGTGTATATATTATCTTATTTTTAGTTATTTTCTGATCTTTTTTTCTTGCTTCAAAATGCTTCCAACCAGGCATTGATTGGCGCTTATGATTAAACGTCCCACGATACATCATAGAACGAGGACGCACCGACTGTGATCTTTTTCCAAACATTAGTGTGATACAATATTTTGAATCCAATGAACAAGACTAGGATATGATATGTCCGGCTGTTCAAAAAACGGAAAGTGTCTACAATTAGGAATAATACACACATCTGTTTTTTCTGTGTTGTTTCCAACGTGTCTGATCGCATTTTTTGTCGCATGAGACACTCCGTCCTCTCCAACCATAATCAGTGTTGGTATACAATCAAGTTTTTTAAAATCATTAATAGTACAATACGAGCACCACATCATATGGGTCGAAACATCTTTCTTTTTAAAAAACTTTTTACAATGATCGAAGAACATTTTGAACATAGGGTACTTCGTTATTATAAATCTAGGAGCCACTAAAACTATGTTTTCAAGCCATTGCACACCCTGCTCAGCAAGCGCCATACCAACAACAGCTCCCATGCCATGCCCGATAATGGTGACATTTTTTATCCCCAGTGCTTGCGCAGATACATGAACATCGTTTGCTAGTCCTAGAAGTTCTTCTGGTGAAAGTATTTTTTTATCAATGGAATATCGTATATCTATAGCAACGCCACGATACCCTTCCATCTGATTGATAATGTCTGTCCACAACTCTTTACTATTTCCAATATCATGAAGAAAAAGAAGCACCGGGCCATCCCCACGATAGTCGTTATCAATATATTCGACCAAGTGATCATGCGCGATAATGTCTCCTTGTTTCATTTGTATTATTTTGTAATTTTTTTCTTACCCATATAAGGAACTAGCGCTTTCGGAATAGTTATTGACCCATCTTCATTCTGATAATGCTCGATGAGAGAAATGAGAAATCTTGGGGTTGCAAGAGCTGTATTATTTAATGAATAACACATTACAATAGACCCATCATCATTTCGATATCTTATATTCATGCGTCTACACTGGAAATCAAGCATATTAGAAACCGAATGTGTTTCTCCATATCCACCACGAGAATACATCCAACATTCAATATCTTTTGTATCATATTTTCCAAGAGACATGTCACCTCCGCATAATTGCAGAACTCTGTGTGGAATCTCAAGTTCACGCACAATTTCAAGTGCGTTCTCAAAAATAAAATTATACATCCGAACAGACTCATCAAGATCGGCTGGCATAATTACCACTTGTTCGACCTTATTAAACTGGTGAATACGATATAATCCTTTTATATCCTTACCATATGATCCTGCCTCTCTTCGAAAACACGTGGAATATCCCGCATACAGAAGTGGTAATTTGTCTTTATCAATAATTTCATCTTTATGATACGCCATAATAGGAATTTCAGATGTTGCAATAAGATACTTATCATCCTTTTCACAATAAAACGCATCATCTTCTCCTCCTGGAAAATATCCGGTTCCTTTGAAACAATCCGGATTCACAATATAAGGTGTACTCAATGGAACAAATCCTTTTTTTACAATATGATCAAGTGCAAACCGAAGTAGCGCCTGTTCTAATAACATTCCATCTCCTTTCAAGAAATATCCGCGCGCGCCCGCGACTTTAACACCACGATCAACATCCAACATGTCGAGATCTTGCATTATAGAAACATGATCTTTCGGCTCAAAATCAAATTTTCGTACATCTCCCCATTTCAGAACCTCAACATTATCATTACTATCAACACCATCGGGAATATGCGAAGCAACAATATTAGGAACAGAAAGAAGAAGTTTTGATAACATTTCTTCATTCTCGCGGGCGCGCGAGTTAAGTTCTTCCTCTTGATCACCAATCTCCTTCATTTTCTTTATAACGTCTTCTCTTTCTTTGCCTGATAAAGAAGGAATTTCCTTTGACGCGGTGTTTTTCTGGGCACGAATATCATCGAGTTTTTTTTGAAGCTCTTTACGCTCATCATCGAGTTTTATAATTTTATCAATATCAATATCCTTGCGCTTTTTTTTGGCCGCATTAATAACTTCATCTGTATGTTCTCTGATAAACTTTATATCCAACATAAAATTGTTATATGGATTTCGAATTATTTCAGATCGGAAATAGTCAAAGATGATATTATATCTCCTTGTGCTATAGCATTAACAACATTCTGTCCTTCAGTAACTCTGCCAAATATAGTGTGTTTTCCATCAAGCCATGGCGTCGCTACATGTGTGATAAAAAACTGGCTTCCGTTCGTGTCCGGACCAGAATTCGCCATAGCGAGAACACCTGGACCATCAAATTTAAAATCTGAAACAAACTCATCTTTAAACTGATATCCGGGACCACCTCGTCCCGTACCTTCTGGATCACCGCCTTGAATCATAAAATCCTGTATCACTCGATGGAACGTAAGTCCATTATAAAATCCTTTTTGTGCAAGAGTTATAAAATTTGCAACAGTATGAGGAACTTTTTTTGCATATAATTGCACGACGATCTTTCCTTTTGATGTTTCAAAAGTAGCTATCATATCATTAGCATATGACGCGGCATCAATTATTCCTCCCATCTCTTTTGCATCAATACTGACCTTGTTTTGTGTATTCATATTTGTGTTTTCGGCAGATGAGGGTGTCTCTGATGTTTTTAATGGGATTGTATTGTTCGAATAATTATTTGAAGCACAACCCGTATTCAATACAAAAACAAAAGTCAGAAAAAACACCACTATTCTCATTTGCATATAAAATAATAAAAATATCTAATTATAGCCAAATAATACCACTTTTTTATAATAAAAACAACAATTTTGCACACCTTCTAAATTTATTGACAAAAATAATATATGGTTGTAATATCATTTTGGTAAAAATAACTTAAAAAAACAAAGAAACAACTAAAAGCCCTCTTTATGTGGGGGCATGGAGGTGTGCGATGTGTAAAACGTGCGAAACAAAAGAACATAAAACAACAACAGATTTCGGTTCTAGGTGGGAACTTTTCGGAACTTGTATGAAGTGCGGACTAAAAATCAACGTTCTGCAAGAAATATCTAGATATGGAAACAGGGTGTGCAAACAGTGCGGAGGAGCGTGGTATGAAAACAATTGTATTATATGCAAAGGACCAATCGACTCCAGATACGAAGACACTCGCAAAAGATGTGTAACATGCAATTGGTTTATTTGCCCTCAGTGCGGAGGATGTTTTTGTACCGCCCAAGAAAGGCTATATCCCGATAAATTAGCAGAATTGCTTAGAAAATACGGCGATCCTTCTCTTGTAATTATTGATGATGATCCAACAAATCCATATGGAAATGGATATTGCGCGTATTGCGGAATGGAAATAGACGGAATCATACACCCAGATGATGACTGTCCAAATTTTCCTGATCCATAATTATGAGACGATAATTAACATTTTTAAACACAAATCCTGTTCACAACGAACAGGATTTTTTTTTGTAAGAAATTATTTTCTACTTCACCAAAGGAAACCAGACCACTTCCTTGATGTTTTCTGTACCAGTTATAAGTGCGATAAATCGCTCAATCCCTATTCCTACTCCTGATATTGGTGGAAATCCGTGTTCCATTGCACGAACATACTCATCATCCTTGCAATGAGCATCCTTATCTCCACATTCTTTTGCCTTAGCTTGGGCATTAAATCTTTCTGCTTGATCAATAGGATCAACCAGCTCCGAATAACCATTTACGACCTCCCACCCATTTACTACCAACTGAAATCGATCAACAATATTTTGATCCTCATCGTTTTTTCGAGCAAGAGGAGAAAGATCAACAGGATGTTTAATTAAGAAAACCGGACCAAGCATTTTTGGACGCGAAACCTTCTTATAAAGAGAATCTATGAGATTTCCTCTTCCTAATACATCAATATCATCAATATCTATTTTTCTCTTCTTTATCTCAGCTCGAAGATCAGAAGCTGTTTTATATGAATTTATATCAATTCCGCAATCATTTTTTATTAAATCAACAAATGTAATTTCCTCCCACCTCTTCCCTCCAAAATCAACGTCTTGTACAACTCCATCATGACCTTTTATTGGAATCACGAGATTCCCTTTTGTTTCTTTCAATACATGTTGGATCAGTTCTCTAGTAAACGTCATATTGTCTCTAAAATTCCAATATGCCGCATAATGCTCACACATCATAAACTCTTGCAAATGCGATGGATCAATTCCTTCGTTTCGAAACACCTGTCCTATTTCAAATGTTTTTTCAAAACCAGCTCCAATGAGTTCTTTTTGATGTATTTCAAGAGCTATACGAAGATAAAAATCGCGATCAAGCGCATTGTGATGCGTTACAAACGGCTGAGCCAAAGCTCCGGACGGAGCGTGTTGAAATACTGGGGTTTGCACCTCGAGAAAACCATTTTTGTAATAAAACTCTCTCATTGCACGTATAAAATTCGCACGAGTAAGAAGAATATCCTTCACTTCTGGATTGGAAAGAATATCCAAATATCTTTGCTGATATCGAGTCTCAACATCTTTCAATCCGTGATATTTCTCAGGCATTGGACGAAGTGTTTTTGAAAGAAGTGTGTATTCACGCACAAAAACAGTCGGCTCTCCTCTCTTTGTAACAGCAATTTCTCCTTCAACTCCTATAAAATCACCGGCATCAATTAATTTAAGATTTTTGAAAGAATTTTCTCCTAAAGCATTTTTAGTTAAAGCTATTTGTATCTGTCCTGTCTCATCACGAAGTTGTGCAAATACGAGATTTCCATGCTCTCTCCATAACATAATACGACCACGAATTTTTTCTTTCTTGGTTTTTTTCTTTCCTTCAAGCTCATCCATATGAGGGAGCTTTTTGATATTTTTATCTCCGTACTCTTTAAGATCTGAAATTGTTATCGTCGCATCATACTTGTCAGCATAAGACTGTATTCCGATTTCACGAAGTTGTCTGAGCTTCTCAATACGCATCATATACTCATCTCCCGTATCTATGTCGTTGTTTTGTGGTTTAAAATCAGTCATATATTTAAATCTTGTTTAATTTTAGCGAAAAAACCACACGATGTCAAAAATAAAAAATCAAGAGCGAAAAAACGTCTCTTGATATTTATGTGTTGGAAATTAACTTATAACCTCGTTATTTTCCAAACTATAACCGACGTATACACTGTACTGCAAACAGCGAACAAAACAAGAACCCCTATTATTGTGTTCGGAATAAACAATGATTGAAAAAACGGATAAAATGGAATGGCAATAAGAGAGAGTGCTATGGTCGTTGCAGTAAAAATAAGAGAGTTTTTGAGATACTTGTATGAACTTTCTTTATCATTTAACAAGCGAATAAAATAGTCTTCCTTCTCCTTAAGCAGTCTTTTAAAATGTTCTGGATGGTTCATGATTAAAGAAGGTGAAATATCTATAATATCACTTAGGTGCGCAACGAAATCAATATATTCCGGACTTCCTTCTTTGTATTTTTTGAGATCAAGTTTGTGTAACCAACCAGAAAACCAAGCAAGCACCTCTCGATACTTTGTTCCAATAAGATCGTGTGGATTATCATCTTCTTGTAACTCGTATACAAATAACGCCTTAACCTCCTGTGTAAGTGTGTGTAGCTGATAATTTATACGAGTAAGTTTATATACTACAAATGTCGATGCAAGCGCGATAATTGCGGCAAGTGTCTGAGATATCGTACTAAGCGTGAAAAACCAAAAATTCGAGTCCATAAAATAATATTTAAACTATCTTTATATAGTATACACGAAAATGTAAAATAATTGAATTTTTGTTAATTTTCTATTCTTTAATTTTTGAAATATTATCAACGGTCATCCATGCAACCCCCGAACCAAATCCTTTTTTATTAATAAAAAATGGTTCCCTTATAATTTGTGGGTCTCGAAGAAATATTAAAATACAATATTTTGGTAATTTATCCCATTTAGTAACATCCTTCTTAATCAAGCAAATTTTATCACCATATTCTTTTATAATTGAGTTCGCGTCAATGACGTTATTGATTGTAAATTGAATAACCCTTGATACTATCGCTTTAGCAATAACTGGCCCTCCTGAGTCTTTAAAAAAAACAACATCATTTTCTTGTATTCTATTCCATGGTGCACGTTTTGTCTGATACCATCGCGATTCTATGGTTTTTTCTCCTGAAATAATTTTTGGAATAAGTTTCCAAGACTTATTCATAATCGCGATATGATACATGTTATTAAATTATAATCAAAATTTTATTATCTAACCTAGCACTTAGTTTTTCGGCCAATGCCTTGCCTTCTTGACTAAACGGCCATGCAAATAATTTAACATCTTTTGTGTGCGGTATATCTTTAATCGCTTCTTTAAACATCTCTACTGCATAACCCTTTCGTCTGTATTCTGGTATGGTAAACGCGGCACAAAGATATAATGCTTCATATTCATCCTGTGATTTGGTCAAATCAAGTAATTCTCGTTCGTTAATCTCTCTCTTTAAGAATTTCTCCATCAGTTCTGTTTGTGTCGGCAACACAACCACCCAGCTAATCGGTTCTCCGTTATCCAATCTATATACTACAGTTTTCGGATGCAACTGCTGTAATTTGTAAAACGACTCCCGCGTTATTGGCATTTGATTAGGATCACTCGCGGTTCCGAAAAATCGCTCCGCAATATTTAACATTTTATCTAACACTTTTTCATCCATATTTTTGTTTCTTACGCACCATAACATCTTTATTCCTCCTTCGCTAAATCCATTGAAGGATTGCTAGATGTCACTTCCCGTGACAATGTTTATATTTAACAGGTGTTCCATCGGGTTTTTTTGCTCCACATGGACATGGTTCGTTGCGACCTATTTTTTCAACGTGTTCCGGTGTCAAAGAAGTGTTGGATTCGTTTTTCTTTTCCATTGTTTCAGAGGCTCCTGTGAGAACAAGTTTTTGTTCTTGTGGTTTTTGCACCAAAACAGCCGGATCGTGTGATACTTTCGTAAACTTGAATATATTATAAACAAACTCATTCTGAATACTATCAAGAAGTCGCATAAACATCTGATATCCTTCTCGTTTATACTCAACAAGCGGATCTTGTTGCGCATATCCCTTTAAACGAATACTATCTTTCAGATGGGCCATATATGACAAGTGGTTTGACCAAAGCCTATCAAGAGATTCTAGATAAAGTCCCATTTCAAGATTCGTCATCATATCATCGCCATACGAAGCAATGACAGCACTCTCAAGTGTTTTATATTTCTCACGAGCCAAATTCGCAATATATCCAAACAAGGCACTACGAGCAACCATATCCTGCATAGAATTACCAGCTTGTGCTCTTATTTTTTCAATCTCTGCAACAAAAGTGTTTTTATCTACGTCAAATATAGTATTAACGGTTTCATATACCTCTTCCGTGTTCCATTGTTTCTCATTGTTTTCAACTGTGTAAAACGAGACAACCTGCTCTATTTCTCCGTCAATAAGATCAATAGCCCAATCGCGCGTATTAACAATTGCGCGCTTACCATCAAGCGACGGTGGAGCGATGGCTTCGTTTCTGTTTACAACCTGAGTATCGTGAATATGGAACAGTTCGTTACGACGTCCATAAATTGTAGCTCGTTGTTTATTTAGTACATCATCATACTCAACAACGTGTTTACGAGCATCAAAATGATGTCCCTCAACACGTTTTTGAGATTGTTCAATTGCTTTGGTAATAATTTTGTTTTCAATTGCTTCATCTTCACGAACCCCAAGTCGCTGTACCATATTCTTCATACGGTCAGAACCGAATATTCTCATTAAATCATCTTCGAGTGACACAAAAAATGTCGACATACCAGGATCTCCCCATCGTCCAGTACGTCCACGAAGCTGATTATCAATACGCCTTGATTCGTGTCTCTCTGTTCCAATAACATATAATCCACCAAGTCCCTTCACTTTTTCAGCTTCTGCAATTTCAGCATTATCACCACCTAGTTTTATATCAACTCCGCGACCAGCCATATTTGTTGCTATTGTTACCGAACCAACTTTTCCGGCTTGTGCAATAATATCAGCTTCTTTCAAGTGATTTTTTGCGTTAAGAAGTGCATGTGGTATACCAGCTTTCGAAAGCATTTCGGAAAGCTCTTCGTTTCGCTCAATTGAAATAGTACCAACGAGCACTGGCTGGCCTCTTTTGTGCGATTCTGCAATTTCACGTACAATTGCTTTCATTTTCCCATTGTGAGTTGAGTATATTCTGTCATTAAAATCTTTTCTTCCAACAGGTTTAAAAGGAGGAATTGGTATTACCTCAAGAGAATATATATTAATAAATTCTTCTTCCTCTGTTTTTGCCGTACCCGTCATACCAGCAATCTTTTTATACAAACGGAAATAATTCTGAAAAGTAATTGTGGCAAGTGTCTTTGATTCTTGTTTTACTTCAACACCTTCTTTTGCCTCAATCGCTTGGTGAATACCATCTGAATAACGACGACCCTCGAGCATACGACCTGTAAACTCGTCAATAATTTTAATTTCCCCATCTTGTACTATATAATCCTTGTCTTTTGAAAATAAAAACTGTGCTTTAAGAGCCGCTTCAAGATTGTGTACCATTGCTATTCCAGACTGATACAAATTATCAATTCCAAGTATTTTTTCGACTCTCATTACACCGCTTGTTGTCAAAGTAACCGCGCGCATCTTTTCATCAATATTAAAATCTTCATTAACAGTAAGCTGACGAGCAATCGTCGCAAAACGCACATAAAGATCATTACTATCCTCTGCTGGAGCCGAAATAATGAGCGGTGTACGAGCTTCATCAATCAAAATACTATCAACCTCATCGATAATCGCATATGCTAATCCGCGCTGACTTTTGTATTTTATTGATTGAGCCATGTTATCGCGCAAATAATCAAATCCATATTCATTGTTTGTTCCATATGTAATATCAGCTTCGTATGCCTCGCGGCGCGATGCGGGACGCAAGTGTCTTAGGCGCTCATCATGCTGTCCTTCATCAACATAAGTTGGATCATATAAAAAAGTCGCGTGTCCAATAATAACACCCGTCGTAAGACCAAGAAAATGATAAATCTGCGCCATCCACCCCGCATCGCGCCGCGCCAAGTAATCATTAACCGTCACAACATGCACACCCTCTCCTTTTAATGCATTTAGCACGACAGGAAGAGTACAAACAAGTGTTTTTCCTTCTCCAGTAAGCATCTCTGCGATTTGTCCTCTGTGCATAACAATGCCTCCCATAAGCTGTACATTACGATGAGAAAAACCGAGTGTACGTTGCGCCACTTCTTTTACAATTGCAAAGACTTCATTAAGTACATCGTTCGTATTAGATTCACCAGTACGCACTCGTTCTCGAATAGACGCAAACTCATCCTGAAGTTGAGCATCAGGCATTTGTCGATATTTCGATTCTAATGATTCGATTTCAGCAACGTATACAGCCAATTTTTTGACATACTTCACATCCGGATCACCAAATATTTTTTTCCACAGATTCATAAAACTACTTATACTAAAGCTTATAAAATTCCTTTTGCATTGTAGCACGCACAAAAAATAAATGAAGGCCGCCTTTCGGCGGCCTTTTCTTCTTATCTTAGGCTTTTATTTTGTGGTCTGTTTTTCTCTCATGATCTTTTTCAAGTATATTTTTCAATATTTCGTGCATTTCGTCAAAGGCTGCATAAAAATCTCCTGCGCTTCTCTCTACCTTATGGCTAATGCCATGTGGTATTTCAACAATAACATCGACAGTAAATACTTCTCCCTTATTATGATGGTGGTCTCTTTTTACAACAATATGAGCAAGCTCCATCTTATGGTCAAATTTTGTAAGTTTGCCCATTTTTTCATTTATATATTCCTTAATTGTAGGTGTAAGCTCAAAATCCTTTGATGTTATGTTAATTTTCATACCGGATTACATATAAAAGGGTTATTCCCCTACCTATATTGTAACCTGATTGAATAAAAAAATAAAATGTTTTTCTAAAAAACAAGTTATTCTATTTTTATCTACAATAAAAAGTTTTTTCAAAAACCGACATATGAAACCTCTTCTTGAAGCTGGATTCCGTACTTGTCTCTAATCTGCTGTTTAACAAAACTTATAAGCATCACAACATCATCTGATTTTCCACTTCCATTATTTATAAAAAAATTAGGATTCTTTTCGGACACCGTAATTCCTCCTATTGTTTTTCCCTTGAAACCAGCATAATCAATTATAAAACCAGCTGAAACATGCCCTTGGATACGGAGTTTTTCTATGTCGATCGATTTCTGAATCATATTAGCAATTGTTTTCCCATCAAAAGCACTTTCAAGCTCATTGAAAGTAATGTGTCGAAACACAAAACCGCAACTTGGTGAATCCGTTGGTTGAATTAAATTTTTTCCTTTTTTATACTGATCCATTCTCGCTTTAATTTCGTCTTTTTTTCCTTTTTCCAATTTAAGTCGCACTTTTAGTATGGTGTATTTCGAATGTTTAAAAATACTATCGCGATATCCAAACTTACACATTTCACGAGATAGTGTTAATTCATTTCCTTCTTCATCTAGACACACGATGTGTTCCACAAAATCTTTTATTTCTTTGTTGTATGCGTGGGCATTAGTACACACAGCACCACCAATCGTACCACAAATCCCAGTCAAATATTCAAGTCCTGTATATTCATTATTTATTGTGTGTGCGATACAATCACCGAGCAACACTCCTGCGCATATATCAAAAACACCATCGCTACTCGATTCAATTCGTCCTCCGTTTGTTTTAACAACAAGTCCTTTTACTCCTTGGCTTGACACAAGAATGTTTGATCCTCCACCAAACACAGTAACGGGAATAGATGCTTTTTTTGCCATACGAACAACCCCCTCTAATTCATCCGCGGTATGCGCAACAAAAAAATACTCAGCCGGACCACCAATTTTATAATATGTGTGTGGAGCCAATAATTCGTTAACTTGAATCGAATCCGCATACTTTCCAAATATAATATTCATGGTCAGATAATATATATAAGAAACTGATATATATAGTGTACCACTAATTAAAATGAAAACGCCATGCTGTTCACTAACAACATGGCGTATTTTAATAATTTCTTAATATCGCACCCCTATGCTGAGTTGCAAGGGATTTGCGGTCATTTCAGTCTTTGTGAACCCGCCGACATAGTATCCGGCGGAAAAGTCCATCCTTTCGTTGATGGTAAAACCCATCCCGAAAGTTAAGCGTGTTCTACCTCCTGCGGCTTCTGTCTCCGTATAGAGTCCTATACGAGTGCTAAACACCCTTTCTTCTCCATACAGGGTTTCAAAGCCTATGCTATGTCCGGTATACCGCAATGGCTTTTTCGTATGAGGCTTGAGTAGTAAAAGCGATACATCGTAATGCATACGAGTCATCGTATTTTCACTCTCAAATATAGGCATAATACCTCCAATATGCGCGGTCACAGGAAGCGCATCATGAACACCTTTTTGGTAGGACAATCCTTTACCAAAATACATGTTCATAACACTTGCGCCGACTGCGTACCGGCCCTCATCAAAAACACCGATAAGGCCGACATCAAACGCGAATGCGTCAGATGGTCCAACGCCTCGAAACTCATCGCCTCGAGTATCAGAAACTTTTTTAGAGAAAAGCTCAGAATATAGATACTTGGCTCCTAGGCCAAATGACCAATACTCATTAAACTTGATCCCAGCTGTCGTATGAAATATCATTTCATACTGTCGCCAAGTTCCAAGTTCGTCTCCGGCTTCGTTCAATATGTCGCTCTCACCAAGATCGAGATATTGAAAGCCATATCCAATGGAAATAGGATAAGCCATGTTTTGAGGAGTCCATGTACCGTAAACACTCCCCATCCACATATCAAATCCCATTGCAGGATTAATACGCGAATAATTGAGATCGGCAGTGTTAAAAAAATCGCCTCTCTCAGTCGTACGAAAAGCGTTTGCACCGAAGTGAGCTGGATTGAAATAAAATCCAGCACTTCTAGCATCGCTGTAAGCAACACCACCCATGCCCATACTTGAAACACGCGGGTCGGGAATGAGTTGCAGTACGGGCGCCGATGCAACACTTTGCGCAGACAAAACAGACACAAAGGTGCAATTTAAAAAAATTGCAGAAATTGTAAAAAGAACAAAAAACATTTTCATTTTTTCATCTCCTTGCCATGCAAAATGCAGTGGCTTTTTAATTTGTTTGATTTATTTTTTAATTTGTTTATCATCACATCTTAAAACAAAATAATGATTTTGTCAACAAACTGTGCATAACCAAAAATACAACAAAAAAACCACGTTTTCAAGCCAAAAACATGGTTTTTTATAATTCAAGTTTAAATTTAAATATCCTCCTCTTCTAAATCTTTTGATTCTTTTGAAATTGATATCTTTTCAACAGATGTGATTCTTTCATCGATATATCCTAACGCTTGTTCTATCTCTTTTTCCAATCCATGCGGAAAAGCATCGTGCTGATAAAGATGATTCACCGCTTCCCACGCGACAATAGGAGCTGGTTTTTCAGCCACATTCACATTCTCAGTAACCCAATCTAGAAGTTCCTCTGCGTTCGACTCAATGTTTCTGCTCGTATAAAAACTATCCCAATCATAATTTTCTATCACCTGATTTACAAATTCGGCAATATCCTCTTCTTCGTCATACGGCGGAATGGAGCTAAGATCTTTTATATCAAACTCTTCTTGAACATCTTCGTCTAACATCATATGGGTAATATTTATTTTTTATGTATGCGCACATAATAAATAAAAAAGTAACTTATTTCAACAAAAAAATCTTATTTATAAACAATTGACAAAACCCGCTTTTCGTCTCAAAAATTATTCACTAGCAAGCCCAAGTTCCTTATTTAAAATATTCAAATATTTTTTGTCTTTTTCTTTTTTATCAGCGTGCTCTGCTTCGACGGTGTTCATATATTTAAAATCATATTCTGCTCCAACCAAATCTATACGAGTTTTAATATGTGTTCCAACATATTCTGAGAGCATCATATCAATATCTTCTTTCGCTTTTATTATCGATGCTCTGTCTTTATGAATTTTGCTTTTCGTAACACAAACCAAACAATTTTCTTCAACATGATCCGGATGAATATGAAGTAGTATAATAGCAAGAGCCGGACTTTTTTCTTTTACCAAATTATTGAAAACAACCCAATCTCGAACAAGTGAACAAATATCAATATTAATAGAATTTTCGGTTTGTTTTGGTTTTGTATTTTCCAACAATATATCTTCTTCCGCTATTTGTATAACTGGCAATTCAGGTTCTTTTTCTTTTTGTGCATCCGGTTTCTTTCCGTTTACAATATTATTTGTTTTTTTCTCCTGCAAGATTTTTCCAGTTTCGTGTGTTTCGTTCTGTTTTTTTACAAAATTACTTGCAGAATAATTATTCTGGGATGTTTTTTGGTTTGTTTGATTAGAACTTTCACGCGCCACTCCCGATGCGCTTCCAGCACCACCTCCTCCAAATGTATCTGTTTTATCTTCAAGTATTTCAAGCACGAAAAGTTCCAAAGGAAGCGTCGGGAGTGGCGCGTACGCATACATTTCAGATGTACGAAGCAAAATTGTCAGAATTTTAAAAAATCCACACACCAACGGAAGACGCGATGCAAGCACGCTGCTGTTTTCTGAATCAAACAAAACTTCTTTTCCGATAACCTTTTGGGAATATAATGAGAGAAGCCTAATATACTCGATCATATCAGTATGAAGTCGACGAAGATTAACTCCTTCTCGATGCCACTCGCCAATCATATTAAGTGCTTGTGATATATTTCGATCTGCAATGAAAAAAAGCATGGCGCTACATTTATCGTAATATACATGTGGAAGAACAGGAGCAACTCGATCAAGTGTTACTCTTTCGCCTCCTGAGAGGGTTATGCATTGTTCTAGGAGCACTATCGCATCACGTCCGTATCCATCAGCATGATGAACGATCCTATCAAGAACATCTTCATCATACGAAACACATTCTCCACCACATATATGAATCAAGAGTTGTTTCATGTCTTTATCGGAAATTCTCCTAAAATCAAATCTTTGGCATCTAGACAAAATCGTAGCTGGTATCTGTTGTATCTCTGTTGTAGCAAGCACGAACACGACGCGCTCTGGTGGCTCCTCAAGTGTCTTAAGAAGCGCGTTAAAAGCAGGTGCTGTAAGCATGTGCACCTCATCTATAATAACGACAAACTGCCCTTTTGACTGACGTGCGACTCGCACAATATCTCGAAGCTCTCTTATATCATCAATTCCTCTGTTCGAAGCAGCATCAATTTCCAAGAGTTTCATTGATCGCCCTGATAAAAGCGATGTGCATTCTGTGCACTCATTACAAGGCTCACTTCCTTTTGGTTGTTCGCAATTAAGCAGTTTTGAGATTATTCGTGCTGTTGTTGTCTTCCCTACGCCACGAGGACCACAAAAAAGATATGCGTGCCCAAAAGTACCCATTTCAAATTGTTTTTGAAGCGTTGCTACAATGTGTGCCTGATCGACCAGATCAGCAAATGTCTGAGGTCGGTATTTTCTATAAAGACTCATGGGCCAATTATACAAAAAAAATAACAAAAACACACTGTGTACAAAAAACCCGCCAAGGAAAGAATCTGTGACGAGTTTTTGTTTTAGTTCAAGGAAAGCTCTTCTAAATTATATGGGAAATAATTACGAATTATCTCCATCTTCAGCAAAATCAGGAGGAGTAATTTTATCTACTGAACCCATCGGGGAACGTGGTCCAAGCTCGCTCATGATATTTTCAACCGCTCCGTGCATGCTCTGACCGTCTTTTGGAATAGATACTGTAATTTTATCACCTTCTTCTCCTCTGAAATACGTTACAGAGGCTGTAATAAGCTTATAAATATGTCCATCTGGTGTGACAGCCTGCCACTCATTCGTTTCAGGAACGCGCGTAAGAATACCCTCGATAACCGACCTTTCAACAGGACCAATTTGTTTGTAAATAAACGTCCCATCAGGTTTTATATTAAGTTTGAGTATATCTCCTTCAACAAGTTTAGATTTTGACGCATAGTTTGCGGGCACCGAATACTTCTTTCCATCAGCACCGATCATCGTCGTGCCATCAAATACGCCCTCAACGATACGCCCTTCCGGGCTCTCTATACTTGTCAGATTCATAGCCTTCATCATGTGTGGAGATGATGTTTGCGTAACATCTCCTGTTAACTGTCCGACAAGCACTTGCAGTGTTTCAAGGTCCGCCGAGAGCTTTTTTATAACTTTCTGAAGCTGTTCAGCGACTTTTTTTACTTCGTTTTCCATATTTTTATTTTTACTTAAGATAGGCCCGGTTTATTCCGGTTGCGTAGATTATGACACGAAACCAAAATAAAATAAAGTATTTACCCACAGATAACCCACACTGCAAAAACGTTATTTATAGTCAATTATCTTTGTTTTGAGAGTTTTGAAATAAAAAAATCCCAGAGACTTGCTCTGGGAAAAATTTAGATATTACTTTATTTAACGAACAAATTAGAAACCTTAATCTGTTATGGTGCTAATTTGAGTTACGGTTCCGAAATCTTTTCTATCCGTTACCATTTTTCTAATTTTTCCAGCCAATTTAATTTTTATGAGACCGGTATCAAATCTGATACTTTTTTCCTTCATCCAATTATGAAGCCGCGGGTCTTCAACTGGAAGATTGCAAAAAAATTTACTTTCTTCTTCTGTAATTTTTATAACATTATTATCTTCTTTTTCATTTTTTTCACGAAGATCTATCACATTCCCCGCCAACATTTGTTTTTCCAAAAAGAGCCAAGCCGATTTCAGAAATTTCAACATTTTTAACATAAGTCACTCCTCTTTTTTTGTTGTTTTCGGCCAAAGACCGATCAGCTTCGTCCCGTTCGCGGAATTTTAGCTGATTGTTTATATTGTTTATCGTTAAATCATATCAAATATTAAACAATACATCAATGTGCTTTTTCGCAAACACAAAAAAGACTAAAAAGTCTTTTTTAAACACATAATTCACTTAAATTACTATATCGAAAAACCTAATCTATCAGCCACCTCATGATCAACAATTTCTTTCGGCCTACCATATTTGAAACGAGAAAGTTCTCGGAGAGCTTTTACAAGTTCAGGATTACCACTTTGTGGAGGATAAATTATCATATTAAAAGGATTTGTTGGAACACTATTTATAAGTGTTTTTATATTAATTGTATAAGCATCAGGATTCATCAGGTCATATGCAGTAAATATAGGATCGAATTCTTTTGCAATTTCTTCAGCATCCTCGACTCCAATACGATACACACCCATCGTACCAACGTTTCCGAAAACAGCATCTTTTATCTTCGTGTCATTGCCTTTTATAAGCTGGGCTAAATATTGATGCGCAATAATTAATCCTAGCTTGTATTTTCTAGCTTCTGACAAAATAACACCTATACTATCTGTAACGAAATTTTGAAATTCATCCATATAAAGATAAAAATCTTTTCGCTCGCTTTCAGACATACTCGCACGAGATAGTGCAACCATTTGCAACTTACTTACCAATATCAAACCAAGAAGTGCCATATTAGCATCTCCTATCTTTCCTTTTGAAAGAGATACGAGAAGAATTTTCTTTTCATTCATTATTTGTTCAAAATTAAAAGAACTTTTGCGCTGGCCAATTACATTGCGCATAATTTTGTTTGTAACGAAAGGCCCAAACTTCGAACTGAAGTATGGAATCATTTCTTGTTTTTCTCTATCTCCTGTCTGTGCATACTCGTTCTCCCAAAAATCCCTTACAGCAGGATTTTTAACATTTTTTGTGTGTTCTTCCGTAAATTTTGGATCAGTGAAAAGACGCGGAATATCAATAAGCGTAGCTCCATATTCAGGATTTTCCATAAGAGTCAAGCATCCGTTTCGAAAATAATGTTGTAAACGAGGTGAGAATATTTCTTCTCCAAAAATTTTAATGAATATCTGTGTTGCTTCAAGCGCCGCCATATCAGCTTCGGCAGGAGAATTAATATCAAGCAAATTCAAAGACATCGGTCTATCTAGATCAGCTGGATCGAATACTATTACATCATCTGCTCTTTCTTTTGGAATATTTGCCAGAATACCATCAATAAGATCTCCGTGCGGGTCAACAACACAAACACCATTTCCGTTTCTTATATCTTGTATGACAAGGTTCTGCAAAAGAACAGACTTTCCTGTGCCTGATTTTCCTATAAAATACATGTGTCGCATTCTATCTTTATTATCTATGCGTATTGGAATGTCTTTACCCTGATATTCAACATGCCCCAACAAAATACCTTCGTTTGGAATATTTGAAGGTGGTGGTGGTTTTTTACCTTGCATCCACTCTATTGCAGGAACATCGTTGTTTGGAAGAGGAAAATGAAACAATGTTGCCATCTCTTCAACATTTACAATTAATTTAAAATGTTCATCAAATCTGCGATGAATAAAATCAGACACGAACTGTCTTGACGACCCCATTGTAATCGCCTGAAACATATTTCCATACTGATAAATCGCATATTGGGAAAACGCATTAATAATATTCTGAAGATGAGCATCAACACTTCCCTCCGCAGTACCCGAAACGACCACGCGAACATTGAGATCAAGTCCTGCTTTTGATGATTTTTCTTGTATATTTTTCGCCATCTCTTGTTCTTGTTGCGACAGGCTTATGGATTTCTGTCCTTCAAGTTGTGGAGAAAGAGACGAAGGAGTAAGAACATCCCCGAGTTTTCCGGTAATTTTTACGAACGAATCAACTCCCGTCTTACCGATTCCCGCATCACGCATCGCCTGATCAATTCTTTTCCCCTGACTCATCTCACGTGCTACCTTATCACCTGAATTATGCCAAGATTTATGAGCAGAACGCATTATAAACTGAATTGCAGCTCCTTCGTTTTTTGGATTAAGTCTCGCAATTCCACTAACAATCGTCGTAAGAGGATCAGCCTCCATCTTCTTGTAAGACTTTATTGGAAATATATATGACTGTGAAAGTTTAAGATAAGCGCCTTTCACGATTGAGTCCGGACGAAATATATTATAATCAGTTACATCTTCAACGCGCGCATCAGGATATGTCGCATGAATATTTTCTTCTATATATGACTTCAAATTTGCCGGAACTACAAAATAAAAATTAATTCGCCCGTGATTCATAACAATTTCACACGCAACCGTATCCTCACGACCAAAAAACCTTGATTTCCAACTGATCTTTGGTTTAAGTCCTCCTATACTTAAAAACAACATTTCTGCATAAGCGATGGAATCCTGCATAAATTGAGCACTATCCTGATTTTGCGCTTCAGAATATTTTTGCAGAGTTATTTTCATCACAATATTCGTCATGCCATATTTCTTTTTGTATTTACGACGAACAATTATTTGAACAATGATTATCAAAATCATGATGACAATCAATAATCCAATTCCTATAAGTACCCACATAATCATTGGGTTATTTGCCCAATACCAAAACAATCCTGACTCATCAGCATAAACACCGCTTGATAAAGATGGTGTCGTTGGTTTACCTAATGGAGTAATTGCAAAAATAGTCCAAAACATAAATATTACTTATTGTTTTTTAATCGCATAATTTTATCCGCTTTTATTTTTGCTTCTTGTTCCAAATAAAAAGGACTTGCATGAGGAATAATATCAAGCCATTCTTTAATATGTTGCGCAATCTGTATAATTTTGTTTTTCTTTGACAAAAAAAGCTTTTCAATAACTCGAGTTGTTTTTGTACCATACTCAACAAAACGTCTTTGGAGCTTCGGTGGCATGGTGGCATAATATTCGCCGATGCCATCTTCAAGAATTTTCTCTATAGAGAGAAATAATTCTGATTTTTCAATCTGTTTTTTTGATGACATGGAAGTATTTTGACAGAGTTTTATAATTTCGGAGTAATTGTATCATATATTGGGTATAAGTGCCACATAATGCTACAATGCTTATATATTATAATATGATAAAAGGATATAAGAAAAAACACTCCGTAATTGGAGAAGGGTCTCGAAAAAATAGTCTTGTATCTACGATTATTGAGATTCTGCTTAAACAATGTCCTAGTATAAACAAGGTTATATCTGGTCCGATTGACGCGACATTTGGAAATAATTTTCGTGGAATACGCATACGTCCTCATGTCCGCGAACAATTGCGTATGGTATACTACAGCAACTCCGGAAAACAGACTTTTTTTATCTTTTTAAAAGGTGGTCATGATACCGCCATAAAAGAGATGGAAATTGCTAGGGTTTTAGTTGAAAAACATCTTGGTGAAAACGAGCATTTTATTATTGATACCAAATAATATGAAATCTTTATATCTATTCAATACACTTTCTAGAACAAAAGAAGAATTTAAATCGATAGAACCAGGAAAGATTAGAATGTATTCGTGCGGTCCTACGGTGTATAGTCGAGCACATATCGGAAATATGCGCGCGTATATTTTTGTCGATCTATTAAAGCGTATTCTTATGACACATGGATACGAGATATTTCATGTTATGAACATCACTGATGTTGGGCACCTTACAAGTGATTCTGACGAAGGAGCTGACAAGATGGAGAAGGCGGCGCGCGAAACGAAAGAAACTGTTTGGGATATCGCTAAAAAATATACTGATCTATTCATTGCTGATACGAACAAGCTTCATATTCTTCCACCAACAAAAACAACAAAGGCAACTGAGTATATTCAAGAACAAATCGAACTCGTACAAACACTTGAGAAAAAAGGATTTACTTATCGAACATCAGACGGTATTTATTTTGATACTAGCAAATTCCCTTCTTACCCTGATTTCGCGCGCCTCAATATAAAAGGACTCGAACAAGGAGCTCGTGTTGAAACAAATCCTGAGAAGAAAAACCCAACAGATTTCGCCTTGTGGAAATTTTCAAAAACAGAAGAAAAAAGACAAATGGAGTGGGAAAGTCCTTGGGGAGTTGGATTTCCTGGATGGCACATAGAGTGTTCGGCCATGAGTATGAAACTACTTGGAGACCACTTCGATATTCACACAGGAGGAGTTGATCATATACCAGTACATCATACGAATGAAATTGCTCAATCAGAATGTGCGACTGGACACAAAACTGTAAATTACTGGCTTCATAATGAGTTTATTCTTTTCAATAATGAGAAGATAGCAAAATCGGTCGGAAACGTTTATACACTCGATGATCTTGAAAATATGGGAATTGAGCCAATTATATACAAGTTTTTTGTACTTCAAACTCATTATAGAAAAAAAGTTAATTTCATCACCGAAGCTGTATTAGCAAGCAAAGAAGGATATAATAAAATTATAGAATGTATTAATCGTGTTTATTCTTTACCTGAATTATCAAAAACACATTCTGATAACACAATAATAAATACTTATAAAGAAAATGCTCTGTCAGCAGCAGCAGATGATTTAAACAGTCCTGAAATTATCGCATCTCTGTTTGATCTTATAAAAGAAATAAACTCAAATATCGATAAGGATGTTTCTGTTGATAAAAAAGAGATTTTATCATTATTTGATTTCTATGATGCGCTTCTCGGACTTGATTTCAAAGGACATGCGACAATCGATATTCCAAACGATATACGTAAACTTATAGAAAATAGAAAAAAAGCAAAAGAAGATAAAAGATGGGAAGACGCTGATAAAATACGCTTGGAAATAGAATTAAAAGGTTTTTCCATAAAAGACGGAAGAGATGGAATACAAACAATTCAAAAGAAATAAGAATAAATTATCATTTTTTTTAAAAAAGCCACTGGTTTTTAGCCAATGACTTTTTTGATTTTAGTTTTGTAATGCTTTTAATCTTTCGTGCTCATCATAAGAGTATTGCCGCAAAAAAGACGAAAGACGCTTACACACCGATTGGAACTGGTTGAGATCAAACTTATTTTGTTTCCATCCAAGCCCTGATACGAATATTGTTTTTTCAAATCCGTTGATTATGACAGAAACAATAACATTCGATATTGAAATCGTTTTTGATTTCTTGTCACATAATCCAATTGCAATCCCATATTCACCGGAAACCAAAAATGGCTCTGCACAAAGAATTTTTGTTGGTTTGCTTTCTGTTCCGACACATTGTGTTTTTAAATACTTATTTGACCGTGTTGCTTTCTTTATTTTCCGGAGAATCTGTGGTCCAAGTCTTTTTTGTATTTCCACGCCTTCTTTTAAACGATTTTGTGTCGTATCATATGCATGCGAAGGAGATTGAGAACAATTCATAAAACATCCTTTTTTAAATAAATTTTATATATAATTTTATTATTACTATTATTATATTAATCATTTTAAAAGTCAATGACCAAAAACGGAGTAATTATTGAGGCGTTTTTTTATTTATGATAGGATCTGTATCGCTATACATATGAGTAATTTTTGGAAAGATCTTAAAAAAGCCGGCAAACCAATAATGGCGCTCGCGCCAATGGCGGGCGTAACCGACATGTCATTTCGCGGTATATGCAAAGAATACGGTGCAGATGTTATATATACCGAGTTCGCATCAGTTAACGCGCTTTTTTATGATAGCAAAAAAACACTCGCTACGCTTAAGTTTCAGGAGCGCGAGCGCCCCATTGTTGTACAAATATTCGGAAAAGATCCAACATTGTTTGCTGATGCCGCAAAAAAACTTGAGAAGATAGGTTTTGACGGAATTGATATAAATTTCGGATGTCCGGCAAAAAAAGTATTCTCATCAGGTGGCGGAGTATCACTTATGAGAAACCTACCTTTGTGCAGAGACATTGTAATGGCAACACTTGAAGCAACTCGCCTTCCTGTTTCCATAAAAATAAGGTCATCTATAAAAAGAATACCAACAAAAGAAGAGATAATATTTGACCCATCGTGTGAAAAAAACTCCTGTAATAAAAATATTTCAAATAAAACAAATAAAGAAAAAATTACCGCCGAAGACCTTGTTGTCACTCTTATTGATCTTCCTTTATCGGCTATTATGATTCATGCAAGAAGTTATGAAACTCCTTTCGATGGAGAACCAGATTTACCTATGGTCAAAACAATTCGTGGATTGTACGAAGGAGTTCTTCTGGCAAACGGAGGAGTCCGAGCTCCGGAAGACGCTAAGAAAATGATTAGTGAGACAGGTGCCGATGGTATCGGTATCGCTCGTGGTGCTTATGGAAATCCATGGATATTCAAACAATGTGAAGAATATATTAATAATGGGACATATCATGAATATACTTTTGATGAAAAAATAAACATTATTATTCGACATGCCACGCTCGCAGAAGAAGCAAAAGGCCCTCATGGCCTTATAGAAATGAGAAAACATCTCGCATGGTATGTAAAAGGACTCCCAGGAGCATCTGTTCTTCGATCAAAACTTGTAAGAACATCAACAATTCAAGAAATAAAAGATATTTTAACACAATATACATTTGAACGACAAAACCTTCCTGATATAAACGAAAAACAATTAAGCGATATCAATTGACAAACATATCTACTATGGTATTTTATAAATAAGAAAAATAAAATAAATAACATATTTTAAATTAAACCAAAAATATATCATGCAAGGAGGTTTTCATGGCTTTGAATACCGCTTGTCTATCACAAACAACTTCTGAAAGTCCTGTAAAAATCGAGATTACAGACAAATGGATATATCAATGGAGAGAGTTGTTTGGAACATTAACTCCAATAGAAGCTATTATTCTAACTTGGCACATAATGGTGCCTGACAAGGTGTGGACACATGATAAATTAAAAGAAATTGTGTTCAAAATTAAAATAAACAGAAGACTTCCGACAGGATTTTCAAATGATTTTCTACATCAAAAAGAACATTATAAAATAACGGAACATCATATTATTCCACGTTCACGCGGAGGAAGTAATTATCATAGTAATATAGTTGGCCTTGATAAGCTTTTTCATCATTTATGGCACATTGTATTTATTAATATGACACCGGAAGAAGCAATGCGATATATTAGAGCAAACAGAACAATAATAGCTAATTACACTTTTAAAAAACATTGTGAAGAAACGACAGAGGAGTTTCCTGAAAAATATCTAAAAAAATCTCATTTACAAATCATTCATACTGGGAAACATGGTCATTCTGAAAAATAAGCACATACAAAAAAGCCGTTGGCAAAAACCAATGGCTTTTATTTTTATTAAGTACAAATATTATTGCTCTTCTCCACCAGACTTTTTCTTAGTAAAAACCATGGCCAATATAGGACCCATAATCCACCAAAAAAGCGCTGTATCACCTGTAAAAACTTGTTTTGTGAACGGAGCCAAAGAATTGATCGATTCTTTCGGTAAAAATGAAAGTACGATGGCGATAAGCAATCCGACATGTAATATAGAAAATATCATCACCTGCCACCACGATCCTTTTTGTTCGTTGTTTCCAACAATCGTATTAAGCAATGCCGAACGAGAAATTATGAAAAATAGAATAACAAATATCCCTATAAATGAAGATATTTTTATAACAAAAAGATTTTCTATTCCGAAGTTTGTCTCGATTGGATTTTTTATAAACGGCGCGTAATTCATAACAGCCAAAGACATATAAATACTCACGAGAATTGTCACTATGCGATCACGCCCGAGCGACATACCATAAAGAAGTGCCGCGACCACGAAAAATAATATAATAAACAAATCCCATGATGGATTAGACCAATCAATAGATGTCATTGCATTCTGTGTGTGCACAATCGCTTGATTTGCTGTATCAGTAACAACCGGCGGAACTTGTATTGTTTGAACGACTTCTTCTACTCCTTGTGCATATGCACTCTGAATCAGAGAAAAAAACATGTTTATAAAACTAAAAATAAGCGCTTATATTATACCATATACACCACACAATGTTAAAGAACGTATCAACAGATCAAAAAACTACTCGTTCGATATTCCAAATAGTCTTAATGTGTTTTTGTATGTCAGCTCTGATATTTCGGACACTGATAATCCTTTTATTTCCGCTATTTTTTCTATGATGCTTGTTATATACAAAGGATTATTTCTGCTACCCCTATAAGGAACGGGCGCCAAAAAAGGCGCGTCAGTTTCAACAAGAATATTATCTTTTGATATATTTTTTACAATCTCGGAAAGCATACCAGTTTTATCAAATGTTATAATTCCGGTAATACCAATACCGAAACCCAGATCTTCAAAAGCTTTGGCTTGCAGAGCAGTACCACCAAAACAATGCATTGACCCTCCGCACAGGTCTTTTTTATACTCTTTAAGAATTGTATAAACATCATCATAAGCATCCCGCAAACAATTTTCTTTTTTCCCTGATCTAGCGTGTATTACTAAGGCTTTTTTGTGTGAAATTGCAAACTCAATATGCGAACGAAATAATTGTTTTTGTTTTCCAATCAAATTATCATCTTCTATACCCTCTCCTTCTTGTATCCAATAATAATCGAGTCCGGTTTCTCCTACTGCGACTACACGAGAAGATGATTTAATTAATTTTTCAAACATTGTTTGATCAAAAAATTTCTTTCCTGCAAATTCTGGATGAATACCAATCGATGCGTAAGAATTATTGTATTTTTCAGCAAGTGATACGGCTAATTCACTATCAACAAAATCGGTTCCTATATTAATAACAAGAACCCCTTCTGTAAGAAGTTTCGAATATATTTCATCGCGATCAACATCAAATTGCGACGCATTAAGATGTGTATGAGAATCAAAAAGCATGTTTACTCAATATAGCTCTGTAAATCCGTAAAATTACTTGGGAGAAGAATGTGAAATATTCCAGAAAGTTCGTTTACAATACCAATAAGATACGAATTATTTAACATAGAAATGACACTTGGAGGAAGATTTAAGCGCGATATAAAAAAGAAAAATGCGGCAATAAAAAATATACTATATACAGCCCCTAGAAAAGCTCCTAAAATTTTATTTAAAAGCGAAATACCTGGAATAACACTAATAATATTAAGTGCCTTAAGAACAATTGAAAAAAGAAAAGAAAATATTCCATTAACAATGGCAAAAATCACTATAAAGGCAACAACATATCCTGTTACTCCACTAAGATATGGAATTGACGAAAAAAGTCCGGCAACACCCAAAAAGAAGTGTCCGGCTACAATAATACCGATAATGGCCCCGATAATGTTTCCAATCATGGCTACCAAACCTGTTTTGAGCCCACGTATAGCTCCAATAAGCACCACAAAAACAATTACGAAATCAATAATGCTCGTCGTAAAGAAGCCCTGTATAACACCTGTTATTGCGTCTTGATTCATATGCATCAATTATAACATTTTATATAAAAAAACTCAAGCTAATTTTGGGAACAAAATATCTCCTGTTTCTAATGTGTTTCCTGTAAACAGTTTTTTAATCTTAATAGCAGAATCGGGAACAACTGGTTCTATATATTTAGTAATGATCTCGAGAGTATAAACCAAATTACTTAATACCTGATCGAGTTTTTCAGTATCGTTTTTCTTCGCCAATTCCCACGGTTTTTCCATTTCAATATACTTATTTGCTTCCTCAACCATGTTCCATACC
Organism: uncultured Gammaproteobacteria bacterium; assembly: GCA_964524845.1. Classification (GTDB taxonomy): domain Bacteria; phylum Patescibacteriota; class Patescibacteriia; order CAZGFX01; family CAZGFX01; genus CAZGFX01. The sequence continues at coordinate 185,031 of CAZGFX010000002.1, forward strand.
TCATCTATGTATTCTCGAATAACAAAGCGATCGAGTTTCGCATTAAGCGAAGTAATTAGTTCTTGTTCATTTTTTGCACCAATTAAAACAATCTTACCTTCCGTATACTTTTTCGGAAGTGCTTCCGGATAGTATTTTTGAACCATAACCGTAATGCGCGAAACCAAATTACCAAGCTTGTTCGCAAGTTCGTTGTATCTGTAATCCATTCTATCATAAGAAAAATCACCATCTTGAAATTCTGGTATCTCACGAAGAAAGAAATATCTTGTGGCATCAGATCCATACTTTTTCACAACCTCTCTTGGATCAATAACATTTCCTATGCTTTTCGACATTTTTTCTCCATTAATTGTAACGTAATCGTGTACAAAAATCGTATTAGGAAGGGGGACTCCTGCCGACAAAAGCATTGCTGGCCAATATACTGCATGAAAACGAATAATTCCTTTTCCAATGACATGGGTCTTCTCTCCTTCTCCACACCAGAATTTTTTATATTGGTCACTATCATCAGCAAATCCAAGTGCGTTGATATAATTTGACAGAGCATCATACCATACATACATGACATGATTTGGATCATCTGGAACTTGTATGCCCCACCCATGAGCGCGTTTCATTGAACGAGATATCGAAAAATCTTCAAGACCACTACGCACGAAACTAAGTACTTCGTTCTTTCTATGATCAGGAACTATACGAATAATATCTCTTGAAATAAGATCGTCTAATTGTTGCTGATATTTAGATAATCTGAAAAAATAATTTTCTTCTTCTACTTCTTCTGGAGCAATCTTGTGATCTGGACACTTCCCATCGATAAGATCTGATTCTTTATAAAACTGTTCGCACTCAACACAATAAAGTCCTTTGTATGTTTTTTTGTATATATCTTCCTTTTTTGTCATGGACCAAAGTTTTTGAGCACCAAGAACATGTCTCTCATCTCTTGTTCTTATAAAATCAGACAGCTCTATATTTAAAACTTCGCACGTGTCTCTAAAATATTTTGCATTTATAGCAACATATTCTTCAACCGGTATCTGTGCCCTCTCGGCCGCAAGTACATTCTTTAAAGAGTTATCATCTGTACCTGACAAAAAAAACACATCCGCGCCTCGTAAACGCCAGCATCTAGAAAAAAAATCAGCCTCGACAAACTCCAGAGCGTGTCCTACATGAGGCAAACTATTAACATAAGGAATAGCCGTACTTATAAAAATTGGTTTTTTGTAATCCATAAATTACTTCACTGATATATACTACTAGTATTAAATAAAAAAATCCATCATATTTATCTTCCAATAACAATAACATACTCTCCTTTAATCGGATCGTCATAAACCTGTTTTCGAACACCTCCAACAGATCCTCTGTATATATTTTCAAACTTTTTCGTAAGTTCTCTTCCAACAACAATATAAGAATTTGTTCCTTTTGTTTCCATCAAAATCTTCTCATACTCATCAAGAAGTTTCGTGATTCGGTGACATGATTCAAAAAAAACAATCGGAACATGAGCTACCGCGACCTCTTTCAAAAACGTCTGTCGTCCTTTCTTATGAGGAATAAATCCTTTAAAAACGAACTCCTGCACATTCATCCCGGCAACCGATAAAAGAGCTGTAAGCGCTGACGGGCCCGGAATCGGAACAATTGAAATTGACTTGGCATGATCCGCAATATATCTTACAAACATACCACCCGGATCAGATATATTTGGAGTGCCCGCATCAGTTATAAGTATTGCGTTTCCGACAGTTTCAATTTCTTTAACAAATTTCTCAAATTTATTAACGTCAGTATGGTGATGAAGTGAAACAAATTTCTTGTTTTTTGTATCAATAGTAAGTAAATTAAAAAGTTTTTTACTTATTCTCGTATCCTCCGCGAACACAATTTTTGCATCTTTCAAAACAGAAAGCGCACGAAGTGTAATATCATCTAGATTTCCTATTGGTGTTGCAACAACATACAAAATACCCATGATTTTTGTATTAGATGACGACTAAATAATTATCCTTGTTAAAAACCCAACTTATTTTTTAGATATTCTGGAATTTCCTTTATAGCGATACGCTCTTGTGCCATCGTATCACGATCTCTTATGGTTACAGCGGAATCTGTAAGTGAATCAAAGTCAAATGTTATACAATATGGCGTTCCGATTTCATCTTGTCTGCGATATCTCTTTCCAATGCTTCCTGTTTCATCGTACGCCGATGAATATGTTTTTTGGAGCGACATGAAAAGATCATACGCAGGTCCAGAAAGCTCTTCTTTTTTTGAAAGAGGAAGTACCGCCACCTTATACGGAGCAATTCTAGGATGAAATCGAAGAACAACTTCAACTTCTTTCACCGCTTCAGTAGTTGTACTTCTACCTCCTTCTATTTCTGTATAAGCATCACATAAAAACGCCAACATCGCTCTATCAGCACCGGCAGATGTTTCTACAATCCACGGAGTAAAACGCTCTCCGGTTGTTTGCTCAAAATATTGCAAGTCCTTACCTGAAAACTTCATGTGTTGAGAAAGATCCCAATCACCTCTATTATGAATACCTTCAAGCTCTTTCCATCCTATTGGAAAATAAAACTCTATATCATGTGCGGCACGCGCGTAATGAGCCAACTCATGTTCTCCATGCGCTCTATATCGCAAATGATCTGGATTAATACCATGATCGATATACCACTGACGACGAATCTCTTTCCACTCCCCGAAATATCTATCCGCCTCATCAGGACGAACGAAATATTGTTGTTCCATTTGTTCAAACTCTCTCGTACGAAATATGAAATTACCCGGAGTAATCTCGTTTCTAAACGCCTTACCAACCTGTGCGATTCCAAAAGGAATTTTCATGCGCGAGCTTTCTCTTACATTTTCATAGTTTACATAAATACCCTGAGCCGTCTCCGGACGAAGATACACATTCGATGTATCTGTTTCAACGGCTCCCATTTGGGTTTTGAACATAAGATTAAACTGACGAACTTCAGAAAGCTCTCCTCCGCAATCAGGACACACTATCTCGCTCGCCATTCGAACTCCTGGTGTAAAATTTGGCTTAAGTCCCTTCGCTTCTAGCAAGTGATCGGCGCGCCATCTTTTTTTGCACTCTTTACAATCAACTAATGGATCATGAAATCCATCAATATGTCCGGATGCCTTCCATATCATCGGATGCATAAATATAGAAGAATCAAGAGGAACAACATCGTCACGAAGTTGTGTCATAGATCTCATCCACGCTTGTTTAATATTGTTTTTCATTAGTGTTCCAAGCGGACCATAATCATAACAAGAATTAAGACCACCATATATTTCTGATGATTGAAATATAAAGCCACGGCGCTTCGCGAGACTTACTATCTTGTCCATCGTCATATTTGGCTTTTCGTCTTCTATTTTATTTTCTTTCATATTAAAATATATTACTTATTCACGTACTGGATTATGGCTTATTTTACAATAAAAGTGAAGTCCTGATTCTTTTTTTTCCATATATTTATACACTTTAAATTAATATGAAAAACAAAACAATCAAAAAAAGCGAATAAAAGCCAAAAAGATGAGGATTTTTAAGTTTTCCACACATAATAAACAATAGACTTGACTTTTTAGGAAGGATGATGTATGCTGTTAACACTTGCTTAATGCGAGATTAAATAACTGAAACAAGAACAATTAGAAATCCGTTGTAAACGGAGAAGGAGCACGCAAATGGCAAGAGCATCCCCGCTCAATAAAATGAGCAGAACGTCCTTTGAAGAGAAGTAACCCGGCCCGCGACCGCACGCCAGCCATAACCCGAAAAACTCGGTCGGCTGTCTGAGCAGCGGTCAAATCGGGAACGCGCCCGCAATCCAATTTGTATAATGAAAAAATTGGGCGCACTCCCGGCTCGAAAAAAAATCCGCAAAACAATGATCGCGGAACAAAAAGTCCGGAAAAACTCCGGCACGATGAAAAACAACAAGAAAAACGGGGATTCAGAAATGAAATTAGATCACGGCTAGATTTAGGGGCAAAAGAAAAGCCCCGAAAAAAGCTTCGAAAAGAGGCATAAACCGGAGATTATTTTAAAAAAACAACACAAACCTCTCCGGGAAAAAAATCCGGCAAACCGGCAATCATATGCGGCACCAAAAACCATGGAGGCTACAGTGAAAATGAGATACGGTTGAATGCAATAAATTACATATAAGTCCTTGTTATAATGACAAGGACTTTTCCGTTTTTTTAATAACAAACATTGATATTTTTATATTTTTATATACAATTAACACAGCCTGCTTGACAGGTACAAATAACCTAAATAACCGAACAAGAGCAGTCTTTGATGACTGTAAGGAGCGTGTATCATGGTTAAGATCAGAGGTCAGACGTCTTATCTTAAGATGTCGAAAGCGTGAAAGCGAAAAGAAAAAGGCCGCTGTTTCTCCTCGTTTATCAGCATGATTTTGCTGAAACCACGGAAAAAAAACATGGAAGGAGGTTCATTATGAACCGCATCCGTGCCCAAAACAACCTGCATCAAAAAATGATGTAAGCGCCAAAAAAGCAAGGTCTCACCCAAGAAGTACTGGTCACTCCATTTATCGCAACAAATTAAGCGCGGTATAGAAGCGTGCCAAGAAAAACTTGGAAATAAAAACATGAAAGGAGTTTCAAAATGAAACGAAATTATGGCTAACCCTTCTCACAAAGACAAAAGGTTTTGTCAAAACTCGAGAGCGAGAACGATATAATAATTATAAGACCCCACCCGAAGAGGTGGGGCATTTTTTATTGAAAAATAAACAATATTAAAAAATAATTTAAAATAGCATTTTTAAATCGATAAATATTGCACCAAACCCATATTGACAAATACATCATCAAGTCGAAACAAATTAACAATACTCACACAAACATAAATATTATTCATTCGTTTCTCATTTCAATAAAAAATGCCCCGGTTTTTAACCGAGGCAATAATAGTCTACGCATTTCATTTTACGATTGTGAGTTTTTTTGAGACAGGTTTCATGTGTTCAGACTGAAGTCTATATATATATATTCCTGAACTGACCGCATGACCATCATCGTTTCTACCATCCCATGTGATGAAGTGTCTTCCCGGATACTGATATGCATCAAAAAAAGTTCTGACCTTCTGTCCGAGTGTATTATATAGAATTACAGTGGTACGACCAGGTCGACTGATTACATACTCGATCGTAGTTGATACATTGAACGGATTAGGATAGTTCTGATTGAGTTCCACAGATGGTTTTTGAAATGATCCCCTCTCTGGAAATATCGCTTCAAAAATTTTTGGCAATGACACAGCATTCTGGCTACCACCATCTTTATCAAGCGCAATGTTTCCGTTTTCTCTTATAATGTTTTTTATATCAATATTCTTTCCTGTCATAATCATAAGAGCAACGATTCCTGCAACTTGCGGGGCGGCATAACTCGTACCATCAACCCTGTGATATCTAGAACCACACCATGTGGTCAGTACCTTGTTTCCAGGAGCAAACGCATCAACACTACCGAAATTAGACCAGTAAGAAACAGTTCCTACGGAATCGAGACTTCCTACTGATATGACGGATTTGTATCCGTTCGTTGAAATACGACCAAAATTCGTATAATGAGCTGGAAATACGGACATGTTCCATCCTTCGTTTCCGGAAGAGCACACGAAATAAATCTGAATTCCTGCAGAATCCGCTTTTTGTTCAGCGGTACGAATTAATTCTTCCCACGCCATAAGATCAAATTTTAAACCAAGACTCCAATTGATAACAAGATTTTTCTTGTTTTGAACAGCCCACAGAATTCGATCGTTTGCGGCAATAAGGATTGTACTTACATATCCATATCCATTGTCTTCGAGCACTCGCACCGCATACACATCTCCACAAGAAATACCGAATACTCCTTTTTTATTGTTCGCAGTAGCGCCGACAATGCCGGCTATTTCCGTACCATGAACAAAAACCTCTTTCGGAACATACTCCATGGAATCTCCGTGTAGAACAGTATAGTTTTTCCCAAGTTTTATATTCTGAAGATCTTGATGTTCAATTACCCACTTATCAGATCGTCGAACAAGTTCAATTCCGGAGTCATGAATATCAATCACAGTGTTTGACGGATCCAAAAGGTCGCCGTACTTTTGAAATACTGAAAAGAGTTCCATGTATTCAATAGCCCAGCTTCGCAATGGATCATTCGGATCAAACCGATATTGAGTTTTGTTTGACCCATATGCGGTCACCAAAGCATCTTCTTCAATAACCTCAACTGAAGTGGTTTTTAAAAAAGATTTTGTCTCAACCTTGTACCAACTTCCAAACACATGCACCGCATTATTTGGAATATCTTTTTCGTTTTTCATCTTTATCAGATATCCTTGAGAATATCCTGAAAAAGAAATCAAAAAAGAAAAAGCAATCGTAATAATTACTTGAAATGTTCTCATTTTTTCCTCCTTTTTTTCAGTCAGATTCGTCTATTTTCTTTTTAGAGAAAATGGCTCTTGGCTGAATTTTTTAATATTTTGTTTATTAATTCTATATTAACACACAAATATCAAAATGTCAAACAAAATTGCTTGAATTCTACCATGAAATACAGTATAGGAGTTCTAAAAAAAACCATTTTAAAAACCTTATAATATACCGCTTTTAATACCGTTTCGTATTTGTTCCATTAATTTCAAATAAAACTCAATATTATTAAGTGTTGCGAGAGTAAGTGCCAACGGATCTCCGATTTTAAATAAGTGATGCAAATATGCTTTCGAGTATTTTTTCAACAAATTAACGTTTGATGTCTTCGAAATAGGAGAAAAATCTTGTGAAAATTTTTCGTTCGTTATTGTTTCTTCAATATAAAAATCTCTAGACAAGAATGAGTCCACTGCTTCAACAAATGAGTATAGTCTCGCATGGCGCGCCTCTCTACTTGGTATTACACAATCAAACATGTCGACACCGCGCCTGACCGCCTCTACAATATTTTCTGGTTTTCCAACGCCCATAAGATATCTAGGTTTGTTTTTCGGCAACAAAGGACACACAACATCAAGCATCTCATACATCTCTTCATGTGTCTCCCCAACGGCGAGTCCACCGATCGCAAATCCATCAAAATCAATCGCTGTTAATTCTTTCGCTGATCGTGCACGCAAATCTTCATATATCGATCCTTGCACTATAGCGAACAACTTTTGATCGTGCTTATATAATTTATTTGTGTTTTTATAATGAGCATATGATCTCTCTGCCCACTGTGTGGTCCTATCAACTGCGCTCTGCGCTATTTCATATGATGCTGGATTTTCAACACATTCATCAAGCACCATCATAATATCGCTTCCAATTACTCGTTGAATATCAACGACTTTTTCCGGAGTAAACTTATGTGCGCTCCCGTCATATACGGATTGAAACTCGACTCCATCGGCGGTCAGGCGCGGTTTTTTTATTTTTGATAAAGATTCTGCTTGTTCATCACCAATCTGTTGTCTTCTTCCAAGCGAAAACGCTTGAAATCCTCCGCTGTCGGTAAGTATTGGGCCTGTCCACCTCATAAACGAGTGAAGTCCTCCTGCTTTTTGTAATATATCAAGCCCTGGTTTCAAATATAAATGATAAGTGTTTGAGAGTAAAATATTTGAATTTAGAGACGCAAAACGTTCAATATCAACAGATTTAATAACGCCTTTTGTCGCTATTGGCATGAAAAAAGGTGTTTCAATATCGCCATGATCAGTATGAAGCAAACCAAGACGTCCCGAATTATTTTTTGATGTCTGTTTTAATGTAAACATGCTTTATATATAACAAAAAAACATAATCTCTGCAAACATTTTTATAAAAAAACTCCTCGAACTTACGCTCGAGGTGACAATGTTCAGTCAAATTTACAATATTAGCCAAGTTGGCAATCCGTTCACCCTGTGAAATAAGATTTGAGCCTTCTTTTAATAAACATCTTACCATAAAAAGTCTTTAAATACTTTTCTCTTCGTGTGGCATCCTGTTGATTAAGACAAGCCTCAAAATAAATAAGTTTTAAAGGTCTTCTCTTTTTTGTTGATGATATTAACCCTTTATTATGTCGCTCAAATCTTATTTCACAGGGTAAATCCGCAATTCGTAATTATATTATTATTCCTTCACAATACCCTGCCCTATTATCTTTGGATCTTTTATAAGATTTGTTGAGAGAAGAGCACTTGTTATTGATACCGCCTTTTTCTCTATCATGTCTTCTGCATTAAGACGTGTAGTTTGCACAAGTGCGAGGCTTTTTCCTACCTCTGTCTCCGCTGGAATAACAGCCACATTAAAACGAGCTTCGTATATTTTTCCATCACCGGATACTGATCCGACCGCCCAACGAACCTCATGGGTCTGGTCATTATAACTCAAAGAATCTCCAGAAATTACAGAACCCTTCCATAATACATAAGCTGGTAATTCAGCATAGACTACCGTTTTTTCAAGTTGATTTGGTTGAGATGATAATTTCCAAACTATCTGATAACCAGTTTCTTGCCCAACAGTAGGTGGAAGCGGTCCTCCTAATATTGGTTTCTTTTCCGCATTATTATATAACACGTACGAATCAAGAAGTATTTGATTTCCGATTCTGTGCGTAATCATATCACTCGACCGAATTGTTATCTCCTCTGGTGTCTCTGTGGTTTTGTTTTCTTCTGTTTCTTTTTGTTGTTTTGATATAGTTGAAATCATTATTGGAAACTTAAGATCCTCAGACTTAAAAGAAGACATATCCGATGGTTTTGGTATTATTTTTAATGACCATTGTACCTGAATAACATCATCTGTTTTCATTTCAGCAAGCGCTGGAATTTCTTTTTGTGACCAGGAAACAGTGCGTTTTTCCTTATCAATAGAGGGCAAAATATCTGATTTAAAAGAAGAAATATCAAATGATTTAGAAATCACCGGTATCGTTACCAAAACATCCTTTAGAACATTTTGACTCGTGTTTTTTATCACGGCCTTGTATTCTATTATGTCTTCCCAGTCTGTTGTTTGAATATCATCTTCTGATCCATTACCTGACAACGTAATCTCAATTGGTGGTTTCACTACAAACAATGTCTTTTTTACTCTTGTGACAATTCTTTCTGTATCTTCTTCCGGTATTGATACTAGAATGACAAAATCAACGGCATTAACATTTGTTTGACTTAATGCTCCATTGTAATCTATTTTCATCTCCTCTTCTTGAACAAGTTCGTTAATAATCCACGAGGAAAGTGCTTCATCATACGAAATACGAGGGTTTTTCGGATCTTTTGAATTTGGTTTCGCAATGGTAAAACCAAATGGTTTTTCGAGTATTACTTTAACATTTGAAAGCTTTGAGTTTGATGTATTACGAAGTGTAAATGAATAATTGTTTTCTTGTTGAATTACTATTTTGTTGTCCATAACCACATCTACTTTAACGAGCGCATCTGAAACCTTGATTGTTTTTTCGTTTTTTATTTGAAATTCCGTATTGAAAGCAACTGGTTTATATCCTGTTTGCACACCGAAAACAACATCATCACCAACATCTCCGAGAACGATTCCGGACACGATTATTTCTTTTGACGAGCCAACATTAATCTGATCATCCTTAAACGCGAGACGTTTTTTTGTAACATCATCAACCGAAGGATCTGTATTTTTTACAATGAAATTATCCGGAACAAACAACTCAGTAAGAACATTGCCTATCTCAACCGATTCTTGGTTTCGAACTTTTATTGTAATGGTTACCTCTTTTCCACTAATAACTTCGTCTGGACCGGAAATCGAAAGTTCGACTTTGTTGCCATGCTTAACCTCTGGTGTAAATATAAAAAATCCTGCCGCAGCTACAATCAAAAGCAAAAAAAGCGCTGTAATCGCAATTGTAAGAAAATCATTAAGTTTGTTTTTCCGACGCGTCATAAGTGTCGTATAGTCACGAGAAGCACTCCCGTTTTTTTCTTTATATTCATCAATGAACTCGCTCATAAACTCTCCGTTTTGTAACTGAGTGTCTTTTGTTTTTTTCTTAAATTGTTCGTTTTGTTTCTTTTCTGTGTGTTCTGTTTGTTGCTGTACTGTTTTTTCAGCCGAGGTCCCGCGAACGGGATAAGACTGATTATTTTTTTGTTGATGTGAAGCTTTTTTTATTATGTCTGACATACTAATTGAATCATTTCTCTTGTACGCACAGGCCTCTCAAGCCTAAATTGCCAGTATTCTGACAAAATATGATATAAACTCTCCTGCTCTTTATTAGTATACACTAAATTAGCAAAATCCGATAGGTTGGAGTTTTCAGCGATCTTACGTAAATTTTGTATTTCAATTAGAAGATTTTCTTCCAATATGTATCTCGTATGATGCGATAAACGAATACATTCTGCATGAACGACTCCGCCGTGTGAAGGATGAAACTCGCACATCGATACAATCGGTTCGTGACAAACACAACAAAACTCCGTTTCTGGTCGTATACCAAGTATATGAAGTGTCTTAAGATAACACATATTCAGAATTATAAATCCGTCTCTTATGGGATCAAAAGATGGATTGTCTAATGCTAAAAAAGCATCCTTCATTATATTATATATTTGTTTAGAATGAGTATTATCCTCGTGCATATGAAGAACGTTTTCCATAATGTGATATGCCAAATATGTACGCGCAACGCTTGAAACAATATTTTTATACAAACACTTCGTTGATACAGAAACGAGTCTTTCCGATCCTTTTCCACGAGCAATCATAATATCAACCTCTCGAAATGGTTCGAGAAATGGTCGAAGTTTACTCTTGATGTTTCGAGTTGATTTACTAATAAGCGATTGAAGTCCTTTTGTTGGACCATATATATGAACAATCGCGTCTTTTTCTCCTACATCGAATCTTCTCAAAACAAATGCATGTGTTCTGTATGTGGACATGGGAATAAAAGTCAAAAGTTAAAAGTCAAAAGTCAAAAGCTTGTACTGAGCGAAGCGAACGTATTAAAGGTTAGAAGTCAAAAGGCAAAAGTCAGAAGTCATAAGTCAAAAACAAGAATAACAAAAGATTATGTTTTTTTCACTCTGACAGTACAAACCTCTCCGTTTATATCAAGATCCGATGGATTATCCCCTTCTTCGCCAAACACAAGAGTTCTCGAACGCGTATCAACCGATAACTCTTTGTTATAAGTTTCTAGTGCTTTCTTTATGTCTTCAGATTTTGTCGAATAATAAATATCAACAACATCATGAATTGTAAGGCCTAGTTGTTTTCTATAATCGTTTATTTTGCGTGTTATTTCTCTTGAAATTCCTTTTATTTTAAGCTCTTGTGTAATTTCAATATCAAGACCAACAATTGTGTTTCCTTCTTGTTTTACGACAACTCCATCTTTCTCTTTAATTGATTCGGCAAAAACAACCCCTTCTACATTAAGTTCATCTGCTATTATGTTTCTATACTCATCTGATATTTCTTTTTGCACAAACAATTTAGACAGCGGTTGTCTGATCTTAATTCCGGCATCATTGCGCAAAGCAAGACCGAGCTCAATTATTCTACGAGCTTCATCCATTGTTTTCTCAACATCTTTTGTTCCTGAAACAACAATTTGAGTTGGCCAAGATTGCATATGAACCGACTCAGTATATCCGAGTCTTCGATACATATATTCAGAAACAAAAGGAACGAAAGGTGCCGCGACTTTCGCGAGTTCCGTTAAAATATGTCGAAGTGTTGCAGAAAATGCTTTCTGATCATCATCCATTATCTTATTACGATCACGTGATCGTCTTATATACCAAGTAGACAAACCGTCCACAAAATCCATTAATGCACGCGACGCCTTAAAAATATCATAGGATTCCATATTTACACGAACATCTTCTATCAGGTTGTTTAGTTTAGCAACTATCCATATATCAAGTGGATTTTTCGTACCGGCAACAACTCCTCCATCTGATTTGTATGTTTCGTAATACACTATTACGTTGAGCCAAAGTAGAAACATTTTCTTTACTATCAAATCAACTCCTTTCTCGTCAAAATTTTTTGCATCTCCAGGCTGATTCATCGTAAACATATAAAGACGCGTAGCATCAGCTCCGTATTTTTCAAATATTGTCTCCGGATCAATGATATTTCCTTTTGATTTTGACATCTTCTTACCGTGTTTATCATTGATGTGTCCGAGACAAATTACATTTTTATATGGACTAGGAAGCCCTAGGAGTGTCGAGATGGCTAGAAGAGTATAAAACCAACCACGAGTCTGATCTATGGCCTCACATATATATTCAGCTGGGTATTCTTTTATTTCTTTGCTTTCACCAAATACGTGATGATGTTGGGCATATGGCATACCTCCGGAATCAAACCAACAATCCATGACCTCGGGCACACGATGAGCTTCTTTTCCACACGTGTCACATTTAATAATAACATCATCAACAAATGGTTTATGAAGATCAAGCGAATCAGAAACAGAAGTCAGTGATTTTTCTTTCAGTGTTTTAACTGAACCCATAACATTAATATGCTTATCTTCGCATTCCCACACAGGCAATGGTGTTCCCCAATATCGTTCTCTAGATATTGCCCAATCCTTTACACCCTCTAACCACTCGCCGAATCGACCTTCTTTTATGTGTTCAGGAATCCAGTTTATTTTTGTGTTTTGTTTAACAAGTTCTCCTGATAACTCGCTCATACGAATAAACCACGATGGTTTCGCATAATAAATGAGTGGCGTACCACATCTCCAACAATAAGGATATGTGTGTTTATATGCTTCGTGTTTTAAAAGAAGTCCTCGTGATTCCAAATTGGTTATAAATTCTTTTTCCAAACCGTCTTCTTTCACAAACCTCTTGTTTATTTGATTAATAAAATCCTTCTGATCATCAGAATCAAATAATTTCAAATCAAAATTTCCTGCTGTATCAACAGTGTGATATTCGGGAAGCCCAAACTGTTTTCCAAGTTGATAATCATCTTCTCCATAAACAACAGCCGTATGAACGATGCCTGTTCCATCTGTCGTAGTAACAAAAGACGCAGGAAGAACAACATAAGACTGTTCGGATCCTTTACAATCAACCGTCTTATACAAAGGATCGTACTTTATTCCGAGTAGATCTTTTCCACTAAATTCCGACAACACTTCGTATTCCTCGTCTTTTAAAATTGTTTCTATTAAATTTTTTGCAAAAATTAAATTATCGCCATTTTTTAACTGGATTTTTACATATGTAACATCCTCTCCGACAGCAAGTGCAACATTTCCAGGAAGTGTCCACGGAGTTGTCGTCCATGCGAGTAAAAAGTCTCCCTGTTTAACTTCGGGTGACAAGCTTGAAAGCACCTTAAACTTCACATAAACTGCCTCATCAAAAACATCTTTATATCCTTGTGCGACCTCATGTGATGAAAGCGTTACCTGATCCTTAGGACAATAAGGAACGACTTTGAATCCTTTGTATAAATATCCTTTTTTATTAATTTCAGAAACAATGCTCCACAATGATTCTATATATTCATTCTCATATGTAATATATGGATGTTCCATATCCACCCAGTATCCCATTCGTTCAGTCATCACTTCCCAATCAGATTTGAACTTCCATACAGATTCTTTACAAAGTTGATTGAACTTCGCAATGCTTGCACTTTTGTCTCCGAGAACTAGGTTTTCAATATCTTTCTTTCCTGAGATACCAAGTTCTTTCTCAACTGCTATTTCAACCGGGAGTCCGTGCGTATCCCATCCGGCTTTGCGAATAACTCTATATCCTTGCATCGTCTTGAAACGAAGCATCACATCTTTAAATGCACGAGCAAGCACATGATGAATACCAGGTTTACCATTCGCGGTCGGTGGTCCGTCATAAAAAACAAACTCTCCTCGTGGAGAATCTTTCTGATCTGTTTTCTCCAAAGTTTTCTCTTCCTTCCATATTTTGAGAATGTCTTTTTCTACATCTGAAAATCGTATCATAGTGGTTTCAATAACTTTTGTTACGGTAATTATATTACATAAAAAAAATCATACTGTCACCTCTCTGAACACTTAAAATGACTTATTTTAGCGTTTTATTGGTTTTCTACCATACTTACATCTGTTCCCGTTTCGCTCGTAGGAGTTGTTTCGCCTGATGATGTTGTGGTCACAGGAGTTGAAACAGGTTGATCAACAATAACTGGAGAAGCTGGGGTTTCCGGAATAGGCTCACTTGTTTCTATTATCTCCGCAAGCGAATCTGTTGGTGGTGTTGGATTGTTTATATATATTGGTACGTTTGGATTTATCGTATCGCGATTAATCTGATCTGTACCCACTTCGAATGCGAGCCATGTCACATCAACAAACTTCGCACAACCAGGTTCAGTCGCGACATCACACACGGGCTCTGACATCTCTATATCAAAACCTTCTTCGGTTTGATTACTTACCCATACGCGTCCTTTCCACGATCTAGCAGTATCAGGATCTTCAAACTTCGGCGTCAATGAAACAAGAACCTCATTTTTTTTCGGTGCGACAAATGCAATATGTTGTGTTATTTGATTATATGAAAATCTAACAGACCCTGCCACATCTTTTGAAACAACCGAGAGACCACCTTTCAATTCAAGATTCTTTTCAAGTGTTACTGCATCCCGTACGACAAGTGTTCCTTGTATTTCAACATTTCCTTTCACGACAAGATCTTTTTCAAATACCGCTTTTTCTTTCACAACAAGAGCACCCGTCAAAGACATTATTGCAACATCAATTTGTAAACCATCTCCCAAAGACCATTTATTGTATTGAGGATTAATGTCTTCAACAATATTTTGTACGTTAGGATCTGGTGTTTGCTGAACATCGCTTGGATCAATATAGACTCCTTGTATATCTCCTGCGCTAGGCTGTACCTGAACATCATCATCGCCTTCGACTACTTCTTCGTCATCAAAAACAAGACTTAAACCATATAATTCATCAGTCGTGGCCATTCCAATCCAATATTGCGGTTGAACAAAAACAATAACTGAATTAGTACTTGGTTCAATACCCGAACTCCATCCGCTCATCGCCTGTCCGACAACGAATCCAGGACCGGTTGCTTTGATAGCATATCCTGGCATATCAGGAGATGAAGATAGATAATCACCAGTCACAATATCAGCAGAATGATTTATATCAATCTTCACAGGTACTCGACCGACAAGCACGACAAGTTTTGAAGACTGATCGTCAGAAGTTGTTTCAAGTGTTGTGTTTGGATGTTCCGTAACAACTCCGATAACACTCTTACCAGATGTACGAGTTGCTTTAACAACCGACTCCGAATCAGACGGATCAATTGAAACCAAATCTCCTTGTTCTATTGATAAATCACCAACTTGATAATACTTAGCGAGATCAAATACTTGTCTATTAAGTTCATTTAAAGCACCGACAATTGATGTTGATGTGAATGTCCCATCAAGTTTCGTATTTGTATCATCCGCAAGCGCGATTGGTGATTCTGTGTGTGAATCAGCAAGTCCGTTTCCTACATTTACGGTATCAGTCACTACTATATTTTTCGCAGTGAGTGTTCCTGCTCCGTTTGTTGAAATCAGCCCTCCGTCTGATGAGAATGATCCGATGGTAAGCGTACCACCAGAAATTCCGCTAGTTACAGCTAAATTATTGACCGATAGTGTTCCTAGTCCGTTTGATGTAATAAGACCATTATCAGATGAAAATGAGTTTGTTTTTATTGTGCCTGTTGTAATATTTCCCAAACCATCTGATTGTATTACTCCTCCGTCAGACGAAATTTTTGGCAATGAAAGCGCAAGCGTTCCGTTCATAAGAGGATCGAGAATATTTGTTTTTGTTTTTTGCATCTCTTTGAGAAGCAACACGGATAGAATTTCATAATGAACGGAATCTGGGCGACCCTGATTATCGAAAAACACAAGCTGAGGAAGAACTTCCGCTGCTTCTTCCGCAATCAAACCAAATGTCCTATTCTCTGGTAGATCAGGAAGCTCGTTTGGCGTATAACTTACTGGTCTCAAATCAAATATTTTCGATGTATCAGTTTCTATATCTGTAATACTCTTTTTATATCGTCGTGATGATGTATATTTAAATAATTGATTACTACCATTTATATGAATAGCAGTACCTGCCGTACCACTCGAAGGAAGTCCATCAAAAGCAACTGTACTACTAGCATAAAAAGATCCTTCTATTTCTGTATAACCCAAAAACGAATCTCCATTAACAAAAAAATCATTATCAGCTTCCAATCTTCCACCATAAAAATAGGCATCCCCATCTGAGGTAATAGAAAATCTGTTCACACTGTTTGTTTCTATATTAAAATCATTTGGGCCTGAGTTGGAATAAACTAAAACATTAGTATCGGAAAAAGCTATCTGTGGATCCTCGCTAGTAAGAAAAAGACTTCTATTCATATCTATGGAAGATCCGATTGTTATATTACTATCATCCGGGTCACCTAATATTAATTCGCGACCACTATATGAGACTGTAAGTGCCGTACCAGTCCAAGCACCACCATCACCTGACATAGACATTTTAAACTTACTAATATTAGGTGCAGAAGTATCAATACCCATAGAAACAGTATCATCGCCTGATTTAAACATTAAAGTAGCATCCCCGGTACCCATTTGTTCTATTTTCAACATTGGTGTTGTTTCGGTACTGTTTTCATATATATGAAAATTTGCACTTGGTGCATTTGTGCCTAATCCAAATCTAATACTCGTTCCATTATAACCAGTATATCTAATATAAGAGTCTTCAAAATATCCTAATTTCATCTCTAAAGAATCATCGTAAATTCCAGATAAATTTACCGATCCATCGCTAGGCATTACTCTAAAAAAACCATAAGAATTATCAAAAGTTGGCGGGTAAGATCCATCATTAAAACCTATAACAAAATCGTCATAAGATGTCGAACTATCAATACCCATTACATAATGTCCTGATGAAGACGATGTGTCAGAAACAAATCCAATTGCCGGATCTCCTGTACCAGCTTGTTGCAACATAAGCATAGGAGTTGTCTGTGTAGAGTTTTCATACAAGTGAAGATTCGTACTTGGAGTAGCAAAACCAAGTCCTATATTTCCACTCGAATCAATAACAAACCTATCACTTGTTCCAAGTCCTGTCGTGCTTATTTTAAACTTATCACTATCAGAATCATCTACGCCCATGGTAAATGAATTCGTTCCTTCAGCAAGTTGAAACCCAATCGCAGTATCATAATCACCTGCATTTGTGTTTACAACAAAAACATTTGTGTTTATAGCAGATGAAGATGCTACATCAAGCATTGCATCTGGCGACGTATCACCTATACCCATATATCCATTACTGTTTATACGCATTCTTTCATAAAGATCACCATTAAGTGATGTTTGCAATGAAAAATAACTGTCTCGTGTCGAAGCGGTATCGTTCCACGCACCCTCAGTCCCAACGATAATTCGCGCCGACCCATCAACTCCTGGATCATCCACGGATCCTGAAAACCACTGATTAAACAAAACTCCTGTCTGTGTATTAGAAGAAGCTTGTCTTGTGTTCGTTATCTCAATAAAATCTGTAAGACCTCCATCAGTTCCCGTTTGTTCTATATCAAGAAGTGACGATGGTGGATATAATGGATTAGAAAAAGCTCCTACTCCAACAAGTCCGCCACTTGTTACAGATAAACGACGTGTTCCTGCTGTCGTGAGATCAATGGTATCTGCTCCAGATGAGTATACACCAGTATTTGTATCTCCAACAAAAGATATTGAAGGATTTCCTACTGCACCCAGAGGATGATAAGCGTATCCACTTGAATTAACTTGAAACAAATCCCCACTACCGACTGTGAAGAGTGACGCAGGAGACGAATCTCCTATACCAACATATCCTGCATTATCAACACGCATAGCTTCAATCATGCTTCCTGTATTTCTTACATTAAAACGCATCGACGAGACACCAGAATTAACACCCGCACTCTCCCAAACAGTATCTATACTTCCGGCTTCAAGTCCCATACCATCATTATCCTCAAGATATGTGACAATTCCAGACCCAAGTCCTGTATTATCCATTGATGGACGAGTTACGTTCATAGTCAGTGTATCAATCACAGTGGCTGTGGTATTTGCTTTTGACAAATGAAGAATACTAGAAGGAGTATTCGTTCCTATTCCTATATTTCCACTCGAATCAATTACAAACCTATCGTTTGTACCAAGCGCTGTTGTAGATATTTTAAACTTATCAGAATCAGAATCATCAATACCCATAGTAAAAGTATTTGTTCCATCAGCGAGTTCAAAACCTATTTGAGAATCGTAATTTCCTGCATTCGTATTTGAAATTGTAAACTGAGTATTTGCTGCACCTGATGACATAATTTCAAGAAGTTGATCTGGTGTTATGTCTCCTACACCAACGTTTCCTCCATAAAGAAGTGTCATAACAGTGTTTGAAAGCGTCTGCCCATTAGTTGTGCCAGAAGAAAAAGCCAGATCGTTTGTATTCTGTTTGTGTATTGTCCAATCACCATATCCTCCTCCTTGATTATCAAATGTCAACCAGTTATATACACTTGAGTTTGCTTGATTACTAGAAATAGTAAACTTACTATAAGATGTTGCCGTAGTACCAACACTTATGTTTCCAGAAGAATTAATCGTCATACGATTTGTTCCTCCTGTAGCAAAATCTAGGGCATCTGCTCCTGATGAGTATATACCAGTGTTCGGATCACTGACAAAAGACACCGACGGTGTTCCTACTGCTCCGAGAGGATAAAGCGCATATCCACTTGAATTAACCTGAAACAAATCTCCATTTCCGACTGTGAGAAGTGATGCTGGTGTCGCATCACCAATACCAACATTTGCGCTTAATATGTTCACATAATCTGTCGCTTGATCATCGAATGCTATTCGTCCGGCAATTGATCCAAGACCCAACCAATCATCGTCTGCATTCGCATCAGAAAAAGCATCACCAGAAGTCATAGAACCAACAGATGTTACATCACCTGTTCCAGCAGATACCCATGTTAAATTTCCACTTCCATCGTTTCGAAGAACTGTATTTGATGAACCCTGAGAACCAGGCCACGAGTATGTTACATTATTAACTTTTACGATGTTTCCGGATGAGTTGACTTGAAACAAATCACCATCTCCAACAGTAAATAAAGACGCTGGCGTTGCGTCACCAACACCAAGGTTTGCGCTCATTATATTTACATAATCGGTGGCCTGATCATCAAACGCAACTCGTCCAGCACTTGCTCCAAGTCCGAGCCAATCATCATCAGCATTCGCATCCATAAAAACATCCCCTCCTGTCATAGAACCGACTGTTGTAATATCTCCTGTTCCTGAACCCGTAACCCATGTGAGTGTTCCGCTTCCATTATTGCTTAATACAGTACCTGCACCTCCTTGTGCTGACGGCCACGAGTATGTAACATTATTAACTTTTACGAGGTTTCCTGATGAGTTTACTTGAAATGTATCTCCGCTACCTACTGTAAGAAGAGATGCTGGTGTCGTCTCTCCAATACCGACGTTCGCACTCAAAATATTTACATAATCGGTAGCCTGATCATCAAAAGTAATACGTCCAGCAGCTGCTCCAAGTCCAAGCCAATCATCATCAGCATTCGCATCCATAAAAACATCTCCCGATGTCATAGAACCAACCGTAGTTATATCACCAGTTCCTGAAACGGTAACCCAGGTAAGATTACCACTTCCATCGTTTCTTAAGTATGTGTTTGATGCTCCCTGAGAAGCTGGCCACGAATATGAAACATTATTTACTTTTACAAGATTACCGTATGAGTTAACTTGAAATAAGTCTCCGTTTCCAACTGTGAAAAGAGATGTCGGTGAAGAATCTCCTATACCAATATATCCTTCATAACTAATTCTAAAAGCCTCTGACATTGAGCTGTTATTCATGTGATTAAATATTACAGAGGCTTTTTCTCTTGTTTCACGAGGATCCTCCCACACGACATCAATTCCAGCCGCCTGAGACAAACCATCTTGATCGTTTTCCAAATAAAATCCAATGCTGGCACCGAGTCCTTGAGCACCAGAACTATCATAATTTATTCTCTCTATACGTAACGCCTCCATAATATCAGACGCATCATTCTGAGAAAGAACCGAGAGTGTAGAAGCCGGAGTACTTGTACCAACACCAAGCCTATTATTTGTATCATCCCAGAATAGATTTGAATTATCTTGAGTGTACACACCACTTCCCCCAGCAAATACAAGTGAGCCCGATGTAAATTGAGTACCGGTTCCTGTACCGCCTCTTGTAACATTTAAATATTGTTCTGATGTTAATGAGTTTGTTCCATTCCAATACGCTATATATCCGTTTGTTCCTGTTCCTGTTGCAACAGTTCCTGATGTTGGAAGCGTAATACTTGTAGCTCCTGATGTTGTAAAAAATAGCGTGTTCCCTGCAGTACCAAGAGGAACAACACCGGTATTATCTTGAAAAGTTATCGTCTTATCAGATACTGTTGGATCTGTTATAGCAAATGTTGTTTCGTATGTGTTGTCTGTTGCTCCTTCAAAAACCAGAGGAGAGGCACCTTGAATAACACCTCCGAGAGTCAGTGCATTAGAAGCGTTTCCGATCGATACAGCACCAGTTGATGTCCCTGTGTTTATATTTGTAGTAAAGTTTGAACTTGCATTTATAGAAGACGTTGCTCCTGACACAGTAAGTCCTCCTGTTCCTTGTATAACTCCTGTTGTTGAGTTAACACCAACAAAAGATGCTGCACCAGCACCTGAAACAGACCATTGTCCATCTGTAATAACAACATTTGCTGATGCATTTCCTATTGTAACCGTCCCCGTTGATGTACCGGTGTTTATGTTTGTAGCAAAATTTGAACCATGATTAATATATACAGTGTTTCCTGAAGTTACAAAAGAACCAGTGTTTGTAATACCCCGAACAGAAACTATTGCACCAGATGAATTTACTTGAAACAAGTCTCCATTTCCTACAGTAAACAAAGAATCCGGAGATGAATCACCCACACCAACGTTTCCTCCATTAAAAACAGCAGAATATGTGTTGTCACGACTATTTGCAGTATCAGTATCAACATATAAACCTGTAATTGTGTTTCTATATCCTCCAAAATCATCGTCTATGTTTATATGCATACCATACACGGTGTCCACATAATCCTCGTTTTGTGGATTGTTTGAAATATTTAATTTATATCCATATAGTGTAGCAATATCACTTGGATTCATTGTTACATTATGAGAAATACTTGAGGAAGCATCGGTTTGTAGATCTAAAGAGGTCAAACTAAGAACGGGATTTGTTACATCGCTTGACGAAATAGATATTGTATCATCTGTAATAGATGGCGAAAGGTTTGTTCCTGATCTGGTCCAATATCCCAGCGTTCCTGTTGATGGTGGTGTTGTAGTAAGATACCCTGAAGAATCAGTATATACACCACTTTCCGTACCGAGCGAATTAAATAAAATATTTCCTGATGATGCTAAACCAGTGAGACCTGATGCGACACCGGCTGACGACACGTCCCACGATGATGTGTTTATAGCGAGCGTGTTTGATCCACCACCGATTGATACGGCGCCGGTTGATGTTCCTGTATTTATGTTTGTCGCGAAATTAGAACTTGCGTTCAATGATACTGCTCCACCCGAGCTTGTCACTGCTCCAGTGTTTGTAATTCCTTGAACAGATGCTATTGCGCCAGATGAGTTGACTTGAAAAAGATCTCCGTTCCCTACTGTGAAAAGAGATGCAGGAGTTGTATCTCCGATACCAATATTTCCTGCAGGAGTGATATTTAAAAATTCGTTCGTTCCTTCTAGAATACGCAAATTACCTTCGCTTGACCCATCTGTTTCTTGTATACCGATTTTCCAATCGCGAGCAGTCGTTGTTTCGGCTGCGGTTGAATATACATGAAGCGATGATGGTCCTAAATATAAATCTCTCCAACGCAAAGAAGACGATCCGAGATCATAAGAATCATCACTGTTTGGTCCAACTGATCCGGCAACTTGTAATTTAAATGTCGATGGTGCACTTGTGCCAACACCAACGTTTCCACTACTATTAACATATAAACTATTTACAGATGCGCCATCCTCAATTACAAAAACATTGATACTACCTCCTGTCGTATCTTGAATTCTAAAATCATCGTTTGCATTCACACCCATTTTCCATTGCCTAGCATCATTAATAAAATCAAAATCAGCAGCTCCATTAAGACCTGTATTTTCTATTCTTCCTGCAATATAACTTCCGGCCGCTGATCCAGAAACATGCAATCTTTGTTGAGGACTAGCAGTCCCGATCCCAAGCCTATTATTCGTATCATCCCAAAAAAGGTTTGTATTATCTTGTGAGTACACTCCGCTTCCTCCAGCAAACACTAGTGATCCTGAAGTAAACTCAGTACCTGTACCGGTACCACCACGTCCAACAGAAAGGTATTGTTCTGATGTTAATGAGTTTGTTCCATTCCAATACGCGACGTATCCATTTGTACCAGTTCCTGTTGCCATGGTTCCTGATGTTGGAAGAGTTATGCTTGTTGCTCCTGATGTTGTAAAAAATAGTGTGTTCCCTGCAGTGCCAAGAGGAACAACACCGGTATTATCTTGAAATGTTATTGTCTTATCAGATGCAGTGGTATCAGTGATTGAAAATGTAGTCTCATAAGTATCGTCTGTAGCTCCTTCAAACACAAGAGGAGAAGCACCCTGAATAATACCTCCTAGAGTTAATGCATTAGAAGAGTTTCCAATTGATACAGCTCCTGTTGATGTGCCTGTGTTTATATTTGTCGCAAAATTAGAATTTTCGTTGATAGATGACGAGGCACCAGACACAGTAAGTCCTCCTGTTCCTTGTATAAGTCCTGTGGTTGAATTAACACCGACAAACGAAGCTGCACCAGCACCTGAAACAGACCATTGTCCATCTGTAATAGCAACATTTGCTGATGCGTTTCCTATTGTAACGGTACCGGTTGATGTTCCTGTGTTTATATTCGTTGCAAAGTTTGAATTTGCATTTAAAGAGATGACCGCACCACTTGCTGTGGTTGTTCCTGTAACAGTAAGGCCGGTTAAGCCTGATGCGACACCGGCTGATGACACATCCCACGATGATGTATTTATTGCTAGTGTATTTGAATTTCCACCTATTGATACAGCACCCGTTGATGTTCCTGTATTGATGTTTGTCGCGAAATTAGAACTTGCATTCAGAGATGCTATTCCGCCACTGGTTGTAGTTGCTCCCGTAACAGTAAGGCCGGTAAGACCTGATGCGACACCGGCTGACGACACGTCCCACGATGATGTATTTATTGCTAGTGTATTTGAATTTCCACCGATTGATACGGCGCCGGTTGATGTTCCTGTGTTTATGTTTGTAGCAAAATTAGAACTTGCGTTCAAAGATATTGCTGCGCCCGAGCTTGTGACTGCTCCAGTGTTTGTAATTCCTGTCATGTATGATGTTCCGTCCACTTCGAGATCATTCTGAATATATAAATCACCAAGTCCATCGGCGTTGTTTGCTGTACCAGCTGAACCAGTACGGATAAGTCCTCCATCTAGAACCCGAAGAGCGGATGTGCCATTGTCCTGTACATCGAGAATACCTCCTGTTCCTTGTTGATTGATGACGATCGCTGATCCACTTGATGTATTTACGGTCACAGATGTATTTGCTTGAAATGTGTATGATCCTGTTATTGTTTCGTTTTCTGATGTGTCTGCAAATTCTTCTTCTGATTTACCATCAAGAGCGTCTGTGTTAAATGCATAAGGAGATGCGGTCATTCTTTTTCTTGGCAAAAAAACTTCTTCGTACGATCCATTGTTATCAGCATCAAGACGAACCTCGAGATATAAGTTATCAGTATTGAAATCAAGAGAACCAGGAAGAGATGTATGAGTTCCTATATCAACTGAGAATATTCCATCAGTAAGTGAAACTTGAGATGTTCCTGAATTCCACGTCTCTGTATAAGCGGCCGATCCTCCTGTGCTAACTGTAAAAAATGCAAACTGCATATTGTAACTGCTGTTTGCAATATTAATACCATTTGATGCTGTGATCTTGGCTTGATAAGAAAGTTTTTTGTTTATACCTGCGGCACCATAAACAATCGGCACCCACGTAAAAAACAAACACGCTAAAACAAGCGCGGTAAGAAGCTTCCTTAAGACTGAAAATCGTATTAAAACAAGCATGGTAATTTTTACGAAAACCTTTTCAGTTAGCGCCAATTACTACTTAAAGTATAGCATAATTCACTTGTTCTTAACAGGTTTTACACAGATTATTAAACTGATTGTAATAAAATATAATAATAAAATAAAAATGGCTCTAATAAGCCATTATTTTCACATTCTTTCTTCTGTTGACCATCTTGTTTGATTCGTTTTGTGTATAAGTTATATTAAAAATTGAATTATTGATTAATTATGATTATTCCGACTATTATTTTATATATTCTTTATTAAGGATTTCTCGTGTTTTCGGACCGACATAGCCTGTCACTGAAATTCCTCTTGCACGCTGGAAATCTGCCACGGCATCTACTGTGACTTTTCCATAAATTGCACTTGGATTTGTGTTTGCTGGAAAAAATCCGATTTTTTGCAAGAATGTTTGAAGTAAACGAACCTCTTCATCGATAGATCCTTCTGTAAGAAACTTAGTAAACACAATTTTTGAATCAGTAGGAACCGGTTTTTGTTCAAAATTATCTGAAACAGAAGAACTTGTTGGCATTGAATTCTCGACTAGAATTGTATTTAAATCTGATGTAGTTATTCCTAAACTCAAAAACCTCATTATAGAATAAGCCGCGCTTCCGTCTTTCATGTAATACCTTTTTTGATCAGCTGGATTTATATACCACGCCTCTCCTCTAGATTCTACTTGAAGCAAAATTCTTCCGCTCAAACGATTAATTAATTTCGTATCATAAATTAAAGATCCACTTCCTATTGGATTTGTGTTTTTTATCAACGCCTCGTCTCCATCACTTATGCCATCTCCGTCCGTATCTTTCTGAGTAGGCGATGTTTTCAAAGCCTCCTCTAATTTATCAGATAAGCCATCATTATCCGTGTCAGCGTCTTTAAAACGATTTTCTGTTCCAATAGGTATCTTTGATAAATCAGAATTTGTAATTCCTAATCCGAAATTACGAAGCGCTTCATAAGCCACTGGACCATCTTTTAAATAAAAACGTTTTTTTGTAACAGGATACACATACCAAGCCTCACCCTTTGATTCTACTTGAAGAAGTATTTTTCCTGATACTCTATCCAACAAACTCCCACTGGTTATATTTTTATTAACCGAATTCGTGTCAGAAGAACCACCAACAACTAGCGACGGAAGTCCTTTAATAATGTTTGTTCCTTTTCCGTCGTTTGCTAGAATCGCCCCTGATATAAACTTCCATTCCGCAAATCCCTTCTTTTTTACAGTAAAATTAACAGTCATCACAAGACCCTTGTCTCCTTTAAATCCGGGATTGAATAAAACACCTTCAAATTGAATCGCGTTCGTATTTTTTACAACGGGGGTTGTAAGCCAGAGCTGAACGATTGAATCGTTCGTAATAATCGAATCAACAGTAATATAATCCGATGAAAAAGACATCTCTCCAGAAACCGCGTTAATTGATTCTGAGTCGGAAGACGTTGTTATTTGTAAGGATCCTTTTTCCCCAATTGAATAATCTGATTTGTTTGTTGTAATCGAAAAACTAGCAATTCCAATGGCATGTGTTTCCTTTTCGCACTGAAAAAAAAGTGCGCCTACAATAATTGCGACGAGGATGAAAAAATTAATTGTATAAAAAAATGTTTTCATGATGTTTTTTTGAGCTTGTATTTTAGAATCAGTTTTATAAGCAGACCAAGAAGCAGGATTCCACCAACCAAATACCATACGTAATATATTATACTTATAGACTCAAATATGTTTCTTGGAGGAATTGTTATAATTCGCGCATTTCCATAATTATCAACTGCTTTTATTAATATGGTGCTTCTTAACCGCTGGTCTGATAGAATAAAAGGACTTTCTGCTTTTTTCCAAACAACAGAATTGTAATCTCCATTAAAATTTTGAATCTCTGCTATAAAATATTCTTTTATCCCGCTTTCTTTGTCTTGTGTATGAAAAATCAAAGAATTTTTTCCATCAAAAAGATTTTTATCTTGCCCGATTATAGGAGAAAATATTTCTGGTGGCATCTCGTCTTTTTCTAAATTTTTTGTTTTTATGCCATCATTAGAAACAGGTGCGTCAGTTTTTTTTATGCTTATTTGTATTACTGGTTTTGAAACAGATAATAAACTTCCAAGACCATCGTTTTTGAGAACAACAACATCTTGAAACAGAGCATTCCACACGCCATTATCAACTGCTTTGCATTTCAATTTAAAAATATTTCCATTTGATGATGAATAACCTCCCGGAATAACTCCTGAAAAATCAATTATTCCCTTCTCGTCTATGATTGGTTTTTTTATCCACAAAGAAACAAAAGAGGTTCCTGTGTTTATACTATTACACGATAAAACCGAAGATTGAATTGATAACCTTCCTTCAATGGCGTTTAATGATTCTTTTTCAGTATCTATTAAAACATCAATATCTAATACATCCCCTACTTTTTTATCATTATATATTGGCTCTATAAAAATACGTGCAGCATTTGAAAAAGAAGGAAATAAAAAAATAGAAAGGACTGCAACAAAAAATAATAATTTATATCTATTTATGATACTCATATATTATCCTGTCCAATGATAAATCAATATACTAAAATCAACCAAGGTTATCTTTCCGTCCTTATTTAAATCCATATTATTCGGATATCCGCTTCTACCATACCAATACATCATTATGGAAAAATCAACCAAGTTGATTTTTCCATCAGTATTAAAATCAACTCCTTTTACAACCAAAAGAGGCTCTGATTTGATTGTTTTATCACTTACATCAAAAACACTCAAAACACTCTCGTTGCTTTTTCTACTATTTTTCATCGCCTGAACAAGAAATGAATATTCTCCCTTTTTTAGGTTTTCGGTACTAATATTGATTACATACGCACCACTCCTACCACTTTTGCTATTTATATTTATTTGTTTCTCGCCACCGTTAAGACTTGTTGTTATATCACTATAAGGCATAGTATATCCAGAAACAATTAACGAATCTCCTTGTTTCACTTCCTTAGAATCTGTATATACTGTTGGGGAAATAAAAATATCATTAAACGAAACCGTTGTTCCTTTTTCTACTTTTACGGGAATTGACACGAATCCTGATCGAAGCCCAGAAGGATCTGTAACAAATATTGTAAAAGTATATTGACCCGGATTAACATCGTTGATACTAAAATTAAAAACTCCATCACTTCCTATATTAATAGTTTTGACGGAAACGGAATCTCTCAGTACTGACAAAATGCTATTAGGATATGCGTATCCTGAAAAAAACACATCCGTGGTTGTGATCTGTGAAATAATAGATCCTCCTCCACCACCACCGCCTCCTCCACTTCCTCCGCTAGGACAAGAACCACAATCAACGGCACAATTACTACATGTTTCCGTTGGTGTTGTGCATATTCCATTACCACAAATAACAGGGTCTGTTTCATCATTATCAAGCGCATCTATACATCCCGGATCTGTTGGAAAATCAATTTTTGTATCACTGTCATTATCAATTCCATCACTACACTGTGATGTCGCTGTAATTTCAAGCGTGAATTGAGAAGTTCCTGCACTATATAAAATCATAGGCAGAATAATAAATCCACCGAGAATCATTGAGTATATTACTGTTTTTAAAATTTTCATGATCTATATATATAATATCAATTTGCGATAACGCTGACCACCATCGGGAGAGAATAACTACCAGCACCCTGACTACTTGGGACTGTTTGTGATAATGTTGCTCCGGTTATATCCCAATAACATTCTGTTTGCGATAATGTGTTTGTTGAAAGAAGAGTAATAGAATCAGTTACACCTTGATTAAATGCGGATGAGCCACCAACAGAAAGACCTATGCGTGTACATCCTGATTCAGGCGTAATTGTTATTACCGATGGATTGATTGTTAATTGTCCTCCAACACTATCTACATCTCCTCCGTCTGCGCACCCAACAGGAATACCGTTTGGATCATTAAAATCATATGCACTTCCTCCGGCCTGCCACGTTGCTACCGCACCACCTGAAGGAGCTATCGAAAGTGTCCACCGATTGTTTCTGGTTGCATTCGATACACGTATCTTCTCAGCACTTACACCAAGTGTACCTGTGGTTGTTTGACATTGAAATTGAGTAGTAAGCGCTGAAAAACCGACTGACGGTGATCCCACGCTTACACCTCCTGCATCAACTATATCAACTGACAATATTCCAGCATCTTTTTTTGCCCACCTCACACTCATCATAGCAAAATCCCAATCCCTTGTTCCAGGATTTACAGCAGTACCAGCAGAAGTACGCATGCGCATGTTCATATTGTTTGTGGATGTATTCACATTATCATCTGGCGATGTCTGATACTCCGAGTAAACCCAACTATCGCTCCACGAATATGTTGTTGCAGCGTTAGTGTCTGTACTTGGTGTATTCACCCATCCACTAGTTCCTGCAACTCCACTATAATCACGAATCTGCGGATCCATGGTTTGAGCGGCATTATTTGATCTATATTTTGCCGCATAATGAACTCCTGTAATAGACGTATTTGCTCCAACCGACACAGGAAATGACATGTTTTGAGATGCTGCATATTCAGCTCCGGTTCCATCTGCATCGTTATCCTGAGGATACCACGTTGTAGGAGTATATTCTGTTACAGCCGTTGCTTGCCAAGTACTTGTTGCTGGCGTTGCTGTTTTTCCTTCCCTTGTGTCACGAGTATTCACACAATTTGTCGCTGTTCCTGTTCCCCAAGATATTTCACATTGTGATGAGTCTGTATTAACAGATCCGAGCATCATATAAATTCGATCAAACTGCATATTATAAACTGTTCCGGGAGAATTGGTTAAAAAACGAATCCAAATCTCACCTGTTCCGGATATATAATCGGAAAGAGTAAATCCCGGTATGGTAGTGCTATTAAACGCATATCCATACTCAGTATCAGTCGCGCACGCGGATCCAGTTACACTTCCTCCGAGTTGAGTCCATGTTCCGTTTGAAAATCTTCTCGCATATACACCGAATGTAAGTGCTGTATTTGAAACACAAATTTCAGGCGAGACCAGAATTGTGTTCATTGTTGAATACGAATTTATATTTTTAAATATATAATAAAAATCAACAGCTTGTGATATGGCCGGCATAGGAATTGTAATCTTGTTGCCATCACTTGCTGTTAAATTCGTTGAAACAGCTCCAACAAGATCGGATATGTAATTTGTTGTTGTTCCAGCGCTTGTAATTGTCATGTTTGCCGGTTCATAAACAGGATCGACAGCAACTTCGACTCTTGCAACATCTAGTCTGTGCTGAACTGTGGATGCGACAGTCGAGTATGTACGAATAAGAACTCTGTTATTACTTCCGGTATTAATAAAATTTGTAAGTAGTGTACTTATTGGACTTCCGGGGGTTGTGACGCGTGTTGAAAAATATCCATCATATATTTCATAGTTTCTTGATGTGTCTGCTGTGTTCGTATATGTTGTTTTTCTTGGATGAAGTGTTCTCCATCCTCCTCCTGTACACTGAGCATCAGCTGCATTATCAACACTTGTTGTTGATGTCCAGTCACATATCTGATGAATATATGCGTTTCCTGTTGTTATGTTCGTGTCCTCTATTGTTATAATCATCTTGTTCGCACCATATAACTCTACATTATCAAAATAAACCTGTTTATTCAGTCCTCCTGGATTTGCACGAGCAGTAGTCCAATATATATCATCCGATCCGAAAGAACCTCTATATGAACGAACATTTGAAACGCTAGATGCGACCTCAGATCCTGTAACAAGCTGGCCACCTGTAACTGGATACTGAGCGATCAAAGTACGACGATTAGTCTCTTCTATCCATCTCACGCTCATCATTGCAAAATCCCAATCTCTTGTTCCAGGATTTGTCGTGGTGCCAGCAGAAGTACGCATACGCATATTCATATTGTTTGTGGATGTATTCACATTATCATCAGGAGATGTCTGATATTCGGCATTCACCCAACTATCACTCCAAGAGTATGTTGTTGCGGCGTTAGTGTCGGTACTTGGTGTATTTATCCATCCGCTGGTTCCTGCAATTCCGCTATAATCACGAATCTGTGGATCCATGGTTTGAGTAGCATTATTTGATCTATATTTTGCCGCATAATGTATTGCCGTCACAGACGTAAGTGGACTTACTGTTATTGGAAATGACTCGTTTTGAGATGTTGCATATTCAGCTCCAATTCCATCTGCATCGTTATCCTGAGGATACCATGCTGTAGGAGTATATTCTGTTACTGCTGTTGCTTGCCATGTTGTTGTTGCCGGCGTTGCTGTTTTCCCTTCTCTTGTATCACGAGTATTCACACAATTTGTCGCCGTACCTGTTCCCCAAGATATTTCACATTGTGATGAGTCTGTATTAACAGATCCGAGCATCATATAAACACGATCAAACTGCATATTGTAAACTGTTCCAGGGGTGTTGGTAGCGAATCTTATCCGTGCTTCTCCACTGTTTGATATATGATCAGCAAAATTAAAACTAGGGATCGTAGTACTATTAAAAGCATATCCGTATTCGGTGTCAGTCGCACACACTGATCCGGTTACGCTTCCTCCGAGTTGAGTCCATGAACTGGAATTAAAATTATATGCATATATTCCAAAGGTCAGAGCTGCATTTGAAACACAAACCTCCGGAGAAACTAGGATTGTATTCATTCCTTTGTATGCTTTTATATTTGAAAATGAAAAATATATGTCCGCCGCCTGTGATATAGCCGGCATAGGCACGGTCATCTTCGTATCATCACTTGCCGTAAGGTTTGTCGACACGGCCCCAACAAGATCGGATATGTAATTTGTTGTTGTTCCAGCGCTTGTAATTGTCATGTTTGCTGGTTCATATACAGGATCGACAGCAACCTCTACTCTTGCTACATCTAAATGATGTTGATAATTAGATGTTATTGTAGAATATACACGAATAAGAATTCTATTATTATTACTTGTGTTTATGAAGTTTGTTAAGGGTGTACTTATAGGACTTCCGGGAGTTGTGACGCGAGTTGAAAAATATCCGTCATATATTTCATAATTTCTTGATGTATCCGCTGTATTCGTATATGTGGTTTTTCTTGGATGAAGTGTTCTCCACCCTCCTCCTGTACACTGTGTGTCGGCTATATTATCAACTCCTGTAGTAGAAACCCAATCACACACTTGATGTGTATATGAAGCAGCTGATATCCTGTCTTCTATTGTTATAATCATCTTGTTCGCACCATATAGCTCTACATTATCAAAATAAACTTGTTTATCTGTTCCTCCTGGATTTGTTCGTGTGGTTGACCATAATATATCATCCGAACCAAAAGCACCACGATACGAACGAACATTTGTCGCACTTGATGCATTCTCTGTTCCAACAACAAGCTGGCCACCTGTAGGAGTAAACTCATATATCGCCTTTGCACTAGGAACTCCGTCATTATTTAAAATATTAGAATAAGTATTATTATAAAAATTATTATCAAAAGACTTTGGAATAATATTACTTCCATTCAATAAAAATACTCCCGCAAGCACGAATATTGCGATAATGCGTCTAAAAAACAAAATATATTTTGTGTTTATTTTCATCTTTTCAGTATGTAAAAAAGTGCAATTTTTATTCAATTATCATTTCTTTCTCTATGGTTGGAATTGTTTCAATTCTTAATGATTTCTCATCTGTAAAAAACCGATAATCTGTTTCATTGATTGTGAAATTATTTCGTTCGATATCAGATTCGATGGTCTGTGAAATAATTGTGTTTGTAAGAAAATTAAATACGACAATTGATCCTTTATCGGGGCCTACCCAAAAAAGCATGTCATCAATATTCTGATAAGGTATATCGAAATTCATTGTTTCTTCATCTGCGACTTTTTGCCATTGTGTCTCATCGGTTTGTGTGTCAGCGCGCCACATCTCTTTTTTTCCTTCTGCAGTTTCAAGTGTGTAAATTTCTCGTCCATCATCAGTATTTTTTATATCAACAACATTATAAAAAGACATATCTATTCCAGGTGTGATGTCTCCGTCAAATTCTTCATATTCCACATCAATCTGTATTCCATCAACAACTAGCTCCATCCCGCGCTCAAGTGCTTTATCTGAAATAACAAATGAAACACTTAGTCTTTTCATATCCCAAAATGTTTTCAACGGAAGAATGAAATCGCTATCAAGAACACCGCCTTTTTCATATACTGGACCAAGCTCTATATCTGTTTTACCATCAAAAGAATAATACAAGAATGCCATTTCCATATTTTCTTTTTCCAAAACATCTTCTTCTTTTTTATCTTGATTAAGTTCTAATAATTGATCCGATTCGTTTGGCACAATAATTGACTGTTCTTGATTTTCTTTATTTACATCAATATTCGGTGTATCAATTATTTCTTCATTCATTACTTGAGATTCGTCTGATTTTGTATTTGGTGTTTCATCGGTTTGTACATCTGATTCCACTGCTGGAGCAATGTTTTCTTTTGGTTGTTCATCAAATAAAAGTGGTGTTGCGTTTATATCAGAATCGGCCTGAGTCGGCTCTTCCAAAATAAGTGTTTCCGATTCTTTGTTTTGGTCATCCACAACAAAAACACCACCATATGATGATTTACCAGCGATCATTTGTTCGCCTTGTTGAGAAATTGGTTCGTTTGACTCAGAAACAGGCGGTGTATCTGCCGGTTTTTCAGTCTGATCGACTGATGTGGGTGTTTCTTTCTCATCAACGGTTGGTGCTAACTCTGTTGCTGTAGGAATATCCGATATTATTTCTGTTTCTTGAACAGGTTCTATTGCGCCTTGTTTTTCTTTTTCAGCTTCTTGTTCTGTTGCATCTGAATTATAAGATTGGTCAGTGACGTCTTGAATTGTTTTTTCTTCTGTTTCAGAAATTGTTTCAGAGGCGCGAGTTTTCCAATTAATATGCAGAGATGCTTTTTTAATAATTCCTCTTGGGACAATCCCTGTAAAAGAAGTGCACACTACACGAGATGATGGCACTTCTTTTTTAATTGTAGTATCTTCATCATTGTTATTTTCCTGTCTCAAAACATCAACATTTTCTTTAATAATATTAACTGTGGAACAAACAAGTGGACGGAACGACGACGTTGTCACATTTTCAGGAACAATATCAAGAGACCCCCACACAGCCCCACCTATACAAACAAGTAGCACAACAACAATACCGATGAGTTTCATCGTATGAAGAGTAAAAAAATGATAAGCTGAATAATTTCGAGATTTGTAATCTCTTTTTTGCATTTGTTTTAGATATAATGCTCCATGTCAACTTATGAATGAGGGGGAACTTTAATTTTTGTACCTGACAAAACAGTAAACGGTGGTCTTATAGAATTAACTTTAGCCAGAAGCCTCCACGAAACATTGTGTTTTTCTGCTATTTTCATGATGTCCTCATTTTCACAAACAATATAATCAACCCATGTTGTGTTTATCCAT
The DNA here is from genome assembly GCA_964524845.1 of uncultured Gammaproteobacteria bacterium. Classification (GTDB taxonomy): domain Bacteria; phylum Patescibacteriota; class Patescibacteriia; order CAZGFX01; family CAZGFX01; genus CAZGFX01. The sequence continues at coordinate 218,930 of CAZGFX010000002.1, forward strand.
TTCTTGCGTTTAAAATACAATACGATAAGCGCAACAAGTACAATAATTAGAACTAGAATAATTAATTCAATAATAAGCGCCGGAAATGTAGGAAAACTAAAAAACCACTTGGAATCACCATCGATTATCTTCGATGGATTATCTGTTTTTACTCCTATACCAGCCGAATTACTTGAATCATATGCGATTGCGACTGAGGTTTTGAAAAGACCTCCCCAAAAAGGCTTTTTGAGTTCAAAATTCCATTCTGATGTTTCTCCTCGAAGTACAGGATAATCTCCGCCGTGTGTCATTAATAATGGACCAAAAAAATAACTGGTTGATAAATTTACTGTCGTATCAATTGAAACATTTCCATTGTTTTTTACTTGTGGTTTAAGCAAAAAGCTTCCATCATCACGTTTCGTAATTGCAAAACCAACAATCTCAAGAGAACGTTTTATTTCTCCGGGTATTGTAATGGCGACACGAAGTCCTGTTCTAAGAGACAAGTTCATACCTGGAGTATCGGTGGTATCTTTCTTCTCTTGCATTAAAATACAACCATTATGTTCTCCTACGCTTGCGTTTCCTGGTACTGAGATAACAAATGGTATAATTTCGTTTGTTTTTGGTTCGAGTGTGACTTCTGTTTTTGAAAGACTGATCCATGCTCCAACGTCTTTCTTTTCTTCAACAAACTGTTTACAAGCGAACCCTCCTCCGGATGACGGAGTAGAATCAGCCGAGTATACGAGAATGGTTTTCTTTTCAGAGCTATTATTTACTACGACCACGCCTTCGTCTTTAGTTGAACCTGGCTCCAGTGTATGAATAAAAATATCCTCTGTACGAGAATTGTCTTGGCGCGGATACGCTGGCCGTCCTCCTATTCCGCCGTATTCAACTGCGGATACTGGGATAGCCATAAACAGAGCAAGTGCGCACACGATTGTTGCGCACAAGCCCCGTTGTTTCTTAACCGAATTATATATCGACACAAGAATCTAAATTAGAAACCAATTAGAAAATACTGTTTATGATGCAACGACGGAGAGTGTCATATTGATATCATAATCAGCAGCCGCTGGCTGTGAACCAGGAATTGTTTGTGAAACGGCAACTCCTTGAATTGTATAATCAGCAACATCGCTTGCGCTGGCAGCAGCAGTAGCGATTGTAATGCTATCAGTTGAATCTTCAACATAAGCAGCAGAACTTCCGAGAGTTACATTTGATGTGTTACATCCACCTACACATTGTCCGTTTGCTAGAGTCGCACCAGCTGGATTAACCGTCATTTGTCCACGAATAGTGTCAGTATCTACTCCATCAGTACATCCTGATCCAGAAGAGTCATTGAAATCTAAATCGGTACCTGCGCTATCCCACATTGCTGTAGGAGCTGATGCCGCAAGAGACAATGTCCAACCAGAATCAGCAGCATCAGGATTCGCAACATATATTTGTTGTGTTCCTGTACCGAACGTACCTGTTGAACCAGGTGTCTGACACGCAAATGTAGCACTTACCGCAGAGAAGGCCACAGAAGGACTTCCAACACTTACATAAGATCCATTAACAATATCAGTAGATAATGTTCCTGGATTGATCGTAAGTGTAAAATTGGACGTCGCAGAAGCGTATACATATGCTACTGTTCCAAAAGAAAGTGCAATAGCCACAAACATAGCGACACCAATGTTTGTTTTTTTCAAAATTGAATAAAAAATCTTTGACATATTTTTATATTATATAACTATATAAACCTCAATATTCTTAAACCTTTTTTATAAACGAGGCTCCTTAATTATAAACAATTTTGAAGAAAAGATAAAGAGAAAATAAAAAAAATAAGCCATAAAAATGGCTTATATAGAGGGTTGTTATAATATTTATAAATTTTATCTTCTTTTCATCGGGATATCTATTGAAATAAGGGATTTTTCATCTATTTGTATTATAATAGATTACCAGGTTTTATAACCGTTTTTTTCAGCTCTTATCGTATATTTTCCTTGTTCTGAAGATAAAAAATATATTTTTATCCATCCAAAAACTTTTTTATCAAAAAACCACTATACTTTAGTGGTTTTTTGATAATTTTTTTCTATTTTTGTGATAAAATATTGTTTGCCACCTCTCTCGTTTTTGGTCCAAAAAAACCAGTGCCTTTTTTTAATCCTGATGGAGATAATATTTGCTCAGCATAAGCCTCTTGGAAACGAATAACAGCGGCTTTAGTCAATATACCGAAAAGATCCGTTTCTAGACCTGGTGACCCAAGACCGCTATCAGCCAATTTGAATCCGTTTTCATTCAAGAATTTTTGCAATAAAATTATATCCGAATTTCTTTGACTATAACGCAAACTTTTCGTAAACAGAATCTTTTTACTTGAAACTTGTTTTATATCAGTTACTGGTATACTAATCTTCTTTTCTAAATCCAAAACCTGTGGAATATCTTTTATAATCTCTGGTTCGTAATAAATACTATCGCTAACAGTCTTCGAAGAAACGCCATATCGAGTATAATATTTTACGTACACGGAATATACTCCTTCTTTACACTGTGTAATATTATCTTTACATAAATCCCAAGGTTTGCTTGTTTGATAATTTTCAAATGTCGCATTTGTGAAATCTGTTGTGTTAGAAATTGTAATTTTATCAGCAATCGGATCATGTTGGCCCTGTCCTGAAAACAATAATTCAACAATTTTATTTTTCGTTTTCTCCTCGTTGTTGTTTATAATTATCTTGAAGCCTCCTTCTGGCTCACTTGGGCTAAGAAGCATGTATCCAGCACCTCCTCCACCTCCCCCACCACCACCACTAGAACTGCTTTGTGAATCAAAAATTTCAAATGTATATACGGTATTCGTACCCAATGTCGCGTTTGCAGGTGTTAAAAGCGTAAGTGTAATAAGTTCACTTCCTTCGGTCAGTGTATCGCTTTTGATTGTTAGTGGAATATCAACCCCTGTACTTCCGGCTGGAATTACCACCGATGTTCCGGTGATACTAAAATCCGCCCCATCTGTTGCCGTTCCTCCTGTTGTTGAAAAATAAACTGTAATATCACCTGTATTTGCTTGAGACAAAGCAATTGGTACATTTACTGTAAAATTATTTTCCTGTCCGTTACCAATCGTACGTGTAAACTGCAATGTCGGAGTATTATAAATAGCCAAACTAGAACGAACCGAGTTATCAACAGAAGAAAATGATCCTCCGGCAAATAGTCGACCTGATTCATAGCTTAAGCCATTTATAATATTATTTAACGATGGATTCCACGATGAAAGAAGTGCATCTGCTGTTTTTACAGACGCCAAATAGTTCTTAGCAGAGCCTTGTACAGTTGTAAAATTACCTCCAAAAATTAAATACTTGTCGTCCTTCGATAATGCTATATCATATATTCCACTACCAACTATATTCGCGTTAAAAGATGCTGCTGTTTGTGTATCAATATCAATTACCACTAAAAAATCAGTTAGTACAGTGCCACCACCAGAAAACAAACCTCCGACATATAATGTTTTGTCATCAGAAGATAAGGCAAGAGCATAATTAATATCATCCGTTCTAAAACGCCAGTTTTCAGCAGCCGTTACAGTTGAAAATTCAAGAACGCTTCCTCTTTTTACAAGTGTTGGTGGAAATCCCCCTATCCAGGTGTGCTGTCCTTCTGCTACATAAATTTTATCTTCTGATGAATTTAAAACCAAATCATAAACAGGTCTAGTAACACTTGGTAACCAAGTGGCGATACCAGACAAATCTAAACCAGCTAAATTATCAATAGCAACCCCTCCTATTGAACTAAACACTCCGCCAGCATATATTGTACTTCCATCATTATTTGTAATTATTTTGTTTACAGAGTTATCAGCATTTGGATCCCACGCAGTCGCCAATCCAGTTGTTCGATCTAATGCGGCAATATAATTACGAGCTTGTCCACCAATGTTAGTAAAAAGTCCACCCACGTACAACAAAGATTCATCGGGACTTAGTGCTATTGTTTTGACCTCATTATCCGCATTTGGATTCCATGATTGAATAAATTGTCCGCTCGTCAAATCCAAAGCGGCGAGATATGGACTTAAAAAACCGTTTGAGAGTGAAAATTCACCACCAATAAATAATGAAGCATTAGAAGAGTTTGCAACAATAACGTTTGGATTATTACTTACTGATAAATTCCATGCTGTCACATTTCCAGTTGTCGCATCCAAACCAGCCAAACAATATCTCGATCCTCCTCCTATATTAGAAAAAGATCCTCCTACATAAACCGTGGAACCTAACCTGTATATTACAAAAACCGTACTATCAGCATTTGGATCCCAAGCATCAAGATTTCCTGTCGTCAGATCATAAGATCCTAAAAAATTTCTTGCTTGAGTAGACAGAACCGTAAAATAGCCACCGACATATAATGTATTACCATATAAATTCAACGTTAGAACAGTATTATCAGGACTCGGATCCCATGCTGTTGATAATCCAGTAGTCAGATCAATTGACGCCAAATAATTACGAGCAGCAGCGCCTATGTTGGTAAAACTACCTCCGGCAATAATCTCGTTTGCGACAGGGCTTAATACCAATTCGGTAACAGCACTATTTGAGCTGGGATCCCATGATGTAGATGCGCCGGTCGCAGAATCCAGTTCCGCAATAAAACTCCTGGCATTCCCTCCGATATTTGAAAAAGAGCCACCAACATAAACGGATGTACCTGTTGTTGCAATAGATTCGACCGAACCATCAGCACTAGGATCCCATGCTGTAACTGCCTTAGTACCAAGATTTATTGCTGCAATATATTGTCTGCCATTACCGTCAATACTAGTAAAATTACCCCCAATATAAATAGTGTTTTTATCAGGAGACAAAGCCAATGACCAAATAGTATTATTAATAGTAAAATTAAAATCAGGATCAACAGATCCATTAGACAATATGTGAACCAAATAACTTCTATTATATGTTCCAACCTTTGTAAAATCTCCTCCTATATACCAACCGCCACTAGTATCTTGAACGGTCGTATAAATAGACCCGTTAAAAACAGGAAAATTGCTAAATTGTTGCCCACTAGAAACATCTATTGGAAATCCATATCCAGAATTTGGACCAACATAATAAAAATTCCCCCCGACATAAGCCGTATCACCTTTTGTGACAATATCATTAACATTACCATCAGTACCCCACGTATCAGTTTTTGCTGTATTAAATACTTGTGCACTTACTTTTTCGGCAAATGCAAAAGAAATTACCAAAAGAATAATTAATAACGTTCTTTTTAAAATAAATTGCATAAATTTGAAATAATTATCATATATATATTATACACCTAATTTATAAAATTTCTAAAAATTATATTAATTTGAGCCGCAAAAAAATTTATATATAAAATTGTTTCCACATTTTCAATTTTACCTTCTTTTCATAGGAATATCTATGGAAATAAGGGATTTTTTATCTATTTGCATCATCATTGATTGCCATGTTTTATAGCCTTTTTTTTCAGCTCTTATCGTATATTTTCCGGGTTCTAAAGAGAAAAAATAGTTTCCTTTCTCATCTGTATAACGAACGGGTTCTGTTTTTTTCGTCAATTTCCAAGACCGACCATTCCATTCGTATATGATAAGACGTGTATTTGAAACGATAGAAAAACTTCCTTTTGTTTTTAATGAAGATGACTTATAAAAAATCTTATTAAAAATTTTAGTAAAAAAATTATTTGATACTTCTTGCGTTTCATATGTAATTCCTGATTTGATAACACCAATCATTATTTCTTCTGTTTTCTGTTTCTCTTTTTCTTTTCCTACTGTTTGGAATACAGGTGTAATTGAAACAATATAATTTGAAGGTATGTGTGGCACTGTAATCTCGAGTGAAATCGATTCTTGTTTACCGGATTTGTTTTGAACAAAAAATTCATTTTCTCCTATTTGTATTTGAAAAGAATCCGGTTTAACAGAACAATTAATAGGTATGTTGATTATTTTATCAGGAAAAGATTTTATTTCATGACGAGCAGAATCAATAATATATGAATCTGTTTCGCGAAAATCATTCCAGTCAACAAAACAATTTGTTTCTGTTTGTGTTGTTGGAAGTATAATATTTTTGTTTTTTGTTTCTGTATAATCACTAACTCCATTAAGGTTGGTGTCCCATAGCACCGGATTTGTTTTTGTAACAACAACTTCTTCTACGTCTGAAATTCCATCACCATCAGTATCGCTTGCGAGCGGGTTTGATTTGTATATCAATACTTCGTCTCCATCAGAAAGCCCGTCTTTGTCGGTATCATTATCATTAGCAAGAGTACCGAGCTGAAATTCTTCGTAATTTGAAAATTTATCTCTGTCAGTATCCTCTGTTTTATCTCCTTTTTTCTGCGAATCAAATCCCATTCTTTTTTCAATAAAATCCGGGATTCCATCTCCATCAGCATCAACGTCTGGACGCGTCAACGGAGATGGTTTCTCCATAAGAAATGGCGTTATTTTTGATATAGGATATGTTTTATTATTCGGAATTGTCATACTGAAATCATCAGACTCATCCATAGGAAGCGTACCGAACAATCTCTCATCACCATCTCCTACACCACCACCATCAGTATCAAAAACATGCGGATCGGTACCATACATGTATTCCTGTATGTTAAGAAGCTTGTCCTCGTCCGGATCTAGTAGTTGATCTTGTTTTTTTGTATCAAGTCCGTATTGCATCTCATACTCATCAGACATACCATCTAGATCTGCATCCTTTTTGTTTATAAACAACTCGCTGATTTTATTGTTTTTTTCAAGAAGATCCTTATTATCATTTATATCAATAACATCTCCTTTAATCTCGGTAGTAGATTCAATAGATGCTCCTAGAACACTTTGTGTATTTTCGAGAAAAAACAACTGCGCGGCCGCGGCGACGCAAAAGACAATAAAAAGAAACGAGCATCTTCGTATGTATGTGCGGACGCAACTTTTTACTTTACATCTTTCTACCATGCGCTGTAACGACTATTTTTATTTAATGAGTTTCCACACTCCTCCGGAGTACGCAAGAGAATAAGTCGTTGTCGTAACGCCTGTACGAACAGAACAATCAACGACTGTCGAAAAAACAACATCTCCGAGCTCCGAACGATGTTCCGGAATATATGTTATGTCTGTAATAACGAGCTCTTGAGCAAGCGCATCGTTTTGAACAAAAGATGGGGTCGGTAATTTTATGAAATCATCAAGCAAAATCAACGTCTGTACGCGTGGATCAAGGTATTTATCATATACCTCGTCGACGCGGCCGCGCGCCTGTGCATTTATAATATTCACGAGCGTCGCATACATATCAGTATTGAAATATATATCAAAAGAATCACTCCACGGCTCTATTCTTATGGTTCTTAATAAATTAGGATGATTAATTTTTATTCCAGTATCTGCAGACACCAAATTGAATGAAAACACACCACTAGAAGTAGTGCGAACAGCCGTATCTCCAACCACCATATCGACTCCTGATACTCCTTGTTTTGTAATCGGATCAATAATCGTCCCTGATACTGTCGGGTACACTACCGGTGCCGCTTCGTTTGATATTTTCACAGGAGAAAATATGTTCTTTAAATTAATATCAAATCCAACAAATGCCACATACGAACAACCTCCTACCAACACGAGGCACGCGATAATTACAAAAATTAATCTATGGGCATGCTCTTTCCCGAATTTGCCGATATGTTTCGTGTGTATACGCACATATGATCCAATAAGTCCTGCGATAACAACTGCCATAACAATCAAAACAATCCACACACTTGTCGGAATAATTGTTTCTGTGCGTTCAATAACCGAGTAATCATTTTGAATTACAAATGTACCGAGATTAGTAGTATCATTTGTTTGTAAATCAACCGCATCTATTGAGTGACCACCAGGAGAAAGAATATCTTTGAGTTCAATCTGCCAGTTTCCTTCGTTATCAACTGGAACATCAAGCATAAGAGGTGTCGTATCAATTTGTGAAGTGTTGTTTTCCATATGTTTAACGAATTATAATTCTTATTGTTGAATTTTTTTCAGCTGTACCGTAAATTTTTATATTCTTTCCTCCGATAATTTCCTTTAAACGAGTTTTTGTTTTTGTGTCTATGTGTTTCGTTTCTGTTTTTTCTTTTTGGACTTCGATTACTTGATTTACCGGCTTTCGATCAGAAAGCGAACTTTGTAATGTCACCTGTTTTGAAACTTCGACGACTCGATCGCGATATACGATTGTTGGAGGGTTTTCTTTGTATATTACTTTTTCTATCTGTGCGGGACAAAGCGCTGGATCAAATTGATTTATAATTTGTGTTTCAAACTTGGGTGCCATAGCTCCTTCTCCTCCCTTTGTCTCGTTTCCATGAGCCAAACTTATTGGCCTGAAATAATATAATGTTTGTGGTGTAAGACTATTAATTATAACAGCATGATAAGTTTCTTCACCGTGTTCTTCTGTTGACGCTGTATATCCATAATTTGGAGCCTCTCCATATGATGTAACCGGCTGTGTTCCATATAAGACACGCCCTCGAGCTGGAATGTTTGTTCTCCATGTTACCAATATTGATGTCTCGTTTATTTGAGTTAAATCCGGAACATCTCCTCCTGTGGAATTAATTACATGTGGTGTAAATACGGTCGTTACCGCACCACCACCTCCACCACTTGTAGGAGTACATGATTGATTATTTCCAGAAGTTGTTTCTTTTTGGCATGTTGATGAACATCCATCGCTAGAAACAGCATTTCCATCTTCGCACGTTTCTCCTGTATCAAGAATTCTATTTCCGCATATTTCAGTAGATAGACAACTTGAGCTACACCCATCTCCTGATACTATATTTCCATCATCACACTCTTCGTTTCCTTCAATAATAGAGTTTCCACACGTTTGACCCGTACCTCCTGTTGTTGAAAGAGAATATACATCTCTCTCCATTATATTTCCATTCAAATCTCTCGTATACACAATAATTGGAATGGTTTCTCCAGCAATGAAATCAACTTGCGGATCAAGAACAAATGAATAATTCGTCGCCGTTCCTGATATGCCAGTAGTATCACCCGGATAATTTACACCGAATACACCAGTATCAAATTTTAGACTACTAGAAAAAGTGATGCGTGTACCCGATGTTGTCACAGATCCTGCTCCTCCTGAACGTGTATAATAAGAACCATTAACATAAACGATCGTATTTGCAATATCTACACCAACTCCCGAATCAACTATATCGAATTGAATCGTCCCATTAATCACAATATTACTATCATTTCCGGGAGCTTTATTAATTACTTGTGGTCCCGTAGCATCGCTAGTGGCAAAAGTATAATTATCAGTAACCATTGTGTTAGGGGTTAATGCATTGTCCTCACAATCATAAACAGAAACGGATATTATCTCGTTTTCTAGAAAATCACTTGGTGGATTAATTCCAAACCTAATTCCATAATCAATTGCTGATATTGTAACTTCCGGATCTCCTTGTTGATATGTATGAAGCGGAACACTTGGCGACGAAACATTTATTCGGCATGTTCCTGCGTTTATTCCACTTCCTGATATCGATCCGGGGTATGTTTTTTTATCTAAAATATCAACTGAGATGTTTGTATTAACAGCGTTTCCCGAAGAGCCTCTTGATGGCGACTCTCCTTGAACACGAGGAGCAATATTATCCGTCTCTGTTTGAAACGTGTATGATTTTGCACTCATTGTGTTTGGACCGTTCGGATCACCAAGTTGATCCTGGGTTGTTGAAGCCCTGTCTTTAAATCCTGATATCTCTACTGTATACGAAGTATCATATTTCCAATTTCTCTGATCTCCTCCGACACCAGATGGACTACTTGGATTAAGTGTAGTCGCACACACATTCGTTCCCCACACTCCTGAGCACGAATACGAATCAAATGCTGTTGCATCAACTGTATTTGCATTTTCGGTTATTGTAATAACTCCGTAACCAACTCCTGTAGAAGTATTGACTCCAGTACCCACCCCTGAATTATCACCCTCGCCGTTTTTACTATCGCGAAGAGTAAATTGATAATTTGAATCAACCGCTACGTCAGTCGCACCATCTGCTGGAACAGGAGAAAGAGCATATGGAGACTTCGTATCTGCCCATACATGAAAATTAAAATCTTCAACATCATCGAGAAGGTCGGCTCCGGCAAGAGATATATTACTGTCGGTGGTCTGTCCAATAATTCCCTCCTCAATATCTAGTACCGCAGCAGATCCTGTGCCATAATTTGCAACGGTTGGACGATTAGCCGTAAAACGAACCGTACCAAAAGATCCGGTTCCGGATGAATTTGGAGCCGAAATATTAAACCCCGTTGATTTTACCTTACCTCCAGAAATTGTTTGACTACTCCATGTATTAAAATATGATCCTGTCGTAAGATTGCTCGCATCGCATATTGCCGTATTGTAACCAATAATAATATTTGACGCGTTTGTTCCTCCTGACTTTATGCGCATAGTCGTCGTGAACTGTTGGCCTACATAATAATAATTAAAATCATTTGGATTTCCAGTTCCTCCATCTCCTGTATCATCAGACCCTGTTTGTTGTCCTGTGATTAATTCAAAAGTATCATCTCCTGAAGGAGTATCAGCAAACACGCTCATTGGCATACACAATGAAAAAAACACCGAAACAATCGCTATGTATGATATAAAAAACTTTGATTTTATACTATTCATTGTGTTAATTATCTCCTGTTAAATCCAAATTGGCAAGTAATAATGACAGGTCAATTGAATTAACTATAGTGTCTTGATTTAAATTTGACCTGAAAGCGTTTCCTGTCGGATCATCAGCGTCTAGATCCGGTAACATAAGCGATAAATCCACCGAGTTAATCGCGTCATCACCGAGTGTTGTTGGCGATAATCCTACCCCATTTATATCTCCTGCGAAAAGCGTTTGTGTACCAAACGTTCCCGAATTATTAGACTGAGTGAAATTTAAAATATTGTTTCCTTCATTAAGGACAACATCTTGTAACACTTTTGTTATATGAGATTTTCCTTTTAATCCTATATCATAAGTTCCCGCGGTGATACCAGTAAAATCGATTGGCACGAGATACGTACCATCGCTTGCTAAAGTAGCCAGTGAAGGCTGTGTAAATAACACAACATCATCTGAGTTTGTGCTTGTACGAACAGTTAAATAAAAATCAGTGTCATAATTTGTTCCTAGTGCTCCTGAACGAGATTCCGGCACAGCCCATTGTACTGTTGCGCTTGTGTTTCCTCCGTCTTGAACACATACCGGAACAGGGGTAACGTTGCCTTCTACATTTATTCCTTGTACAGTGCCAACTACTTGGACACTTCTAGACCCTATATCACCAAATGTTCCAGCGACATCAATCGTATAATTTCCTCCAACAGAAGGGTTTACGACTAGATTTTCCGCGCAGTTTGCCATAAATTTTCCTATTTCAATTACTATGGATCCTCCGGCGGGAATCGTCGCCGTATTCGATGTAAATGTAATTACATTGCTACTTATATTAACGCCCCACATTGTTCCACTAGCAAGTGCCGCGACAGGTTGTCCTACACTATTAATTTCAATATCAACATCCTCATATGTAATAGAAGATATATCAAACTCCGAGGCGAAAGTTACAGCAATTGTTTCTCCAGCATCAAGCCCCGAAGGTGTTAAAAATGATAATCTGTATCCAACTCCATCTCCAATACCAAGACTTGTGGTATTAACGGAATATCCGACGATTCCCGCCGCCATAACAGAAAACATCGGCATAAAAATCATGCCTATAGATATAAATGATCGCAGAAATATTGAAAAAAATTTTCTCATCGTTTGTTTGTTTTTATATTATTTTATCTGTGTACAAAATATAATTAAAAATTATTTCTTTTTTTGTTTTTTTCTTTTATAAATGAATACTGATCCTAAAACACAAATAATTACACAAACTATAATAATTATCATCGCGGGTGAAAATATCCATACGTTCAAATCCTGTATCGGTGTTTTTATGTCACCACTAGACGAATAAGTAAGTGATACTTTGTATTTGCCAAATCTATACCAATCTCCGGCACCATCCCAATTAGTTTTGAATTCCCTGGGGCTACCAGGCAATACTCTTCCTAGCTCCTCATTTAAAAATAATCGACCGACAGTATTTCCAAACAAGTTCGTTACTTTCAAATCACCATAAGGCCTCTCATCAGTGGTGCCTGTGTTTTTTACAACAGTTGATAATATTAAAGGATTTCCAAAAAGAATATTTTTTTGAGTATAAAACTGTTTTATTGATATTCCTCTCTGTGCCTTTTCTTTATCAACCGTGATAAAAACCGGCAAAAACATTCTTCCTAAAACAGAATCTCCAGTACCATCGGCTCGCTGACTTGTAACACGAAAACCAGCATGATAAGTCCCACTTGGCGTCCCCACCGGAACCGAAACTTCATACTTCATCGCGACAGGAGCATCATTCACAAGATATGCGCCGTTATCTTTCATAATAATCCAAGGCGTAATATCGGGATCCGCTTTATCAGGAGACACAATTTCAGGAGTCTTCCCGTCTTCTTTAACAATAAAATTATGAGTGGTGACAACAAATTTCTTCGGCGCGCCACTCTCTTTCATAATAAGTTCAAAAGAACCACTGATCCGCTCTCCTGATTGCACCTGAATTTCTTTGAAATACGGATTGGCTGTTATAGAATATGCTCTTACTTCATTGAATAAAAAAACTCCGCTACACAACACGATAATGATCACCAACCCTTTCGTGTAGCGGAGTATATTCATATTTATGAGTACAATTATGTTATTTGCGTTTCTGTGCGGCTCGCTTTACCCATACTGACAAAATCGTTCTAACGACAAACAATGCAATAATCACGATAAGAATCGCTCGCCATGAAATGACCCAGAAACTAACTTCGGAATTAAATGTTTTTCCTTGGGTTCCCCATGCTGTATCAAGCTTTGCGGTATATCTTCCGAAACCGAAATTCTTGAATTCAGCCTTCACCTCATCAACAAAAGATAAATCTGTTAGCTCTTTCTCACGAGTGAAAATCTTGCGAATTGAGTTCGGATATACGAGCGCGCTCGACTCATTTGCATTAAGTACACGAGCAACTCCTCCGAACATGTTTTTCACCTCGACTACGCCCTCGGGTTTGTAGTGGACATTTCCAGTGTTTGCGTAACGTGTCATGAAGTTAACAGGAAAACGATTATAAAACTTCTTCGCAGTAGAAAACTCAACGACTTCTCCTGCTTCCGTCGCCTCACCAGCAACTCTCATCGCGATAATAGTACCAACTTGTGCCTCAATTCCAGCTCCGGAACCCTCTATCTTACCTTCAAATTTTTCTTTAGATAAAACAATTGCATAATGACCGCCAGGAGTAGCATCAGAAGGAACTGTTATTTTAAAATTAACATCTTTTATTTCTTTTGGTTCAAATTTTATTTCTGTTACTGGAAATGATATCCAGTTTTGTAAATCATTTACTGTTTTATCAAGCTCTTCAAAAACAGGACTTCCTGTCTCGTTCGCATTAGGAGAAAACGCTTTCACAGATAAAGACACTGTGATCGGCACATCTTTTTCGTTTTGAAGCTTAATAACCCTTTCAAGCACGGACCCTGGATCTGTGTTTTCTTCTAATAGAGTAGTCTTCATAGTCAGCGCATTGGCGCCAGATCCCAAGAAAGCAAACACAATCATCGTCAATAACCCAATAATATAATATCTAAACTTTTTATTCATAAAATAATATAACTAATCAATTACACAGTATTCTATCCGTAGCAAAAACCACAGATAGAATTTGTAAAATCGACGATTAATTAACAGTGATTGTATATTCAACAATATGACTGTAACTTCCTGCTGGAGTGCTATTTCCTGCACGAGCACCGTGCTCAACAGTTATATCACCTTGGTACACTGGTCCCGCAGATGTTGCGAAATCACCAGCTATTGTAGGTACTCCCTGATATGCTGAACCATAAGAACCTGACATTGTGAAATCAGCTGTTGTACCATAAAAACCATAATCATTATCACCAAGAGCTCCTGTTGCATCGTCAAAACTATCTGTTCCATCTGTAAATGCAGTATCAGCATCAGCCTGAATAGTAGCCCCATCAGTATCATTGGTAGTTCCAACTATTGTATAATTACATGTTGTGCTACTACCAACAGGGATTGTACCCAAATCGCAAGTAGGAGATGCGATACTTAGAGCTGTATTATCAGATACAGTACCACTTACAGTAACACTGTCGCTCGTTTGAGCGAACGCCTGTGGCACGACAAGCATCGATGCCAAGGTTAACATCAAAATTTCTGAAAGAAATTTCTTCATAATAAGTTAGATTAATCTTTTAAATAAATGTTTTAGATATTTTTGTGGTAGTTTATTAGTTCCACTTAAATATCTTCAGCGCGTGGCTGAGTTTTGTTTTATCTTCTTTTGTGAACACATTTTATCAACATTGCGCGTAAAAACAAATTGTTTACACACAACTGATATTAGTTTAACATATTTTTTACATTTTATATATATTATCATTATATTATTGTGAATAAAATCGCTTATTTTTACTATTTTCAGAATTATTAAACATTATTATCTGGAAAGGTTTTGATATATTGTGTACAATATAATTAGGCTAAAATTAGAGATTTTTATATGTTTAAGCTACTTCAGCAATTAATTAAAAAAACGTCTTTGAGACTCGATTCTTTAAATGTTATTTCGATATATAGAGATTGTATTGTCAATAATTTCAATGTGTATAAAACGCATTCGGAATATATTTTTCCTGTACTCAAGTCAAACGCATACGGACACGGCATCGAACAGATCGCGACAATACTCAATGATATAGAAACTCCATATGTTACAGTAGATAGTTATTATGAATATCTCAAAATAAAAAAAATAACAAGGCACAAAGTTTTGATTATGGGATATAACCCACTTTCAAATCTACGTCTTTTTAATTATAAAAAAATTGCAATTCTTGTTAATGATATTCCTACTCTGAAAGTACTAGCTTCGCTCGATACACAAATCACGATACATCTGAAGTTCAACACCGGTATGAATCGTCAAGGACTTGAATTCGAAAACATTCCACAGATTATGGATTTGTGCAAAAAAAGAAATATTACTATAGAAGGAGTTGCGACTCACCTTGCTTGCGCGGATTCCGATGAACGAATTGTACAAGAACAATATGCAAAATTCGATGAAATAATCCGTGAAATAAAAAAACGAGGAGTTCATGTAAAATATATACACGTCAGCAATAGTGCAGGATCCAGATTTAACAAAAAAGAATATAATACGATACGGCTCGGACTCGGATTATATGGATATTTCACAGGCAAAGAAAACGAAATTACTAGCAAACTTCTTCCTGGTCTTGAATTTAAAAGCACGATCATCAATGTACGAAATATTAAAAAAGGGGAGCACATCGGATATGATTATACATATACTGCGCCATGCGACATGATTATAGGCGTTGTTCCTGTGGGATATTATGAAGGAGTTGATAGATCGCTTTCAAATAACGGATATATGACGGTACGCGGAGTAAAATGCCCAATTGTAGGTAGGGTTTCAATGAATATTTCAACAATAGATATAACAAGAGCGAACGCTGTCATGGGAGATGATATTTTGTTTATTTCAAAAGACAAAAATGCTGAAAATAGTGTGGTAAATATAGCGTCAAATACGAATACGATTCCTTATGTCGTCACTACTAAATTAAGTGAAAGTATACGAAGAAAAATTGTTTAACACAAACAATCGCAACACGCAAAATTAAAACTCATATACATATATTGGACCAAGCGCCTTCTTATCAAGTTGTATAACTCGAGCAGGTTCCATGTCCTTCATATTAAATGCATATGATATTACTTTTGCTCCCGGTTTAAGTTGCGCGCGCCACACGGGATACATGCGATTCATGAATTCCGGCATCGTGAAACAAATAATTACATCCGCCATACTATAATCAGCGGTAAACGCATTTTCAAATCGCACAGTCATCCCGGGATTCATCCATGATCTTGTCTTCGCGAATATATAAGGGATAAAAAAAAGTTCAAATCCAATTGACTTGGTTTTGTATTCCCGTGTGGCGCGCGCAATAATACGTCCATCACCACATCCAGGATCAATAACAATTTTTCCAGGAGAAAGTTCCGCTGATTCCAACATGGCATCAATGATTTTCCTAGGAGTTGGAACCCAAGGAGCTCCCCAAATCATCGCTTTCACAAATTGAAAAAGAAGATATGCTAAAAAAAGAAATATACAAGCAAAAATAATTGTTTTAGCTATTTCTATAATCATAATCATTTATTTTAAAACGTGGGTCGCGCAATTTATTAATCAGTTTTTATTTTATGTTATTTTTTCTTCATCTCATGAACTCCTGACCACTCGTGCTCAAGTCCTTTTGAAATTATTTCATCAATACGCGTCATGTGCGTCATACTTGGACCATCATTATATTTTTCTACAAGAAACGCGAACACCTCCCTTGCTTCTTTCAGTTTTCTTGAATCAAGAAGTGACATTGCATCTGCGTATCTAGAACAAATGTCTTTATATTGATCATCTGTGATATCAAAAACTTCTCCAATAAGTTCATAAATACGAACGGTGTTTTGTTTTCCTTTTACCTTCACAGCATCAATATATCTATATACAAGATCCTTGTCTTTTCCTATATTTTGAAGCTCGATTAATGTGGATTCGGAAAATATAATATATGTTCCGTATTCTTTGTTTAAACCCTCAAGACGAGATGCAAGATTCACTCCGTCTCCAATTGCTGTATAATCAAATCTTTGGAGCGATCCTACATTTCCAACGATTGCTTCGTCAGTATTTATACCAATTCCTATTGCAAGTGATTTCGAAATGGTTTTCTCTTCTTCCCATTTTTTATTCAGTTCAACAAGAGCCTTCTTCATATGAAGCGCTGTGAGCAAGGCACGATATGATTGTTGTTCATCGGAAAGAGGCGCGCCCCAAAGACACATAATCGCATCTCCTATATATTTATCAACGACGCCTTCGTGTCCGAATATAATATCAGTCATGCGCGAAAGATACTGATTTAGAATTAAAACGAGGTTTTCCGCATTCATTTTTTCTGACAAAGATGTGAAACCTCTGATATCAGAAAATAGTACCGTTATCTTTTTTCTATCACCTCCCAATTTAATAGAATTCATCGATTTCAAAATTTCATCAGCAACAGGTGGCGATACATATGACATAAATACCTTCCTGATACGACGCTTCTCTTTCTCTTCTGTGAGAAAACGAAATATAACTATGACACCATATACGATTACGAGCCCTGTTACAGGATAAAGAATAGACGGTATAATTCCATTATCAAATAATTGAAATGAAATAATTGTATAAATAACGATACTTACAACCACTACCACAATCCCATATAATGGACGCACAATCATATAAAGAAACGCCCCACAAATCATAATACAAAGAAGAACGAGAAGAACCGAGTGCGGCGCCTGCTCGCGCAAAAACTTCCCAGCAAGCACGGTGTTAAGTGCATGAGCATGAATCTCAACTCCTGTCGTCAGCGCCCCTCGCGAAAGCGGCGTAACATACGTATCGTGAAGATCCGGCGCAGTACTTCCTATAAGCACAATACTGTTTTCAAATATAGATGGGTTGAATTGCTTCCTAAGCACATCTGCAAAAGAAATAGTCCTGAAGCGAGCAGGCGCCGCCGCAAAATTAATTAGCATGCCTCCTTTCTCATCACTTACAATATTTAACAGATCATCTCCTCTATATAAACGTACTATACGAGCAAAAAAACTTTCAATAATAACATCATTATATTTAGCAGAAACAGGAAGTTTTCTCACAACACCATCTCTATCTATAATCACATTTGTTATGCCGTGTGCTAGGGCTTTTTTATATATTTCAGGAGTAGACACAAGAACAGAACGAGCAGTGTGATAATCAGACACACCGGCAAACTCGACCTCAACAGGCAATACTACATTTCCTGCTTTTGATATTGATTCAGCAAATAGCGAGTCTTCATCAGTCGGCTCCGGAAAATTAACATCGATGCCAATAACTGAAGGTTTGTGTTCATTTATAATATCAACCGCTTCTCCGAAAACAGATCGATCCCACGGCCACCTTCCAATACTCTGTATACTCGCATCATCGATTGCAATAATGACTATTTTCTCTGAAGTAGGATAGGATCCATAGAGCTTGTCTGAAAATTTCCATTGCCATGAATCAAATATATTTGATCCGTACAAAATAGCAAAAACAAACCATACAATACATCCTATGCCAATGGCCTTCGTATAATGATTCGATAGAATTGAACGAAACAAACGATTCATATATTATCTCATGATCGAAAAATCACTAAATCCATCTTTGAAATACTCGACCCAGAGTTTCTGCTTTTCAAAAGACTCACTCTTAAATACTTCCAGTTTTCCTACTTTTACGAGAGATTCTATAAATTTACGATATTGTTCCGGTGTTAAGCCAAATTGATTTGTTTCAATAGGAGTTGTCGGGAGAGGTTGTGTAGGAATTGGTTGTGGTAGAATAGGTGCCTGGATTTTTTGAGGATCTGTAGGAATAACAGGTGTTTGCCCAAGCAAGTTAAGAGTCTTGGGATCAATCAGGTTTTTTTCCGGAATAGGAAGCGAGTTGAGTGTTTTTAAACCATCGTTCATTTGATTGATAATTGTTGTTTTTTGATCTTCTGACAATGGAATCTGTTTAAGTAAATCTTTTACACCCTGTATTTCTTTTACTCCTATTCCCCTATAAAGATTGATTCTTTCAAGTGAACGAGAAAGATCGTCGTCACCATTTTTATCTTTTTGCATTTTATTAATGTCTTTTTCGAGATTTATACGCTTCTGTTCGAGATCATAATATTCTTTTGAATCAGCGTTCTTTCCTTTTATATCAATGTATTTGCGTTTCAATTGATCCATTTCTCTCATTTTCAACTCTCGTTCGTTTAAGTTCATTGGATTTTTCTGAATAAAATCATCCTGGACCGAATCAATCGCCGCAACATAATCCTTTGTTTTACTTGAATCAAGCGCGAATATGGCTTTTTCATTTCTCTTCACAAACTCATCTATTTTTTCTCCTACGAACCCTCGTTGGTTTTGATCAAGTGATAATGCACCGGATATTTTTTCTTTCATTGTTGTTTCATACTGTACCATTAGGCTTTTTGACGTCTCACTATCTCCTTTTTGTTCCAAAAGTAGCGCTTCGTCAAACCTGCGTCGAGCAAAATCAAGCTCTTTTTCGAGTTTCTTTTCATCGTCTCCTGTAAGAGAAATATCGAGTTTTTCAACGGCTTTTTTTATTCCATACAAAGCAGAATCAGGAAGAATCTTTTCTTTTTCCTGAAGTCGCTTCATCTCCTTCTCTTTCATTTGTTGTTCGAACTCGCCATCACGATTTTGATTTTGTTGAAACCAATCTGTTTTTTTAACCTCATCGGATATTTTTTCAATAATGATATTCTGTGATACAATAGGAAGCTCTTTCGGATCGAAACTAACTTGATTATCTTCCGGAACCGAAACTTTCGCCATTCTTTCGGTAATTTTTAATTTTCTTTTCCCAGTCACAGAATCTTTCTCTATAATTGTTTTTACCGCTTGCACCTCAACAACGTTGTCCGCAACTTGTACATCTGTTTTTCCTTCCTCATCAACGGAAACATCAAGCGCCGTGCCTCGCACAGTAGCGACGGCCGTTGGTGTCTGAATTGAGAAATCAGAATCTTTGTCTATTAGACGGAGTACTCGCGACCACACCGTTCCTTTTACAACGCCTATACCAATACGCTGTTCATAAGAACGATCAGTATTATAAAAAAGTGTATCAAGAGAAATTTCTGTATTCTCATCAAGACGACTCGTGCTATTATCAAAAAAAGAAAGTACGACGAAAGAATCTGAGCCTGTCTTAATCATGTCTCCTGTATGCACTTCGTCACCGACAAAAAGCTGTTTCCAATCAGTCGAATCAGCCGATTGAATAAGAACACTGCCTTTTGTTTCCATTATTTCGCTTTTCAAAACAGGCTCTTCATCTGAATACGCAAACGTCGTATATGCATAAGCTCCTCCACCTCCTATAACAAAAAGAATTATAAGAAGAGTGATAAGTGTTTTTTTCATAATAAAATATTTTATATGCCCATATATTACACCTATTTTTATAAAAAACAAAAAACCCTCCTAAAAAGGGTTTATAAAATAAGAATGGCGTGCCAACCGTAGCCGACTTGTACTCCGAAGTCAACAGACGAAGGAGTAAGGGCGAAGGTTGGTGGGTCCAGTGGGGGTCGAACCCACGACCAATAGCTTAAAAGGCTACTGCTCTACCACTGAGCTATAGACCCATGAGTGGTAAATTAGAAAAGACAAAACAGATACATATTAGAAGAACTATAAGATCTTGGCAACCCGCCCCGCAGATCGAACGAAAGTGAGATTGTGCGGGGAGCTATAGACCCATGAGTGGTAAATTCTAAATGAAACAATACTTAAATTTTCAAAAAACCACAATAGCTCGGTAACCTTGTCCTGAGCTTGTCTCAGGACCGCCCCGCAGATCGAACGAAAAACAAAAAACCTGTTGTATTATATGTGCTTTTTTTGTTTTTAGCAAGACGTTTTTTCATATTGCTTTAAATGTAATTTTTGGAATAAAAAAAGCCATTTTAAATTAAAATGGCTAAAAATTTTTATTATACTATACGACCTGTTTTGAACGTTGCAAATATTGCCTTATAGACAATATTAATATCGAGCCGTTTCCAAGTATTCCATTAATAAATGGATAAGCTAGCTCATAAGCTAAATTTGTGTAATCGCCTTTGAAATCAATAATAATCGAAGCGATTGAAAACACATAAGCTAGAACGGCCGCTACCCACACAGGAGGGGCTTCTTTTAATCGTCCTGTCCACAAACCTTTTATTGTAGGTATGCTTGCTGCAAACATTATAATCTGTAATACAACATTTGCTTCTCTTGCCCCAAACAATAACCACAAAATCAGAACTCCTCCAATAAACCACAAAAATTTTCTCTCGTAAGAGTTAAATTTTGCAAACTTCTTTTGTCTGAATAAATAAATAAACAAAGAAGTTAATAATATCGCAGTGACAACGGCTATTAGAGATTTTCCCCAGTGCACATCTACAATTATTGTATACGTAATTGCATTTATTATAAGCCCGACCACCCATATAAACCATGATGTAATACTCGGAATAGATGTCCCACGCCGCGCTTGAAAAAAATACAGTGTATATGTAACAACGACCAAACAACTCGCTATAATGCCAAATAAATGACTTAATGTAATGTTTTCAAATAACATTTCACACTCTCCTTTTTATTTTTTGTTTTTTTATTTATCATTAAACGATAGCACTTTTTATATAAAAAGTCAAATATATAAAAGATCTTAGAAACAATACACAAAAAGTGTTCATAATATGAGGAACAACGATGTAAAACAACTGCTTTCACCCTATACACTTCCTCTGTTTTTTCATACAATACACCCGAAACACATGCCTATGTCAGAACAGCAAAAAACACAAGGGCGTATACCCCCTCAAAATCTCGAAGCGGAACAATCCGTGCTTGGTGCACTTTTGATTGATAAAGAAGCCATACAAAAAATAGAAGGGTCTTTGAATCCTGAAGATTTTTATAAGGAGGCGCACGGAATTATATTTGATGTCATGCGTTCGCTTTATGAACACAATGAGCCGATCGACGTCCTCTCTGTAAGTAACAAGCTGGCGGAACGCAAAATGCTCGACAAAGTCGGAGACACACTTTATCTAAAAGAACTCACCACCATAGTACCTACGAGCAGTCACATCGAAACATATTCGAACATCGTCCAAAAGAAATCAATGCTCCGTAAACTCCTATCCGCATCATATGGTATTGCAGAGCTAGCTGAAGACAGCGACGATGATGTGGTTCGTCTTCTTGATGAGGCCGAACAAAAGATATTTGATATTTCAAAAAAACACCTTCGTCAAAACTTCGTCGATATTAATACTGTTCTTTCTACGGCTTTTGATCGAATTGATGAGTTACACAGAAACAAGGGCAAGCTCACAGGAATCACTACTGGGTTTGTTGAAATAGATCAAATGCTTGGTGGTTTGAATCGATCTGACCTAATCATCCTTGCCGCACGCCCATCCGTTGGAAAAACAACCCTAGCACTTGATATGGCTCGTCATGCAGCAATTTTCGGCGGCGCGACTGTCGGAATATTCAGTTTGGAAATGGCAAAAGAGCAACTCACCGATCGCCTTCTCGCCGCAGAAGCAAATATCGAATTATGGAAAATGCGCACCGGAAATCTCGGCAACGATCCGGACGACAATGATTTCGAGAAATTGAGTAATGCGCTCGACACGCTTTCAAAGACGAAAATATTTATGGATGATTCCGGAAGTGCGAACGTGATGGAGGTCCGCACAAAGGCGCGCCGCCTTCAATCAAAATACGGGCTAGACATGTTGATAGTCGACTATCTTCAACTTATGGAAGGAAGAAGCCATAGTGATAATAGATATCTTGAAGTAACCGAAATTACACGCGGACTAAAACAAATCGCAAAAGAACTTCACATTCCTGTGTTAGCGCTTTCACAGCTATCCCGTACTGTCGAGCAACGAGGTGGTATTGCGATCCCACGTCTTTCAGACCTTCGTGAATCAGGATCAATCGAGCAAGATGCTGATGTTGTTATGTTTATCTACCGCAAAAAAATGGACCGCACTCAAGTGTGTGCACCAGAAGAAGAGCATACGGCCGAAATTCATATAGCAAAACATCGCAATGGGCCAACAGGAAAAATTGATCTATATTTTGACGATAGAAAAACAACATTCAGAAACATAGAAAAATACCGCGCTCACGAAGGAGGTTTTGATGCTTCATATATTCCACCAGCTCCTGGATATTCAGGAAACTAAATATATAAGTTGTTCGCTTACTACTAATAATTGAAAATGGTATACTAATAACGTTTTTATCATTATATAAATATATTTTATGAGCATGTTCAGTAAACTCAAACAAATCAAAGATCTCCGCGAAAAAGCAAAAAAAGTACAGGGGCTTTTGAGCGGAGAAGAGGTCACCGCTTCTGCGCGAGGAATTAGTATAACTATGGATGGTATGCAAAAAATAACTCGAGTAGAATTATCGGATGATATGCTTGGAGTTGATCACAAAAAAGACCTCGAAAAATCAATCGCGGAAGCATATAACGACGCTGTCAAAAAATTACAAACTGTCGTCGCGAAAAAAATGAAAGAAAGTGGCGATTTTAACTTGCCTGGACTAAGTTAATAATGGAAACAGCGATACAGCGACTTGTTGAGCAGTTCGATAAACTTCCCGGAATCGGCCCGAAAAACGCCGAACGTTTGGCGTATTTTTTTCTTACACTTCCGGATGCGGCTCAACAAGAGTTTATAGCTTCTTTTACAAAAGCCGCCGGAGAAATCACAACGTGTGATGAGTGTAACAATCTCAGTGAGAAAAATCCTTGTCCGATTTGCACAAACCCCAGAAGAGACAAACATATACTTTGTATTGTTCCTGAATACAAAGAGTTATACGCAATCGAACGCACAGGAGAATACAAGGGACTTTATCATATTATAGGAGGTGTCATAGCTCCGCTTCAAGGAATCACCCCGAAAGATCTGGATATTCATAAAATGATCGAAAGAATAAAAAACGATAAGAATATCACCGAAGTGATATTGGCAATCAACCCAAATATCGAGGGAGAAACGACAATGATGTATATTACGGCTCTTCTAAAAGATTTACCCGTAAAAATCACACGACTAGCACGAGGAATACCTGTAGGAAGCGAGATCGAGTACATAGATGAGATGACCCTCGGCGACGCACTCAAAGAAAGAAGAGCGGTAAAATAAAAAAACAGGCTATGGTTTCCATAACCTGTTTTTGGTTTCTTCTAAAAGTTTACAATTTCCAAGGGTGGAGAATGTTATATTTTTTATTTCTTACAACAACATCTGTGGCGTATAACATGTTTTGCAACAAGTCTTTGTTTTTTTCTACAATATCTTCTTTCTGATAATATTTTGAAGGTACAATTTTTGAATTATCCGTACGAATTGCGAACCACACACGATTGGTGTCATTAAAAAACACCTCAACATCGACAGTATCCCCTGACTTATAATGTTTTCGTATACCTGGTACACATAAATCCTGATCACTATGAGGTAAAACCTTAATATTTTTAGTTTTGTTAACAACTTGATAAAAACCCCATCCGTGATCAACTTTTTGATCAAGCATACTATCGGGATATATGAGTCGCGTCAGAACAACAACGTTTTCTCCAACAACAATGGAATCGTATTCGTTAATAGTGAGTTTTGATCGCTCAATCGTATTACTGTCTTTTCCATAATACGTTCTGGAATATTCCAGGTTTCCTTCCCACCAAGACGAGCATCTCTGTATCGATAAAACACCTTCTAAAAACGAATGTCTATTCGATATCACAGATGCCTGAACATCATTGTTTTTGTTTTGCAAAAACGAACCGCCAAATAACAGAAAAAAAACGGTGAGAACAATAGTAAAAGAAAGTGAAATAATAATAAACTTCTTTACTAATATTGCTTTTCTTTCATTAAATTTACCCCTGATAATGTGCACCGTACAAAATGCCATAGCAAAACAAAGAAATATGGCAATAAGTCCCAGTGCGACAGCAAAAATATCTAACTGATTCATACAAACCCCCTTTTTAAGTTATTTTAAGTTATTTAGGAAATTAAGTTTATTTTTCTTATTAAACCATTGATTATATATGAACAATCAATGGCTTTAAAGCAAAATAATTTATTTATTTTGTTGTTTTTGTTTCCGCATGTTATGAGCTACGCCCGATAACATTACATACCGCCCAAAACCGCCTGTAACCTCATCAACCATGGCAATAAGTATATCGTCACCATCTACAACAACTCGGTCAGTAACCTTCATTGAAAACAAGGCTCCGAGTTGTTGACCATTAAAAACCTGTGTTTTACACTTATGATCTTTTGAAAATCCGTAATCCACGAATTTTTCATAAAAATCTTTTTTTAATTTATTGTCTTTCATAAAAGACAACAAGTTATCGATGAATTCTTCTCCGGTTTTTTTCATCTTTTCATTGATGGTTCCGATACCACACAAAGATGCTACATATGCCGCAACATCGTTAGCGTCTGAAAAAATAATATTTGACCCGAAATCACCACTCGATCCCGAAAAAGAAACTTTTTCGTGCTCATCAATACATAAATGTCCCCCTACGAAAATGAACGGAACCAGATTTTCTTCCTCGTTCATTGTAAATATTGGTAATTTTTTGTTATCAATTACCGGCCAGTTCATTCTTTCGATATGATCCTTAACTATCTCTTTATGATATCCTTTGTCCAGACTAATAAGATCAATGGTTGCCATGTCACCGAAAGAATAAAACCGAATTCCAATAACATATTTTTGATCCTCTTTTGCACGATCGCTTTTTTCGATATACGAACGCACAACAATCATGGCTGTAGTAAATTTGTCGTGAAAAAGATTTCCATTTGGATTGCCATCGATCTCAATCGCAAAATTCAATAAACCAGTTTTTTCATCGTATGCTTTCATAAATGAATCAATTGGCCACGATGCAATTAAGGATTTGGTTTGTAAAATTTCTTTGTTAAAAATACAATCTCTCATAAAAAACCTTTCTTTTTGTTTTGTTTTATTTTTATAAACCGTTTTTTATCATAATACGATACCATGAAAAAAGCACTATTGCAATAGTGCTGAAGGCTGGTAATTAAGCCAAAAAACGTGTTTACAACTTTCCAAGGAAAACTCGCTCAAAAATATCTCCGTGCAAAACCTTATCCCCAGGTCCTTCAGTAACAACACGACCCTTGTCTAGAATATATGCCCTATCAACAACAGACAAGAGAGACTTAATATTGTGTTCAACAATCATAATTGCCGTATTGTGTCGTTCGTTTATTTCTTTTATTTTTTCAAAAATTTCTTTCACAATCTTCGGAGCAAGACCAAGTGTCGGTTCATCAAGCAAAAGAACTTTCGGATCGCTCATAAGTCCGCGAGCAAGCGCAACCATTTGTTGTTGTCCTCCCGAAAGCGTTCCTGATGATTGTTTCAGTCTTGATTTTAATATTGGAAACAACTCCATAACTTCTTCAAACTTAATATCCGCGCCTCTTTTGTCATGAAGTACGAAACCACCTAATTCTATATTTTCTCGAACCGAAAGTGATGGAAAAACCCTTCTCCCCTGCGGTACAAAAGAGATCCCCAAGCGTACCATATGATGAGGAATCGGATCAATCTGCTTTTCGTGCCAAAATACTTTTCCTGAATCGATCGGAGCAATTCCAAAAACAGCTTTCAAAATTGTACTTTTCCCAGCGCCATTAGGACCCATGACAGCAACGATCTCTCCTTCGTCAATAGCAACACTAGCACCATCAAGCGCCTTAACTCCTCCGTAATGTACGGAAATATCTTTTAGCTGTAATAATGTTTCTTTCATTTACCCTGTGAAATAAAATTTTTTATTATCGTTCGAACTTGTTTATTGTGTCACCACGAATGAATATTATCATCATAAGCTTACATTGTCATCCTGAACAATGTCATCCTGAACTAACTTTGTCATCCTGAACTAACTTTGTCATCCTGAACTCGTTTCAGGATCTATGTATCTGTTTCAGGATCTACCTTGATACATTGTATTTTAGTAAAATTTATTTCTCATATTATCAAAAGTTACACGGTAGATTCTGAAACGAGTTCAGAATGACAGTGTTGTATAATTCGCAATTTGTAATTCGCAATCCGTAATTCAACACCTACTCCCCCAAATATGCCTCGATGACACTTCTTTTCTTAAGCACGTCTTCCGCTTCACCTTCCGCAAGAAGTTGTCCGCTATCCATCACAATAACATGATCCGAAAGTTCTCTGATAATGTCCATATTATGCTCTATCAGAACGACCGTCTTACCATGAGAACGCAATTCCTTGATGACAGTAACTATAATTTTTCTCATTTCCGGAAAAAGACCAGCGAATGGTTCGTCGAGAAGATAAATTTCAGCTTGTACAGCAAGCGCTCTCGCGATCTCTAGGAGTTTTCTTTGTCCATAAGACAACTCACGTCCCAGCGCTGTTCTTTTTTCCCAAAGACCAACTTTTTTTAAAAGTTCCTCTGCACGTCCGAGATGAAACTTGCTGTGTGTTTCAAACAAACTATTAAAAACATTTCTGTCCGTAAGCACCACAAGAAGATTATCGAGCACGGTCATTTGTTCGAAAAGTCTCACCTCTTGAAACGTGCGTGTTATTCCATATAAAAATGAATCGTGTGGTTTTATCTTCTTTAAACACGCACTGTCAATACAAATCGTACCGCCGTCAAACTGAAGCATACCACTCAGTACGTTTGTAAGAGTTGTTTTTCCTGATCCGTTTGGTCCTATGACGCTTGTTACCTTCCCTTGTTCTATCTCAATCGAAAGGTCATCTACCGCCCGAATTCCATTGAATCGTTTTGTCAGATTTGCTGTTTTAAGGACGTGCATATGAGTATTGTACTGATTTTAGGAATTAAAAGCAATGTTTTTGGCTTTGTTCTATATGTTTTATACAAAATAAAAAGACACCATGTAAATTAACACGATGTCTTATTAAACTTATTCTAATACGATACCCAAATTATTAGAAAAATGTTCGTTAATATAACCACAAATAGCAATCCAATTTCCCTCCACTTGAACGCAGGTTTTTGTGTTTTTTAAAATAGCTGTGTTGTTTTCCATAAAAAACACACATCCAGAATATCCATTCCCATAATTCTCAACTGTTTCGGTTTTGTCTCCTGCAAAAGCAAAAAACAAGACTTCATCCGGATACGTTTTATCACCATCGTCAACAATCTCTGAATGAGGAATTTTTGTTAAACGTTTTTTTAAACCGTCCAATTTGTAATCCAAGAAAGACATAAAAAACTCCTTTTTTTATTGTGGTTTTAATTATTCATTATATAAACATTTTTCATATCAAGTTACCATACTCAGACACTTTTGTCAATAACCAAAAACCCCCTGTATAAAACAAGTTTTTCACTAATTTTCCTCGTAATTTCCCCTTCTCGTAATTCGTTCACCCTGTGAAATAAGATTCGAAACAGGCTGAGGTTTTGTTTATAAATTAATCAAAAATAATTGATTAAACATATATAATAGTAAAAATTAATCCGAATCTTAATTTCAGTATGAAATTATTTCACAGGGTAAATTCGCAATCCGTAATTCTTCTCCCTTCTCGTAATTTCCTATCTCGTAATTCTTAATTTATATTATTCTTTATAATCAACAATCTTACCTCCTTTTATTTGTTTTAACTGCAAATTAAGTCCTACAACATCTCCGTTTGAATCAAAATGATATGATCCGAGTACTCCATCATAATTTTTGATTCCATACAAATAATCTTTTACTTTATCCGTGTTTGTTCCTACCTTCCCTATCGCCTCAGCAAGTAAATATATTTGATCGTACGCTCCGCCAGCGGCAAAAGGATAGGGTGGTTCTGAGTTATATTTTGATTTATATACTAACATGAAATCATTTGCTTTTGTATTTTTTGGATCAAAGACAGGTGTGTCAACCATAATTGCTCCCTCGGTTGCAGATCCGGATCCGGTAAATTCTTCTCCGGATAAAAACGCCCCATAAAGTTGTTGTTTCATACCAGCGTCGCGAATTTGTTTAACAATACGAGCGGCCGTTGGACCTGATTGTGGATTAAAAACAATTGCATCAGGGTTATTCTCCTTAATTTTTACAAGAAGAGATTTAAAATCCGTCGTTCCTGAAACAAATCTCTCTTGTGCTATAATCGTACCACCTAATTCTATATAACGGTTTTTAAAAACATTTTCTATCGCGGTTGTATAATCGGTAAGCTCAGTAATAAGAGCTGTTTTTTTGTATTTTTTAATAATTGTCTCAGCAAGAAGCTTTCCACTCTCAGCGTCACTTGGCCATGTACGAAAAACGTAATCTGCCATAGATGTAATTTGAGGACTTGACCCCTGCGCCATTACAATAACTTTTTCTTTCTCTGTAATAGGAATGGAAGAGATCACTTCTCCACTACACACAAGCCCAATAATAAATTTTGTTTTATCAATAGACACAAGTTTTTGGGCAGCTATCGTCGCTTCTTTATTATTGCACTTACTGTCTTCATATATCGGTTCGATTCTTTTTCCATTAATGCCTACGCTCGCATTAATTTCATCAATTGCAAGTGTAGTCGCATTCTTTATAGACTCTCCAAAAACAGCTGTTTCTCCTGAAAAAGATGCCATCACACCAATTTTTATCGTGTTTGAATCACCGGTTTTTTTATCATTCAACACCGCATACCCGCCACCAATGATAACAAGTGCAATAATTATATAAAGAATTGTCTTATTTGATTTCATATGTATTATGATTATTGATTTATGTCTTCTAATTTTTTATTATGTATCCTTCTTAATATAAATTCGCGAACAGCATCTCCGTTTTTATCAATACTAATCATACCACTAGAACCTTTATAATTTTGAACTGAGTATAAATAATCCTTGATACAATCTGCTTTATAATTATCTTTGCAGTAAACAATACCATCGTATAACACATTATAAACATCATAACCCAGTGTAGCAACCATTGTATCTTTTAAAGAAGTTCCGTATTTTTTCTCATAAGAACTAATTAGGTGTTGTGTCTCTGGGCTTTGTGTATCATATTTATACATCGTAACGATCATGCCCTCAGCATCAGGATTGTCTGTAACAACACTCATACTAAAAGTTTCGTTTCCTATTATTTGTTTTTTAATTCCGAACTCTTTGGTCTGTTTGAGAACAATATTTTGTAACGCTGGAGTTAAAAATACATAAACCAAAGCATCTACGTCTTCGTTCTGTAGTTTTAATAATTGGCTTTTAACATCCGTGTCGGCTGAATTAACACTTTCTGAAACAATTGTATTTCCTGGGGTTTCCTTAAACTTCTTTTCAAAAACATCTTTCCAAGTAACAGAATATTCATTCTTTTCGTAAAGAATACCTAGTTTTTTATATGAAAGTTTTTTAATCATTTCAGCAGAAACATCGGCACGTACTTCAGACGAAGCCGTTATACGAAATACGTAATCTCCCGCTGTAGTTAAGTTCGGTGTAGCTGCAATTGGTGTAATTAAAATCACACGATTACTCTCTGCCAAAGGAGCAACAGCAAGAGTAGAGCTACTACACACTCCTGATATAAGAATTTTCACTTTATCAACATCTATAAGTTTTTGAGCGGCTGAAACAGCTTTTTTCGGATCACACATATCATCTTCGTATAAAACCTTAATTGTTTTACTTCCTATTTTTTGTTTTTCTTCCTCAGCAAGACGCAAAGAATTAACAGATTCTTCATATGCTCCCGCAAGAGGTCCTGTAAGAGGCCCAAAATATCCTATCTTTATCACATCAGAATTATTATCAGCTTTCTCATTCTTGAGCATCGCATACCCACCACCAATGATAACAAGCGCGATAATTATATAAAGAATTGTCTTATTTGATTTCATATGTATTATGATTATTGATTATTTTCGTATTTTATAATCTTTGAATCCTTAACTGTTTGCATCTCGAAACTATCTGGCGGCGTATCAACAAATCCATTTTGTTTAAAAGTAATTGATGTTAATGACACGCCCTGATAATTATTCGTTTTAGCAATGGCATCGCGAAGTATATCATTTCCCGCTAAATTTGTTTTCTCCAAAGCATCAGTAATAATTCCGACGGCATCATACGCGGTAATCGTACTCGGGAAAAGTACGTCCATTCCATATTTTTGTTTGAATTTTTCATTAAATTCTATAAATCTTGACGAACGAACCGGAGCACTAAAATAAACATTTTCTAATTGTTTTGGGCATTGTGACAAAGAAACATCATTACCAGCGGCCTCAGTAGCTAACAGTGGTATCATAAGACCCATATCCTTCATTTGTTGTAATAAAGCGCATTCATTTATATCTCCAACCACCATAAACAAAGCATCTGGTTTTGATTGTTTTATTTTCAAAAGATGAGTACGAAAATCCGTCACAAGCGGATTACCAAGATCAATATCCTCAACAATATTAACTCCATAACTCGGAGCCCTCTCTACAAAAATATCATGTGTAAACTTCCAAAAACCACCATCAAACACACGCATCAAAGCGATGTTTTTCAAGTTCTTTTTCTTCGCAAAATCGAGAACGACATCAATACCAACTCTACTGTCATACCATGTTCCAAAAAGATATTCGTATGATTTTTGTGCTTCAACATTATCGGTGGTATTGTGACCAATCATAGGAATCCGAGCCGCCTCAATCGCTGGAAGTATTGCTTCTGTGGGTTCGTCCCATTGTGCACCGACAATTGCTTTTACTTTATCGACACTGATGAGTTTATTTGCAACAAGTCCGGCGTTTTTTAGCTTATCAATTGACAAGTCCTCTCCAATAAACTCAATTCTTTTTCCTTTTATACCTCCGTTGATATTAATTTCTTCGACTGCCAGTTCCGCGCCCCTTAACTCCTCAAGTCCCATTGATGCGCCGGCACCAGTCAAAGCAAACACTCCTCCTATTTTTACTGTACCACTGTTCTGTCTTGATTGAAACAAAACATATCCTACAAAAACAATAATAATGATAATAACTGCGATTTTAAATATTCTATTACTTTTCATAATCATAAATTAAAAAGATTATCCGTCATATCTCATGAACTTTCCATCTTTAACTGTCTTGAAGAAAATTTGCTTAATTGCATCACCATTTTCATCAATATCAAATGTACCACTTGCACCCTTAAAACCTTTTGTTTCGTATAAACATTGTTTAACTGCATCAACATCATCTCCCTCAGCCTCAACGCATCCACTCAACAAATATGCCGCATCATATGCGTTTGCCGCAACTGTGTCTGGTTCTGTGGAAAAACGCTCAACGTACTTAGAATAAAACCTCTTTACCGCCGGTGATTCGTCGTGATTATCGTACGAATATGGATATAGAAGTCCTTCGGCATATTTTCCTGCGTTTTTCACTATTTCAGGACCTTCTGTTCCTAGATTATAAAATTGTGCATCAATTCCAAGTTCACGCGCTTGTTTAAGAATAAGGCCGATTTGTTTGTTCCCTGCTATTGTAAAAATACTGGTCGGCTTTTGCGCTTTTAACTTTAATAATTCAGTTTTAAAATCAGTCGCCTTACTATCAAATTTTTCTATACTACCAATTGTTTTACCACTTGATTCAAAAACAGAACGAAACCTGTTTATATACGGATCACTAATGGCTGTATTAATGGCAAGAAAATGAATTACACCTCCTTGCATATGCTTCGCCACGAAACGAGCTGATACAGGTGCCTCTTGTGCAACATTATGAATAATTCTGAAAACATAATCTCCTGCTTGTGATATCTCATCTGTTTGAGCACTATGAGAAATCATAATTGTTTTTGATTGCTCTGCAATCGGAGCAACCGCCAACACTTCTGATGAATTATACGGACCAATAATATAATGGATTTTATCTAAATCAATAAACTTACGAACAGCACTTACAGCAACTTGTGGCTCATACCGAGTGTCTTCATACAGAAAATTAATTTTGTATTTGTTTTTTGTGTTTGAATTAATTTCTTCTTCCGCAATCGAAATTCCATTTTTTGTAAACTCACCAGCATCTGCACGAACCCCGGTAAGAGGAGCAGGAATCCCAATTGTGATTGTCTTAGGATAATCTGGATCATGCCTCAACATAATGACATATCCTGTGACAATAATAATCGCAATAATAATTATATATACAGTAATACTA
This sequence comes from uncultured Gammaproteobacteria bacterium, assembly GCA_964524845.1. Lineage (GTDB taxonomy): Bacteria > Patescibacteriota > Patescibacteriia > CAZGFX01 > CAZGFX01 > CAZGFX01. The sequence continues at coordinate 252,162 of CAZGFX010000002.1, forward strand.
GCCTTTTTTATATTCATATCTTGTTCGTTCAACACTCATATTTTATTACTTTTAAGCCAAAAAGCAACTACCAAAAAACCTTGTATAAAACAAGTTTCCACTAATCCTTCTCGTAATTTTCCCTTCTCGTAATTCGTTCACCCTGTGAAATAAGATTTGAGCCTTCTTTTAATAAACATCTTACCATAAAAAGTCTTTAAATACTTTTCTCTTCGTGTGGCATCCTGTTGATTAAGACAAACCTCAAAATAAATAAGTTTTAAAGGTCTTCTCTCTTTTGTTGATGGTATTAACCCTTTATTATGTCGCTCAAATCTTAACTTCAAATTTTTTGTATACCCAGTATACATCTTATTATCTTTTTTACTCTTTAATACATATGTATAAAACATATAATAATTGTTTTATATAAAAAATTTGGAGTTATTTCACAGGGTAAATTTATAATTTATATTCTCCTTTAAGTCCTTGTGGGCGATATATCATAAGAAAAACAAGAAGTGCTCCATATACCACCTGTCGCATCTGTGCCGCTATATCGGTTGGAAATCCAACAAAACGCATAATTTCCGGTAACAAAATAAGAAACAAGGCACCAAGAAGCGATCCTTCTAAATTAGCAAGACCGCCTAAAATAATTATCGCTAATATAAAAATAGATTCCGGAAGCGCGAATGTCGACGGATCAATAAATGTAATATAAGAAGCAAAAAGAGCTCCGGCAATTGCGGCCATACCCGCCGATATCATAAAAATAACAAGTTTATACTGCAGTGTGTTATATCCGAAAACTTGTAACGCTTTTTCGTCATCACGAATAGCTTTGAGAGCGCGTCCAAACGATGACTTGGTAACATATCGCGCACATATATATACAATGATCATGAATAACGCACTTAAAACAAGAAACGTCAGATTATCACGAAAAACAAATCCGAATATCTCCGGTCTTCCTATTCCTGGAATACCGAGCGGGCCTCGAGTAAGATCCTGCCAGTTCAATAAAATACTAAACACAATAACATTGAAACCAAACGATGCAAGAGCATAATAATCTGATTCAAATTTGCTCATAACGAATCCAATTAGAAAGCTCACCGCCATCGAGAGAATGATACTGAATATAACAGCAACAAAAAAATTAACACCGAGCTCAGTCATCAGAATTGCCGATGCATACGCACCAACACCATAAAAAGCCGCGTGCGTTACTGACAAAAGCCCTGTATATCCTACGACCAAATTCAAACTTATACCAAGTATGGCATATATTGTGAAAAGTATCGCTAAATGTATTAAATATTCCATTTACCCTGTGAAATAAGGTTTTTTTAATTCGTAATTCAAACTTTTTTATTGTACTACATTAAAAGAACATTATCATCTTAGATTGACCTTGTCATGTTGAACATTGTCATCCTGAACTGACCCTGTCATCCTGAACTCGTTTCAGGATCTACCTTGATACAATGTTTTCTAGGAAAACTTATAACACATATTATCAAAAGTTACACGGCAGATGCTGAAACGAGTTCAGCATGACATTGTGGCGTAATTCGTAATTATTCTTCCCTCTCGTAATTTTCCCTTCTCGTAATTCGTAATTGTATTACTTCTTTTTAAATATTCCCGATGGTCTGAAGAGAAGGAAAACGATAAGCACCCCAAATGCAATAGCGTCTTTCCACTCGCCGGATATCTTCCAAATACCGAAGTTCTCTATAAATCCGAGAAGCATCGCTCCAGCAAAACCTCCGTATGTATTTCCAACACCTCCGATAATTGCCGCGATGACACCCTTGAGAAGCAGTGCCATACCCATCGTAGGTTCAAGTCCCGTGTCAAACCCAACAAGTGCACCAGCAAGTCCGGCAATGGCCGAACCGATAATAAATACAATCGATATTATTTTATTGACATTGATACCAACCACTTTCGAAACCTCCTGATCATCGCTTACAGCACGAATAGCATATCCGATTTTTGTCTTTTTCAAGAAAATTACAAGTCCTCCCATAATCAACGCCGCGCACACCAACATGATCAATTGTATTTCTGTAATAACACCTCCAAAAATAGTATATACTTTATTTTCTGTAAGTGATGTCGAGAGTGTCTGAAATTGACTTGTAAACAAAATCGCTATGATCGCCTGAATTGCCGTAAAAGCACCGAGAGATGCGACAAGATACACCATGAGAGACGCTTTTCGCGAACGAAGTTGTCTATATATGGACACCTCAAGTCCCCATCCGATCATGGCGGCAAGAACAACACCAAGAATGACGCTTGGAATGATACCAATCTCCGTATTTTTAATGAAAAACAATGCGGTATAACCACCAACAGCAGCCAGCACCCCGTGTGCCAGATTAAAAAACTTGGTCGTATTGTACGTCAAATTAAAACCAAGAGCCACGAGCGCATAAATCGCGCCGGCAATAATACTATTGACTGTAAGTTGAATGACTATATCCACATGGCTTATTATAGCGAAAATACGAAATAAATCAAAAACACCCAATTAATGTTCGAGTGTTTTTTGATTATAATAATTTATTTTACAGGGATCTGCTTTCCGTTTTTAATTTCATAAACACTTGCACGAGATATTACAATTCCGTCCTTATCAACAGAAAGAGGTCCTAAAACTCCTTCAAAATTCGTAATTTCTTGAAGTGCTTTTGCTATTTCACCAGTTGACGGATAATGATCTTTTCCGACTTTTTCTGTAGAATAGACAAACAAATTAAATACATCATATGTATTCGGTGCACCAGGAGTAACTTCCTTATTAAATTCAGAATTAAATTTATTTCTAAATTCATCTGTTGCATTTGCGGCATCAACATACCAACATCCTTCAATTAACTCTTTTTGATTTGAAAAAGAAAAAGCCTCAATAGACGTCAGTGGAGTTGTAATTCCAAGATCTTTTATTTGTTTAGTAATTATTTCCAGTTCTGGAGAAAAAGCAAGAATATATATAATATCAGGATTTTTCTGTTGTATTCTAGTAATTATCGTTTTAAAATCTTTTTCTCCACTGTTATACCATTCGCTTTGAACGATAGATATATCAGTATCTTTCAAATGTTCTCTGATTTCGTCATCGATGGCTTTCGCTCCTTGTTGATTCAATGCAATTGTTGCAATCTTTTTTATGCCTCTTTTTTTAAATTCTTCTACAACAAGTTTTGCTTCTTCTGATGGAGGTGTCCAATGCATAAAATTATATTCTCCTTTTGCTATATTTGCATCAGACGCAATACCAAAATGCACCACTTTATTCGTCTCAGCAACTGGTGTAACAACATTTCCACTTCCTGAAGTAAATGATATAACAGCGCTTACCTTATCAATATTTATTAACTTATTAACAGCGCTTGCTGTCATTTTTGGATTAAGTTGATCATCTTCATAAACAACATCATATTTATATTTTGTTGTCTTTTTGTCTTTCATAGCAAGTGTTAAAGAATTTTTAACACCTTCACCAAGATGTGCCATATCACCGGTCAATGGAAGAATTACTCCTATCTTTATCGTCTCCTGTTTATCGTTTTGTGATGTCTTGTTTGTTGTAATAGTATATACCGCTCCTACAACAACCAAAACAGCTACCACCCAGACTAGAATTTTGTTTTGTTTCGACATATAAAAGAATTATTATCGATTTTATTTATAAATTTCCGGTATTCCATTTCGAATAATTTTAACAACATGCCCTCCAATACGATCACCATCCGCACCTATTTCTACAAGACCAGAAGCGCCTTTCCAGTCTTTGACAGATCTGAACCATGCAGCAATTTTAGAAGTGTCAGTACCGACCGCCTTAATAGCGTCACGAATCATATATACAGCGTCATATTCCGTCTGTCCGTAACTCTGATATGGCATCTCTTTTCCAAATTGTTTTTGATATTCATTAATAAAATTTTTAAATATAGAATTAGTAGGATCGACACCAAATTCAGCTGCAAAAGCTCCTTCAAGAGCACTTTTATTACGTTGAACCATCTCATTTGCACCTGACACAGCGTCAGACACAATAAGAGATGGCTTCCAACCTAAATCGGCCATTTGTTTAAAAATGCGATCAGCTGCGGCCGGAGTTTGTGGAACAACGAATAATGCATCTGGGTTCTCATTGCGCAACTTAGTAAGAATAGTCTTAAAATCAGTAACAGTCGAAGGGAATTCTTCTTTTACTACTGTTCCGCCAAGTTCAGAAAATTTATTATTGAAAGCATTGTATATACCAAGAGCATAGTCGGTTTGTTCCTGAATAAATGCTATCTTCTTCCATTGTTTATTTGTGTATGCTAATTGAGCAAGTGTTGATCCTTGTGTCGCATCACTTGGATAATTTCGAACAAAATAATCACTTATTCCGGTCAGTGCTGGACTACTTGACCCAGCAGAAATCATAAATACTTTATTTTCCAGAGCAATTGGAACAGCGGATAGCGATTCACTACTGCAAAATCCCCCAATAATAATTTTTACTTTATCAACAGTAATAAGTTTTGACGCGGCGTTTGCACCATCTTTGCCACTACACTTACCGTCTTCTACTATGAGGTTTATTTTCTTTCCGTTAATACCTCCTGATGCATTAATCTCGTTAACTGCCATTTGATATATATTACGAGCCGGTTCACCATAAAAAGCCGCGTCTCCTGACAATGGCACTATTACTCCTATCTTTATCGTCTCCTGTTTATCATTTTGTGATGTCTTGTTTGTTATGATTGTGTACACAGCACCTACAATCACAATTATCGCCACAATCCATACTAAAACATTATTTCGTTTACTCATAGATTAATTAATTATACCTAAATATTACTCTCTATCTCTGTCGAAAATCAAGTTTTTATCAACAAAAAAAACGTTAAAAAACCAGGCTTATTACAATTAAAATAAGTTATTAATTTATGGTTTTTTTTCAAGCAATACTTGCTTTCCGTCTCTTATCTCATATACATCAGCCTTTGAAACAACTATCCCATCTGTATCTATCGTGAGAGATCCCATAGCTCCAGAAAAATCTTTGATTATATGAAGATTTTTTATTATCTCATCCGCGGTTGGACGATTGTTTGTTTTTACGTTCTCAATCGCATACACAAGTAATTTTATTATATCGTATGAATTTGGCGCACCTTGAGTGATTGTTGTTTTGTATGTATTTTCATATAATTGTTTGAATTGTAGTGACGGATCTCCAGCATCAACATACCAACTTCCTTCAAGTAATTCTTTGTTCTTTGCCCATGAAAACGCTTCAATCGAAGTAAGTGGTGTGGTAATTCCTAAATCTTTAATTTGTTTTATAACAAGCTCGAGTTCTGGAGAAAAAGCCTTAATAGATATTATATCTGGATTTCCTTTTTGTGCTTTAAGAATAACCGTTTTAAAATCAGTATCTCCTTTCATAATCAACTCATCTCCGACTATTTCAATATCAGTTTTTTTAAGATATTCGTTTGCCGCAGAATGAGTTGCCAACGCGCCCTGTTGATTTAAAGTAATTGAAGATATTTTCTTTATTTCTCTTTTTTTCAACTCTTCTACAAATAATTTTGCTTTTTCAGCAGGGGGTGTCCAATGAATAAAATTATATTCTCCTTTGGCAATATTCGCATCATTTGCAATGCCGAAATGAATAATTTTATTCGTCTCAGCTATCGGAGCAATAACATTTCCACTTCCTGAAGTAAACGATATAACCGCATCAACCTTATCTATATTGATAAGCTTATTGATTGCTGAGGCGGTTTTTTTTGGATCAAGCTGGTCATCCTCAAATATGAGTTCATATTTATAATGTGTGTTTTTTATTGAATCATAAGCCAAAAGAACACCATTTCGAACACCTTCTCCAAGCGAAGCCATGTTCCCACTCAAAGGAGCGATAACTCCTATTTTAATTATATTATTATTTTCTAAATCTTTTTTTGTCGCGACAATATAAATTCCACCAACAAAAAATAGACATATCACGATCCATATGATAATTTTATTTTCTTTTGACATAAAAAATATTATTAATATCGATTATTTTTTATTCATTTAATTTAATAAACGTTCCGTTTTCTAATTTCATTAATTGAACATCTCTTCTTGCTTCTCCGTTTTCATCGAAATCTATTTTTCCTCCCGCACCAACGTAATTGTGTGTTTCATATAAAACATTTTTTATTTTTTCTGTATTATAACCGACTTTTTTTACAATATTTATAATAATTTTAAAAGCATCATAACCATTTATAGAATAAATTCCTGCGTTTTCGCCATATCTTAATTTATATATATTATTGAAATCTGTGTAAAAAGGGTTATTTTCATCTATTCCTTCATTAGCAATAATTGTTCCTTCGCTTGAATTTTTAGCTTGTTTATATAAATCATCTGATTTTAAAGAAGATATGCCAAACCACGTCGGCTTCAGTCCTAACTCAATGGATCTATTAAAAAAAGTTGCGGCTTGTTCAACAAGCAAAACAGTAAACACTGCGTCTGGGTTTTTTTCTTTTAAACTTAATGCTTTTGTTCTTAGGTCCATATCTCCTATTTGCAATAAATCACGTGCGATCAACTGTACTCCCATTGCAGAAAGCCTTTCTTCAAACGCATTAATATATGGTAAACCCGCTTCGTTATTCATTGCAATTGCAGCCACTCTTTTATAACCCTTTTTTTGTATATAATCAGCGATCGCATTTGCCTCGAAAGTCCCATTAACTCGATTTCTAAAAATAAAATCACCAGCATTGGTAATAGAAGGACTTGATGCAAGTGAAACAAAAAGAAGAACCTTGTTTTCATTTGCAATAGGTGCCATCGCCATAACAGAACTACTCCCTGTTCCTGTAATAATTACTTTTACTCTATCAACCGATATTAGCTTTTGAAGTGCGCTAACAGAAGTTTTTGGATCACTTTTTCCATCTTCTATTAATATTTGTATATTTTTTCTTACGCCATTTGATTTGTTCTCATTTTCAAAAGCTATTTCAATTCCATTTTTTACCCACCCTCCATATAATGACATTGGTCCTGTCAAATCTGCTATAACACCAATTTTTATAGTCTCTTGTTTATCGTTTTGTGATGTCTTGTTTGTTGTGATAGTATATACCGCTCCCACAACAACCAAAACAGCTACCACCCAGACTAGAATTTTGTTTTGTTTGGACATAAAAATAATTATTTATTCTGTACTTATAATACTCCTTATTTTAAGGAAATTTCAAGGAAACACGAACACATATAATTATCTACTCGATACTTTTATTCAATCTCGATCGCCTTCCCATTCTCAATCTTTTTTAACCGAATAGGTCTTTTCATTACTCCATTCTCATCAAATTTACCTGATGAAACAATCGTGTCGCGAACACAGTCATATTTTCCACTGCATTTTTTTACAACTTCTCCCATAATCTCGGCCGCTTCTTTTGAAATATGAAAAATTCCACCATCGCCTGTATTTGGTAGATCGGCCGGAAAAGAATAAATTACACCCTCCACAAAATCACGCATCGCTGGAAGTTCGGTGGTGTATTGAGAGTATATCGGCGCAGCCACACCGAGCCTCCTCAACTTATTAATTCCATCAGCAAAGAAAAAAGCAGCATCAGCCACAAATATCGCATCAGGCTGCGCCGCACGAATTTTGAGAAGTTCAGAAGAAACATCAGCACCATTATCTGCAAACCAAGACTCGTGCGCAATTTCTCCGGAATAATTTTTTCTGAAAGAATCCGCATGTGTCCTAGAAAAAGCATTCTCATAAGCGACTAGCGCGACACGCTTCATCCCTAGTTCGAACATCTTACGCGCCAAGAAACTTGATTCATCTTCGAGAGAATAATGCATATTAAACATATTTCCTCCGCTTGATGAGAAAAGATTTTTAGACGCGGCGGAAGGCACTATACTCAAAATCTTTTTGTCTTTCAGAAGCGTTGCGACAACTTCTTGTGGCGACCCGCATGCAGGACCAATAACAAAAGAAACATTATCGAAATCAACGAGTTTTCTAAATGCGCTTATTGCGGTTTTTGGTTCGCACTTTTCGTCTTCGAACACAAACTCCACACCATCAAATGAAACAGAAGACACTCCTCGACGAATCTCTTCCCCATACTTTGCAAAAACATCACTAAGAGGAGCTATTACTCCAATTTTCATATTTCCGTCTGTGTGAGTCGTATTATAAACAAAAAATCCTGCTACAATAAAGAGGCATAAGACAACAAACAATATTAATTTTCCTAAAGTTGTCATAAATATATAAAAAAGCAAAAAACCGCCGACCAAGGGCGACGGATTTTATTTGATTCTCACAACAGTCATTGGTTGACGATGTCCAAATGGAGTTCCTGATGAACGTGTCTTGTTTTTCCATTTCAGACCAAACACCTTTTTCGTCTTCTTCTGTATAATGATCTCGCCTGTTATCGTATCACCTGTTGTCGGCGCACCAACTTTGATAGTGCCACCAGTGCTAGTCATTAGAACATCAGAAAATTTAACAGTGTCGCCAGTCTTACCATCGATTTTCTCAACGGTTACCGGTTTGCCCGTCTGAACAATGTACTGTTTACCACCTGTCTTAATAACGGAAAAATCCATATATATAGTATTAAAGTGAACGCGTGCATAATAGCAAAACCAAGCCAAAAGTCAATAGTGAAAAAGCATTTCAACTAATGGTCGAAGCGAAGTAAAATATATAGGATGAGACCTCTTCCTGACATACGTCAGGACAGGCTCCTCCGGTCGAGGTGACAATTTCCGCAAGGCGGGATCCCGCTTTGCGGTGGGTTGAGCCAAGTGAATGTGCCTGTACTGAGCAGAACGAATGTGCCAAAAATTAAAATTCTTGTTTATCAAGCTCTGCTTCTTCTCTTGATTTCTTCGGAAACTCCATGGTTGATCCAACCGTAATACCGCGCCGAGCAACGTCTCCGGCCGGCAATTCAAGCACATAACGCACAGGTTCATTTGATGAGTAGTGTTTCAATTCATTATCAGGTCTTCCATATCCTGGTTCAGCGCTTTCTTCAAACCCAATAACATTGCCTTTATTAGTAATCCAAACCATATCGAGAGAAATCTTGGTATTTTTCATCCAAAAAGACTGGACTCGTTCTCTCTGCATATCAAACAACATTCCATCATAATAAAAAGAATCTCTAAATCCCATACCTCTTTGTTGTTGTGAAGGAGTTGCAGCAATTTCAACCGTAAGATATTCTCCATTTATAGTAATATCTTTTGTTTGAAGCGACACTTTTGCATACGGGCTATCATCGTATCCGCAAGAACTCAGAGTCACACCACCAACAAAAATCAATACAAAAATTAAAAAACGTTTCATATAATAATATATTTCTTTGATAGTATATCAAATATCACGTACTCTTTTCAATCCCTATCTGACTATTTTTTGATCGTGACATTAAATAAAGCGGCCCAAAGAAAATACAAAGACCAGCAACAACAAATAAAACAAGCTTCCACTTAGTATCAGCAAGAATGCTTATAATTCCAAAAACTATACTACATGCATATAAAAATACGACGCTTCTCACATATCCGAAACCTGATCCGAGAAGCACATGGTGTATATGTCGCCTGTCTCCTTCGTTAAATACAGATGTATGAGCAAGAAATTTTCTGCAAAACATAATGCGAACAACATCAATAAGTGGAATACTCATAATAAGCGCCGTTGCGGCGATTTTGCTCCCACTCATTATAGAAAGAACTCCTAACGCAAACCCAGCAAAAACACTTCCTGACTCACCAAGAAAAATTCGCGCAGGATGCCAATTCCAAACCAAAAAACCCAAATAAGATCCCATAAGAGCAAGAAGAAGCGATGATGTAGGAGTCGTCGCTTGATCCCAAAGAAGACTCACAATAAAAACAAAAAACGCCGCAATCGCAGTAAGTCCTGAAACAAGTCCATCCATTCCATCAAGCACCTTCGTACTATTCATAAGCCCAAGAAGCCATACAAAAGCTATAAGATGAGGAACATAACCCAGAGAAGATATTGTTATGCTTCCTCCAAGTGGATTTGTAAGAACATCAGGAAGTATTCCACTTCCAATAACTATAAAAATTGCGAGACACTGAAACAAAAGTTGATACCTAACTCGCAGTGTATACACATCATCCAGAAATCCTCCTATCATGAGTACACCTCCTCCTACAATAAATCCAATAAGTGGAATTATCGTCTCCTGAGAAAACGCGGATGGTTGGCTGAAAAAAAGAACCGCGCATCCAATACAAAAACCTATAAACACTGCTATTCCACCGAGAAGAGGTGTCGGATTGGTGTGAATCTTTTTTGAGTGAACGGATGGATTATCAATAATATTTTTCTTTAATGCAAAAAGACGTACAAGCGCTGTCGCTCCAACCGCCATAACAAATGAAACAAAAAATATTATAACATGTATTAATGTCATATTAATTATTTTTCTCTATATAAAGAGTCAAAATATTCATCGCGGAGAGTTCGTCTCTTCCTTTCTCGGACCCTTCTTTTATAAAACGATCAGAGAGTTGTGAGCTCATGACTTCATTAACTTCAAAAATATCGTATGGACTTTGATTTTTAAGTTTTTCGATAAAAAATCTAGTTATTCGCAACTGTTCGTTATCTCTTCCAGCAAAAGGAACCGGAACACCAACAACAATTCCATCACATCCATAAAGCGTAGCAGTTGAGATTATTTTTTTTATAGCCTCATCAAAATTATCAGAAACCACCTCGATTGTTGTAAGTGGAACGACTACGGCTCCATCTGAAAACGCTATACCAATTCTTTTTTCTCCATAATCCACCCCTAGATATTTCATATTATTCTATTATATTCTAGTAATTATCCTCACTTGTCCATCCGAGTCGATTGCTATGGTGTGCTCAAAATGAGCAGCGACCGATCCGTCCATTGTTTTAACTGTCCAATGGTCTTTTGTAATATACACAGCATCATCACCCAGCATAATCATCGGCTCAAGACAAAAAACCATTCCTTTTGTTATAGAAACTCCCATTCCTTTTCTTCCAAAATTCGGAAAAGGTGGATCTTCGTGCACCGAATAACCTACTCCATGTCCTGTATAATCCCTAACAATTCCATACGAACCTTGCATGGAAACATATGTTTCGATCGCATTACCAATGTCTCCGGTGGTTACTCCGTCATGAATTGCATCGATGCCGGCTGTGAGCGCGCCGCGCGCGGCATCAATCAAACCATGTATCTTCTTATCAACATTACCAACAGGTACTGTTATAGCCGCATCCGTATACAAGTTTTTATAAAGAAGACCTGCGTCTATACTAATACAATCTCCGTCTTTTAGAATACGTGCGCTCGGGATACCATGAACCACCTCATCATTCACAGAAGTACAAAGTCCTGCCGGAAATCCTTTGTATCCTTTAAACGCGGGCCGCGCGCCGGCGCGCGAAACCCCTTCTTCAAAATATTTATTGAGTTCAAGCGTTGTTATTCCGGAACGAACTTGATTCGCAGTTTCAATAAGAAGATTCATGAGAATTTTTCCGCCTTCTTCCAGGATAGCTATGTCAGCATCTGTCTTTAGTCTTGTTCTCATATAAATTTAAATCTCATAAGCACTAAGAACATCTAGCTTATCAACGACCGCATGATTGACATCAGAAATTGTCATCGTTCCATCAATATGTACGAGCCTTCCTTCGGACTCATAAAGTTTGATTGCTGGCATTACTTGTTCATAAAAACTATCAAGACGCTTATTAATCGCATCAATATTAATATCGTCTTTTCTAATAATTATATTCGTACTTCCGCACTTGTCACACTGTTTTATATCAGAAGAAGTAAAAATTTTTCCGCATTCGCCACACAAAGAACGTTTTTGCAAACGATCTGCGGCCGTTTCCCTTGGTATGTCAATCCACAACGCAATAATATGCTTATAATCAAACTCTTTCGCCATCTTATCGAGATCGTGTTTTTGTACAACAGAACGAGGATATCCATCAAATATAATATCATCTGAAACATCCATTAATTCCAGTTTTCTATGAATAATTTTTGTTATTATAGAATCATCAAGAAAAGCACCTGACTCCATCGTCTTTTTTACCAAATGACCTAGATCAGAATCTTCTTTCGATATCTCACGAACCACGTCTCCGGCAACAATTCTCTGATATCCGCGATGATCTTCGAGAAATTGAGATTGAGTACCTTTTCCTGCGCCGGAAATCCCCAATAAAACAATAATTCGTTTATGATTTTGTTTGTCCATATGTTTACATTGTAACAAATCAATCAAATAAGGATAGGTGAAAAAAATCCGCCAAAAAGGCGGATGAGGCTTTGTTAAAATGTATAAAAATTACAGCTTATCGTACTCACTATGGACTAACTGAGCATCGATTTGGCGCATAGATTCTAACACAACCTGTACCACGATCAATAAACTAGTACCACCTATAATACTAGAAATAGAGGCGTTTATAGGATTAACTACGATTGGAAGAACAGCCAAAACGCCTAAAAACAAAGCTCCAGCAAAAGTAATTCGGAAAACAACTTTTCGTAAATAATTTATGGTTTCTTCTCCCGGACGAACACCAACGACAAAAGCGCCTTGTTTTTGAAGATTGTCAGCAACTTCTTTTGGATTAAATACTATACTTGTATAAAAATATGTGAAAAGCACCACGAGAATGAAATAGATAGAAGCGTAAAACGTGTTATCTTGAAATAGCGCTATTACTTTCTGTGCGAATTCAGCAAGCCATGGAGTCGGTGCCGAAAGAAAAAATTGGGCGATAAGAGACGGAAATATCATTACTGAAATAGCGAAGATAATAGGAATTACTCCGGCGATATTAACGCGCAAAGGAAGATTTGTACGAACCTTATCACCTATCATAAGTCCGCGTGTATGTCTAGCATATTGAATTGGAATTTCTCTTTGCCCTTCTGTTATAAACACCACACCAACGACAACTGCGATAAACGCTGTTATTAAAAGCGCGTAATTAATGATCTGAGATGGGTCGTATAAAACGATCATCTGTTGAACAATTGACGGAATACTAGCAAGAATTCCTGCAAAAATAAGCAAAGAGAGACCATTTCCAATTTTCTTCTCTGTAATAAGTTCTCCGAGCCACATTAGAAACACTGTTCCGGCAGTAACAATAATCATTGTTAAGAATAACTCCCACCCTTGAATTGACTGAAGCGCACTTACAGCAACTTGTTTTTTAATAAGAGAAATAAAACCATATGCCTGAAGCATTGAAATAGGAACTGTAGCCCACCTGGTATATCGATTGATTCTTTTTCTTCCTATTTCTCCTTCTTCTTTTTGCATTCGTTCTAAACGAGGAATGACAATGGTCAAAAGCTGGAAAATAATCGAGGAGGTAATGTATGGTCCGATACCAAGCATCATAATTGAGAAGCTTCTAAGCCCACCTCCGGAAAAAACATTAAGAATACCAAGGTATTCGTTTGCGGAAAAAAAATCGCGGAGCGCTTGCGCATCAATTCCTGGAACAGGTATGTTCGCACCAAGTCTAAACACAGCAAACATCAGAAGCACAAATATAATACTTCCTCGAAGACGTTTGTTCTGCCAAATAAGTTCAAACTTGGTCATATTAATTATATAAAAAATTATGTTTATTGAGTCTTTTTGGTTTTTGGTTTAGTTTTTGTTTTCTTTTTGTTTCTTGCGTCAGAGATTATGTGTATCTTTCCACCTTGTTTTTCAATTGCTTCACGAGCTGTTCCGGAACATTCGTGTACGTAAATTTCTATTTTTTTCGTTAGTTTTCCTTTGCCAAGTATTTTCACACCAAATCGCTCAGTCGAAATTATACCTGCCTGAACAAGATTAATAGGTTGTATCGTCGTCATACCAATTGTTTCGAGCGACGACAAATTAACAACCGCTCGTTTCGGGAAACGTGGTACAAAACCTCTTATTTTCGGAATTTGAAAAACAAACTGCTTCAAACCTCTCTGTGCAAAACCAGCAGTACCCGAACGTGCGCGCTGACCTTTGCGCCCTTTTCCAGAATACGAACCAGCACCGGAACTGTCTCCTCGACCAAGTCGTTTTCCCGATTTTGTGGTTCCTTTACTTTTTAAACTGTGTAATGTAAGCATACGTATTTTCCTAAAAAACTCTATATATTATGATAATGCCGATTGGCTTTTTGATTCGTTGGATTGATTTTCTTTTTGATTTTTCCCAAATGTTTTCGGTTCTTTTTCGTTATTATTATTCTGATCATTTTCTTCGTTTGTTGGGAATCCTTTCCCTCGAACATTTTTAAAATGACTGAGCGCTCTCATCAAACATTGTGAAACGACCACCTTGTTTGTCGATCCATGAATTTTACATACAATATCTCGAACACCAGCTAGTTCGAGAATGATACGAGCTGATCCTCCAGCTTTCAAACCGGCTCCGCTTCTTGCAGGACGCAAAATAATACGAGCAGACTTAAATTTATGAGTAAGTTCGTGTGTTACAGTACCACCAAATAAGGGAAATCTTATCAAATTTTTTCGTGCCTGAGTAGCGGCCTTGTTCATTGCGATTGACACATCTGCTCCTTTTGCAATACCTAGCCCAACCATTCCTGATCGATTACCAATAGCAACAGTGGCACGAAAACGCATACGTTTACCACCGGCCATAACACGAGTGACACGAGCAAGATCGATCGTCTCCTGATCAAAGGCGTCTTTTACTTTCTTATTTCTTTTGTTACCTTCGTATGCCATATACTATTTAAAAATTAATTCCTTGTGAGCGTATACCGTCAGCAAGTGCTTTGATACGACCGGTATATGCGTACCCACCACGATCAAACACAACTGATGAAATCCCTTTGTTCTTAGCCAATTTTCCAACTTCTTCTCCGAGTATTCGCGCTTGTTCAAGTGGTTTCTTTTTCTTTTGTTCTGCCGAAAGAACACGATCATCAAATGAGACGAGCGTACGACTATTTGTATCATCAATTATTTGCACATACATGTGTACCAGACTTCTGTATACCGAAATACGAGGACGTGATAATGTCCCACATATTTGACTGCGTATTTTCGTATGTCGACGCATTCTTTTTATATTTCGTGATTGTGCGATACTCTTCATAAAATTGAATCAAAATTGTATTGTGTTCGCTTTATTTCGCGACCTTGCCCGCCTTACGAACAATGACTTCGTCTGCGTACTTAATTCCTTTACCTCCGTATGGTTCAGGCTTCTTTAATAAACGAATCTCCGCTGCTATCTGTCCTACTTTTTGTTTATCTTGCCCAGTTATCGTAATAAAATTATCAGTAACAACAAGGGTGACACCATCTAATGATGGTTTATATTCAACCGGATGAGAAAACCCTATATTAAGAGTTAGACCATTCCCCTTACTCTGAACGCGATAACCTACTCCAACCACCTCGAGCTTCTTACTATATTCTTTTGTAACTCCTTCGACTGCGTTATTAATAAGACTTCTCATCATTCCCCAATGAGCCTTCTCTTCTTTGTTGTCTGTGTTTTTTATAGAACACACAACCGAACCGTTTTCATTAATTACGGTTACAAAAGGACTTGGAGGAACGTGAACCGTACCCTTTGGTCCTTTAACATCAATACCCTTGTCTCCGATCGTTATCGAGACTCCCTCGGGAATAATAATAGGTTTTTTACCAATACGAGACATATGCTTACCAGACTTTACAAATTAATTCGCCTCCGATTTTACGACGGCGCGCTTCGCGCCCAGTCATAACTCCTTGCGATGTTGAAACAATCGAAATACCAATACCACTCAAGACAAAAGGAATATTATTATAATCAATATATACTCTTCGTCCTGGTTTTGATACGCGCTCTATATTGGTAATTGCTGGGTTCTTACCTCTGTATTTAAGTGCTACACGAAGTATAGGAAAAGATCCTTTTTTCTCAACTTTTTCAAAACCATCAACATACCCGTTTTTTTGCAACATACCTGCAAGCGCATATTTCGTTTTTGAAAACGGAATCAAAGCCTCTTTCTTATGAGAAAAAGACGCGTTACGAATATGTGTCAAAAAATCTGCTATTGGATCAGTCATCATATATGTGTATAATTTACCAGCTTGATTTCTTAAGACCTGGAATTTCATTACGATCTGCGCGTTCTCGTAAACAAATACGGCACAAGTCAAAAAGCCGTACGTAACCGCGTGCTCGTCCGCACAATGCACATCGATTACGATGTCTGTTTCCAATTGCTTTGCCAGACGCCTCAATTGCGGCAAGCTTCTTCATCTTTGCTACTCGTGCTTTTGTTGCCATATGTGTTATTTTTTAAACGGAAAACCTAGAAGTGTAAAAAATTCCAAACCTTTTTCTCGTGTACCGCATGTGGTAGTAAAGCTTACCTCGACTCCGTGCAGCTTCTCTACCTCATCTGATCGAATTTCAGGAAAAATATTGTATTCAGAAAAACCAACCGTTAGATTGCCATTCTGATCAAACCCCTTATTCGAATCCAGGCCACGGAAATCTCTAACACGTGAAAATGTAATGCTCAAAAGTTTATCAATAAAATCTTCCATTCTCTTTCCACGAAGTGTCGCCTTGACTCCGATGACCATGCCTTCGCGAAGCTTAAAGTTTGAAATTGATTTACGAGCTTTGATAAGCACCGGTTTTTGACCAGTGATACGTTTGAGCACGTTTTCCGCAACCTCGATCCATCCTTTATCATCTACCGCTTTCCCCAATCCAACATTTAGTGTGACTTTTGTTATTTTTGGCATAGCCATAACATTCGTGATGCCAAAACGCTCACGAAATGCCGGAAT
Source organism: uncultured Gammaproteobacteria bacterium (assembly GCA_964524845.1). Taxonomy (GTDB): domain Bacteria; phylum Patescibacteriota; class Patescibacteriia; order CAZGFX01; family CAZGFX01; genus CAZGFX01. Next base: position 269,081 of record CAZGFX010000002.1, read on the forward strand.
AACTTTCTTTTCATAATTTTCTTTGTATATAATCATACAATTACTTTTCTAAAATATGGCCTGATTTCTTCGTAATACGAACTTTTACGCCTTTTTCGTTTACTGTATACCCAACACGAGTTGGTTTTTCTGATTTCGGATCAATAACCATAACGTTTGATATGTGTAATGGCGCATTAAATTCTATTTTTTGACCCTTATCTCCTTTTCGCGTTGGTCGAATATGACGATATCGAATATTTGCTCCTTCAACAACAACACGTTCTTCTTTTGGAAAAACCTGTGTAACAGATCCGATCGTTCCCTTATCTCTTCCTGCAACGATCTGAACCTTGTCTCCTACTTTTATTTTGAATTTCGTTATCATATGAATACTATATTACTTCAGGAGCAAGTGAAATTATTTTTGCAAAACCAAGCTGACGAAGCTCTCGAGCAACAGGACCGAATATACGAGTTCCTTTCGGCTCTTTGTTTTTCTTATCTATAATTACAACAGCATTTTCATCAAATCGGATATAAGTTCCATCCTTGCGACGAAGCTCCTTGTGCTGACGAACCACAACTGCGTGATGTACTTCTCCCGATTTCACTTCTGTATGTGGAGTCGAGTGTTTCACTGTGACAGTAACAATATCTCCAATCTGAGCATATCGTTTTTTGTATCCACCCAACACCTTAATACACTGGACGCGGAGTGCGCCAGAATTATCAGCAACAGTAAGCATTGAACGGTGTTGAATCATAGTTTTTTATTTTGTATCAATTGAAGCTAGTTTCCAGCACTTGTGTCGAGAAATTGGACGACACTCCTCTATAGAAACAATCATGCCAACTTTACACTTATTAAGTGGATCGTGTACTTTATAATTTTTACTTCGAGTAATGATTTTCTTGTATTTTGAATGCTGAACAGAACGATCAACTCGAACGACAGTTGTTTTGTTCAACGAACCAGATACGACAAGACCTTGCAGTTTTCGTTTTCGAACTGCTGTTTTTTGAGTCGTTAACTGTTTATTTTTTGATTCCATAGTATTGTTTCGTCATTTAAGCATGTTTTTTTAACTCTTTCAAGACTGTCTGTATTCGAGCTATATCGTTTCGAAGAACCTTAAATAAATGATTATGCTTAAGTTGGCCTGACACCACCTGTGCGCGCATTTTTTGGAGCTCTGTGCGTTTCTCAATAATGAGGCTCGCAAGCTCTTTTTCATTCATTTTTCTGAAATCCTGTATTTTCATATGACTTTTTATGAATGATGTTTAATGACAAATTTCGTAGAAAGCGATATTTTGTGTTGTCCAAGACGAAGTGCTTCTTTTGCAACTTTTTCATCAACACCACCAACCTCGAAAATAATCATTCCTGCGCGAATTTTTGCAACATAATGATCAGGACCACCCTTACCGCCTCCCATTTTCGTACCACTAACACCAGTACCAATTGTACGAACAACATCTGGAAATACTCTAATATAAATATCACCGCCTCGATTCATGTGACGTGCCATAGCACGACGAGCGGCTTCAATCTGACGAGAGGTTATAAATCCAGCAACAATAGCCTTCATTCCATATTCACCAAACGCAACACTGCATCCGCGATGTGCCTTGCCTCTTATCTGATCTGTACGAAATTGCTTTCGATATTTAACTTTTTTTGGAGCCAACATATTAGTGTGTTTCTTTTAATGCCGCATGGGGTTGGTTTTCAGGATCGCTAAACTCTCCCTTGTATATCCAAACCTTGATACCAATAATTCCGAATGTTGTGAGTGCTTCTGCGTGACTATAATCAATAAATGCACGAAGCGTTGTAAGAGGAATGCTTCCATCAACCAATGTTTCTGTGCGAGCAATATCAGCACCGTTTAAACGACCTGATATTTTTACCTTGATTCCCTTTGCACCCGAACGCATAACACGTTCAATCGTTTGTTTCATGGAACGTCTAAATGGCATGCGTTTTTCAAGATCTTGTGCAATTGTGAAAGCAACAATATCAGCATTAAGATTCGGTTTCTTTATTTCTATAATGTTGATTTTAATTGTTTCTTTCTTACACTTAATCATCTTTGCCAAATTCTTCTGAAGTGTTTCCACTCCTGCGCCACCGCGACCAATTACAACTCCTGGTTTTGCCAAATTAATATTAATAGTAATATTATCAGCAAAACGTTCGATAATAATATCCGAAACATGCGCTTCTTTCAGTTGCTTTTTTATATAAGCGCGCATTCGAAGATCATCCAATAACAAATGCGCATATCGCCTTTTACGTGCGTACCATTTTGATGTCCATTCAAGACCTGTGCCAAGTCGATAAGCTTTTGGATTTACTTTGGATGACATAAATTATTTCTTCGTTGATTTTTCTTTCTTAGGTGTCAAAACAGGTGTTTTCTTTTTTGAAATTGGTTTCTTTGTTTTTATTTTGTTGCTTTCTGATGAGATATCCTCCTTCATTTCTGTTTTTGGTTCAACCGATGATTCAGTAGGTGAGGAGTGTATGCCCACTACAATCGTCACATGAGACATCTGACGTTTGAACTGAGCAGCACGACCCATCGCACGTGGCATAACACGCTTCAAAGCCATTCCTTGATTAACAAAAATTTCTTCGATTTTTAATAATTTTGGATCAAGATGATAATTATGCTCAGCGTTTGCGATAGCTGATTTTAAAAGTTTAAGTATAGGTGTAGCACTCTTTTTTAAAGAAAATTTAAGTTGTTCGCGCGCAACATCAACGTTTTTTCCACGAATAAGACCGGCAACGAGACGTACTTTTCTCGGCGAAATTTTTAAGTTTTTAAGATGTGCTTGTACCTTCATAATTTAATTATTATTTTGCAGAAGTAGTTGGTGTACTTGACTTCTGGCCTCCGTGTGCAACGAACTTACGTGTCGGAGAGAATTCACCAAGCTTGTGTCCAACCATGTTTTCTACAACATATACCTTTATAAAAGATTTGCCGTTGTGCACCATGAAATTAATTCCAACCATTTCAGGCGTAATCGTTGAAGAACGAGACCATGTCTTGATAGTATCTCCCGGTTTTATGGAAGAAAGCTTCTTAAGAATACTCTCGTGAACAAAATAACCTTTTTTTAGACTTCGTGTCATATGTTTATTTTATTTGGTGCGACGTGAAACAATATCACGATTAGACCTCTTGTGTTTCTTTCTTGTTTTCACACCCAATGCTGGTTTACCTGTATAAGTAACCGGTCGTTTCAAACCGATTGAGTTACGCGCCTCACCTCCACCATGACGATGATCAACTGGATTCATAACCTTACCGCGAACAGTAGGTCTGATACCACACAAACGGATACGCCCAGCCTTTCCCCATCGAATATTTCTGTATTCCGAATTGCTCACGCTGCCAACTGTAGCCATACATTCTTTATTCACCATACGTACTTCTCCAGATGGTAAACGAAGAATTGCTTTCTGACCATCAATCGCAAGAAACATGATTGCATTACCAGCTGAACGTGCAATTTTGCCTCCTGCATGCGGAGTCAATTCAACATTGTGTATTTCAATACCGGTAGGCAATTGTGAAAGAGGCATTCGATTTCCGGGAATAACATCGACTCTGTTTAATGATGATATTATCTTATCTCCTTGTTTCATATCTTTGTGAGCGATAACATATCTTTTCTCACCATCTGCATAACAAACAAGTGCGATAAAAGCATTTCTGTTTGGATCATATTCTATGGTTTGGACAATTCCTGGAATATCATATTTGTCCATAATAAAATCTACGATACGACAAAAACGTTTCACACCACCGCCTCTGTGACGAACAGTTATCTTGCCTTGGTTATTGCGACCTGCTTTGGTTTTGATTGTAAAACGAAGAGCTTTTGGCGGATTGTTCGGAGACAAAATATCATTAACAACCACGCTTGTTCCGCGTCGTCCCGGTGTAGTCGGTCTGTATATTTTTATCGCCATACATCAATTTATTTAGTGTGAAAAGTATCGATAACAGATCCTTTCGGAAGTGTTATAATTGCTTTTTTCCAAGAATTTCTTTTGCCTTCACGAGCTCCAAAACGAACTTTTTTTCCACGAACAATCATCGTTGCAACTTTTTCTGGACGAACTCCGTATACCGCCGCAACAGAACGCGCTATGGAAACTTTGTTTGCATTTCGCGCAACTTCAAAAACATACTGTCTCATGCCTTGTATTGATGATGTCTTTTCAGTTACAACTGGTCTGACAAGTATAGTATGAGAATCAAAAGAATCCAGTGTTTTTATATCACGTGGTTCTGAAGATTTTTCGATTGTTTTCTTTTTGCGCAACAATGACATATGTATAATTAGTAAGCGTAGGTTTTTTCTACCTCCGCAACGGCAGGGGTGGTAAGTACAATATATTCATACTTAAGCACATCAACAATATTTAGGCTTTGTGCATTGGTAATATGCGTTGAACGCACGTTTCGCACTGCACGAACCACATTTGAAACCTTGCCTGGAAGAGCAACAAGCACTTTTTTTCCGGAACACGGAAGATTTTTTAAAATAGAAGCAATCTCTTTTGTCTTGTATTCTTTTGATTGCAATTCATCTAAAATAATAATCTTATCGTGTGCGAATTTATCTGACAGTGCAATACACACTGCTTTTTTCTTTGTTTTCTTATTGATCTTCAAGGAAAAATTTCTTTCATTTGTAGGACCAAATACAATTCCTCCTCCAACCCACTGAGGAGCACGAATGGATCCTTGACGAGCACGACCAGTGCCTTTCTGACGCCATGGTTTCTTTCCACCACCTCTTACATCAGAACGAGTCTTGGTATGTGCTACGGCACTTCGATTGTTCGCCATCTGAGCACGAACAGCGTCATATACGACTGTTTCATTAATAGGAAGACCGAAGATCTCTTTCTTAAGATCTATTTCTTCTTTTATTTTTCCCGTGCTGTCGTATACTTTTGTTTTCATACGTAGTTACGTTTTTTGATTACGCTTGTATCTTATCATTCTTTTCTTCTGTGTCTTCTTTGTTTTCTACCAATTCTTCTGCTTTCTCTTCGTTGTTTTTCTGCGCTTCTTGTTCTTCTGGTTTTTCGGAAGTAGTGACTTCTTCTGAAACAGGAGCGTCTTTTGAAACAACCTCCTCTAACACAGGTGTTTCAGATACGTTTGTATCGCTTATTAAAGCCGAATTATCTTCAACAACGCGTGCGGTATTATTATCTTTTATATTATCATTGTCAATGCTGGAACCCTCTGTTTTCGACAGTTTTTCAGATACTTTGAGGTCTCCATTTCCCTCTATATATACAATACCACCAATGTGACCAGGAACCGCTCCAAGAAGATACAAAAGATTTTTCTCTGGATCAACCTTTTCTATTGTAAGATTTATAATCGTATGCTGATCGCCACCCATACGTCCTGGTTTTTTTACACCAGGAAATACACGTTGTGGAGCCTGTGCTCCTGACGATCCAGGCATTCTTAACTGATCCTTGTGACCATGTGTTTTAGGATGACCTCCAAACCCGTGGCGTTTCACAACACCTTGGAATCCCTTGCCTTTCGTAACTCCTGTAACTTTTACAACATCTCCCGAAGCAAATGTATCAACAGTAATGACATCGCCTTTTTTCGCAATATTCGCATCTTCTATATGAAATTCCTTCAAAAAACGATTTGTTTCAATATCACCACAATGTCCTTTCTGTGGTTTATTAATGTTTTTTGCTTTTCCAAATCCAATTTGAAACGCTCCATACCCGTGTGTATCTGGACGTTTAACTTCAGTGATATGACATGGGCCGGCCTCAATAACCGTTACCGGTTTTACAGTGCCGTCCGCATCAAACAACTGCGTCATCTCAATCTTTTTTCCAATAATAAACTTCATAATGATTTCGTAAGAAACAAATACGATATGTTCGTATGTAATATGCGTACAAATTTGTGTACAAAACATCGATACGTATCGCGTCACAATATTCCGTACAAAAAAATAATCTGTACGAAAATTATTTAGAAACAGAGATAAAATTAATAATTTTTGATCTCCACTTCTACACCAGCCGGCAATGAAAGCGATGAGAGTCCTTCGATTGTTGTTGGATTGAAATTGAATATATCAACAACTCTCTTATGAGTTCTCATTTCATACTGCGTTCTTGCGTTCTTGTGTACAAACGTTGACTTTAGAAGCGTGAACTTCTTTTTATCAGTTGGCAATGGAATTGGCCCTTTTACGTTTGCTCCTGATCTTCGTGCAGTATCAATAATCGTCTTCGCCGCCTGATCAATAATCTTATGATCGTAAGAACGAATTTTAATGCGTATCTTCGAAGCGTCTGTGTTTTTTTCAGTCATATTTCAATTAATGCGTATACCTCAAGAGAAGATGGAAGAGCTTGCACATAAGTGACAAGCTCTTCCAATGTTCGAGAGCCGATTATTTAATAACCTTTGAGATCACTCCTGACCCGACAGTTCTGCCACCCTCTCGGATAGCTAAACGCTGTTGAGCTTCGAGCGCAATCGGCTTAAGCAACTTAACCTTAACAGTAACATGATCACCAGGCATAACCATTTCCATACCCTCTGGTAATTCCAATTCACCCGTAACATCTGTTGTGCGAATATAGAACTGTGGTTTATAACCTTTGAAAAACGGAGTATGACGACCACCTTCGTCTTTCGTAAGAATGTAGAGCTGCGCCTCAAATTCTGTATGAGGAGTCGCTGAACCAGGAGCAACAATTACTTGTCCTCTTTCTACATCTTCTTTCTTTAAGCTTCTGAGAAGTAAACCGGCATTATCGCCTGCCATACCCTCATTAAGACTTTTGTTAAACATCTCGACTCCGGTAATAACGCTTTTTTGAGTATCGCGCAAACCAACAATTTCTACCTCGTCTCCAACTTTTATTTGTCCTCTTTCAATACGGCCTGTAACAACTGTACCTCGGCCAGAAATTGAGAAAACATCTTCAATTGGCATAAGGAATGGTTTATCGATATCGCGTTTTGGTGTTTCAATGTAAGTATCAACCGCTTCCATAAGATCAAGAATTGCTTTCGCATCAGGACCTGATGGATTTTCGAGAGCCTTAAGTGCAGAACCTCTTATAATAGGGGTCTTGTCACCAGGAAATTCATATTTTGAAAGTAAATCGCGAATTTCTTGTTCAACAAGTTCAACAAGCTCTGGGTCAGAAACCTGATCCATCTTGTTTAAAAATACTACAACATAAGGAACACCTACTTGTTTTGCTAGAAGGATGTGTTCGCGTGTCTGAGGCATCGGACCGTCAGCTGCGGAAACAACAAGAATTGCTCCGTCCATCTGTGCGGCACCTGTAATCATGTTTTTTACATAATCAGCATGTCCCGGACAATCTACGTGCGCGTAGTGACGCGCTGCAGTTTCATACTCAACGTGAGCAGCAGAGATAGTAATACCACGAGCTTTTTCCTCGGGCGTACCATCAATCTGATCAACACCTTTCTGTTGAGCGGCAAAACCGCCTGCATTGAGCACGGACAAAATAGCCGCGGTCAACGTTGTCTTCCCATGATCTACATGACCAATGGTACCGACATTGACGTGTGGTTTTGATCTGTTAAAACTATCTGCCATGGTTGTTAATTAAAAATTTCTTACTGTTAGGAATCAAGTGTGCCAAAAAAGGACACTTAGATCAACTCTATGAGTGCGGAAAACCGCTTAACATAGTGTTTTTTCTTTTGAAACAAAAGAAAAGACGATAAACGTCAGAAGCATTGTAACAAAAATTTGATTTTATGCAAGGGTATAACCTCTTGAAAACTTCGATTGTTACGATACTTTTGCCGTACCTCTCTTTTTTTGAATCTCGGCGAGAACGTTTGTTGGAACCTGATCATATCGCTCAAACTCCATAGTATAAGTACCTCGACCTTGCGTCATAGAACGAAGCGTTGTGGAATAACCAAACATCGAAGCAAGAGGTACTGTGGCTGAAATAACCTTATTTCCTCCTCTGTCTCCCATCGAACCAATTTGCCCTCTTTTCGAATTAAGATCACCAACAACAACGCCCATATAATCTTCCGGTGTAATAACTTCAATTTTCATCATTGGCTCGAGAAGTATAGGACGACTCTTCATAAAAGCGTCTTTAAAACCAATAGATCCGGCAATTTTAAACGCATATTCACTCGAATCAACATCGTGATACGAACCGTCAAATACTGTGGCCTTAACATTAATAATTGGATATCCGGCAAGTTGTCCGGAATTAAGTGTTTCTTCAATACCCTTTCCAACTGCAGGAATATATTCTCTTGGAATAGACCCTCCTTTAATAGCATCAACGAATTCAAATGTTTTCTTTTTATCTTCTGAATCAGCATCATGAACGAGTGGCTCGAGTTTGATCCAACAGTGCCCATACTGACCACGACCTCCTGATTGTTTTACATACTTTCCTTCTGCTTCAGCTGAAGAAGTGATTGTTTCACGATATGAAACTTCTGGTGCACCAACGTTTGCGTCAACACCAAACTCTCTCTTCATACGATCAACAATAATTTCAAGATGAAGTTCTCCCATACCGGCAATAATAGTCTGACTTGATTCTGGGTCAACTTTTACACTAAATGTAGGATCTTCTTCCGCAAGTTTCTGAAGTGCAAATCCCATTTTCTCTTGATCGTTTTTTGTTTTGGCCTCTACGGCAATATGAATAACTGGTTCAGGAAATGTAATTGATTCGAGAATAATCTGTTTATCAAGATCACAAAGCGTATGCCCGGTGAAAGTATTTTTGAGACCAATAACAGCAGCTATATCTCCTGATGGAACCTCATCAACTTCTTCTCTTTGGTTTGCATGCATACGAACAATACGACCAATACGTTCTTTGTTTCCTGTTGATGAGTTAAGTACGTATGAACCCGATTTCAAAACACCTGAGTACACACGAACGAAAGTGAGACGACCAACAAAAGGATCTGTTGCAACTTTAAAAGCAAGAGCAGCTAGTGGCGCATCATCGTCAACTTTAATTGGGTTTGTAATAGACGGGTCAGATACGTTGTGTCCGATCGGAGCCGCGATATCAAGCGGTGAAGGCAAATAATAATCAACCGCATCCAAAAGAAGTTGAACTCCTTTATTTTTAAGTGCCGAACCGCACAAAATCGGAATAAATTGATATGTAATAACACCTTTTCGAATAGCTTGTCTGATCTCATCTATTGTAAGAGATTCTCCTCCTAGATATTTTTCAAGAAGATGTTCATCAACGGAAGCAACAGCTTCAAGCATCTCTCCTCTATATTTTTTTACTTTTTCAATCATGTCTGACGGGATATCTTCTTCTTTGCAAGTACCCATATCATCAATAAACATAAATGCGCGCTCAGTAACAAGATCAATAATACCCTTAAAATTATCTTCTATACCTATAGGAAGCTGAATTGGATGAGCACTTGTTGTAAGTTTTGAACGAATATCATCTATATCATAATAGAAATCGGCTCCTGTACGATCAAGTTTATTTACAAAACAAAGACGTGGAACTTTGTACTTTTCTGCCTGACGCCATACTGTTTCTGTTTGTGGTTCAACACCCGAAACACCGTCAAAAACAACAACTCCTCCATCAAGAACACGAAGAGATCGCTCTACCTCAACTGTGAAATCTACATGTCCTGGGGTATCGATAACATTAATAACTTTATCTTTCCAAAAACACGTCGTCGCAGCAGACGTGATTGTGATACCACGTTCCTGCTCTTGTTCCATCCAATCCATTACGGCCTCTCCTTCATGCACCTCACCAATCTTATGAGTTTTTCCAGTATAAAATAAAATACGCTCGGACACCGTTGTCTTACCCGCATCAATGTGTGCAATGATACCAATATTACGCACTCTTTCCAAAGGATACTTCCTAGGCATATACTTTCTTAAAAAATAATAATTACTAACTGACATTATTCATGTCATCTCGGATAAAGCGTGTAATACAGGGTTCGCTGTATTCGAGAAGACACAATTTTTGGTTTTTTATAATAAGTAACAACAAGAGATATAAAAAGCGCGCTGCAATACGCAATAACCCAACGCGCCAAAAAATCATCAAAACAGTCAATTAAAACAATCGTTTCCCGTCTCTTTGTTTTTATGCAAAATGAGCAAATGCGCGATTAGCTTCAGCCATCTTATGAACGTCTTCGCGTTTTTTAATGGCCGCACCCTGATTGTTCGACGCTTCGATAAGCTCTTGAGCAAGCTTCTCTGCCATTGCCGATCCTTTGCGTGAACGCACCGACTCAAGAATCCAACGCATTGCCAAAGCCAATTTACGTTCAGGATTTACTGGATAAGGAATTTGATAATTTGCGCCACCGATTCTGCGTCCTCTAACCTCAAGCGCGGGACCAACGTTCTGAAGCGCTGTTTCAAAAATTTCTAACGGATTTGATTTCGTTTTTTCGGAAATAACATCAAGAGCACCATACACAACTCGTTGTGCAGTGCTTTTCTTTCCGTTCTTCATTATTTTATTCACGAACTTCGTAATCGTTGTACTATTATATTTTGAATCAGGAACAACGACGCGTTTCGGAGCTTGTTTTCCTCTCATAAACTTCTAATTATTTAGGTTTTTTAGCGCCATAAAGTGATCTACCTTGTCGACGGCCATCAACACCCTGCGAATCATACATACCGCGAACAATGTGATATCGGACACCAGGCAAATCTTTTACACGACCTCCTCGAATCATAACGATCGAGTGTTCCTGCAAATTATGCCCGACTCCAGGAATATATGCCCACACCTCCATACCATTTGAAAGCTTCACACGAGCGACTTTTCGAAGCGCAGAGTTTGGTTTTTTAGGTGTCATTGTAGTCACCTTGACGCAAACGCCACGTTTAAATGGAGCCCCGCCATCACCGACAATCTGTTTTTTTGTACGATGCAAAGTATCAAGATTCCACTGCAAAGCAGGAGATTTTGACTTCCACACCGGAGACTTTCTTCCTTTCTTTATAAGCTGATTAATTGTTGGCATATATACACTTCGGTTAATTAATACTAAAAACCTTAATTAATAACGCGGGTAGAATATCACTCGTTTCCTCGCCTGTCAACTCTTTTTGTTGTTATTATGGGTAAAAATAAGCATATGTAATTTTATACATGGAATTGCAAAACATCACTCAAAAACGGCTTGTTTACTTAATTTCTCAGTGTTTCCTTATATTATTATTGACAAGAAACAGGAAACACTATATATTCTAATGATAATAATTAACCAAAAAACTAAAAAATAACCGCCATATTTACATGGCAAGGAGAATTGAAATGAAAAAAACAATACTAAAATCTGTTAGTTTAATTGTTTTGATCGGAATTATCTTTTTGGTAGGCAGACTTACTGCACCAAACTACGACGAATCTTCCAAAGAAATAAATGGCTTATTCTATTTTTTTGCTTGTGTGTTTGCCGGATCGTCTATTATTTCTCTGTATATAATGCATGAGACAAGTACAAAGATTACGATAGAATACTCTCGTTTATTAATAGTACTTATACTATTGATGGTATTCGTGTTTATTATTGAAATTTATTTTTCAAACAAAACAATTATTTCATCATACGAGTTTGGATCGCGACCACTAATATTGTTTTTAACGAGTATAATATCGTCTGGCGGTTTGTGCTTGGTCGTAAAATACTGGATTGTAAAAAAACACTCAATAACTAATTAACGTTCTTTAAATTAAAAGGGGTTTAACGTGAAAAATGTAAGAAAATAAAAAAAGTTAAGGAGAAAATAATGAGCAAAAAAATAGTTATATCTCGTTTCGGAGAATCTTTAGAAGTCGACACATCAGATAATGCCTGTAGTAAATTTGGCTTTAAACACGGCGACCGTATCATCGACAACAGTGGTTACAAAAGCACTGTCATAGGGGTTGCTGTAAGTAGTATTACGAATGAAACATTATGGTACGCCCGCGACTGCGATAACGGCAGGGTTAGCTACTATGAACCATGGGCGGGTGCCAATTTTTCGCTAATTCCTTCCTGATTTCGAGACTCTAATTTTTCTTTCAAGTTGTTGATTGCCATCGTACGATCGACAACTTTATAAGAAAAGTTTGCAAAAAAATAAATTAAACCATCAAAAATAAATAAAAAAATAACCACCACATTTACATGACAAAGGAGATTGACATGAAATATCAAAATGTATTTCTATGGCTAGCGTTTATTTTTCTAATTGTCTTTATCGGACTAATATTTACCAAAAAACTATTAGGAAACGAGGAGCTGCACGCTTCACTTATGATTTTTTCTTTGATAATGATTGTAATTTGTATTTTTGCTCCAATGTTCATTGCAGAAAAAAAACTCAGTTATAGTGCACTTATAATCACACTAGCAGTCGGGATTCCCCTCGTACTTTTGGGCGATTATCTGTTATTAATATCAGATGGAAAATTCTATTATATGTGCGTAGGGATTCTGTTTTTTTTCGGAACGTTTATTCTAGTAGAACGACTTGCTCAAAAAACCAAATCACAATAATTTTTCTTTTAATTCGATAAAACAAAAAATCGCTAAGTTAAAAAACAAGGCGGTTTTTTATTTCGGAAAAATAAAAAAACAACCTGTGATATGTTTTCAGTAGGTTGTTTTTTAATAAGTATCTATTCACTAAACTCATCAGCTGTTACATCATCAAGAGAATCTTTTGATACATCTTTGAATAAGTCATCGACTTCTTTTGTAAGATCAGACACTTCTTCTGGGGCGCCTGATGTAACAGATGGAGTTGTCTCTTTTGTGTCTTCTATTATATTAGTTTCTGTTTTCTCTGTTGCCTTCACATCATCTTGTTTCTGGTTTTTTTCTACCATACCACATCCTGTTAATCCACCAACAACTACAACGATCAAAAACATGGCAATTGATAAAAATAATGTTTTTTTCATATTTGTATAAATTATTATTTGATTTTAATTATTCTTGAGTTCCTGTCGTTGTTCCTGTGTTTTCTGTTGTTTGTGCTGAAGAACCCGCTTCAGTTGAACCAGTTGGTGTTGTTGTGGTTGTTGTATCTGTAACAGGAGTTACCTTCTGACTCTTTATCGAGACGAGGTGTTCTGCAATAACTTTGTGTAGTGCAACAACTTTTTTGTTTATATCCCTAACACCCTGCAACTCTCCTCGCGCAATATCTATTTTTCCTTTGAATTGTCCCTCACTTTCTCCACAAGTCAGATCTTTTGATGATTTAAGAGTGTCGATAAATTTAGCGTATGCGGTTTTCATTTCGTTTATATATCCTTCGAGAGTAGTCACATCTCCTTGAAGCAAAGACGCATCATACCCTTTTTCCGATAATCGAGTAATCATTGTGGTAAGACGTGTATGTATTTTATCAAGTCGTTGTAAACGAAGTGTTTGTCCATCATCGTATTTTGTAATTCGGGTATCAATGCGCCTACCAGCATGTTCGCAAAGTTTTGTTTTTACTTTTTCCTTTATCTCGGCCTTCTTTTCTTCGAAAATTGTTTTTAATTCAGCGCGCTTTTCTTTCGCGTCTTCACGAATTTCTTGTATTTTTGTTTTTGGTGAATCAGTCGTCGATTCATCGATGACATCTTCTGCTGACACACGTATGGCAGTACCTAGAACCAGTGTTAATACGCTTATCGGCAAAAGATAAAAAGCAACAGTTTTTTTCATAGAAAATTAAATATTTATTTACTATAGAAGTATCACTTCTGCATATATAATATCACATAATTTTTGTTTAATAAAAAAACGCCCATATGGACGATTTCTTATTAAATTATTGAACGTTTATTTGTAAATAATCAAAATACAGACGGCAAGAAACTGAGAACAAAATTAATCGCTCCACTGAAAAGTCTTGAGAAAAGACTTATTCCAACAAAACGATCTACCAATATAAGTCCGAGAATAATCCAAGGACCATTCTTTTCAAAACTGCGTTTGAATGAGTCAAGTGATGATGGAAGATAATCGAGTAATACTCGAGATCCATCAAGAGGTGGAATTGGAATAAGATTAAAGAGCGCGAGCACTAGATTTATAACAATGAGAAATACTATAAATTGAGCGAGCATATTATCAACAGTAATAATTTCAAAATGGAAAAGTGCTCGCGCGAGTATTATGAATACAACAACAGCAATTAGGTTTGCCGCAGGCCCGGCCAAAGCCACTAGACTCGGGCCATGCTTTCCTGTTCGAAGTTTGTTAGGATCATATGGCACGGGTTTGGCCCAACCAAATCCCAAAAAAACAAACATAAGAAAACCCCAAGGATCTATATGAGCAAGAGGATTCATAGTTAGACGACCATAATATTCAGCTGTTTTATCTCCTTGTATATAACCCAGAAGCGCATGAGCATATTCATGAATCGTCATAGCAAAAACGATTGCGATCATCCAGATCACAAATAAAATGGGGTTTGTTTCCAATAATCCAAGTGGCGACATCTTGACTCTATTATATAATTACTCTATTATAATACCATTAATTCGAGGTTTGAAGAAAGTCTATGGCAAAAAAATCAGAGCTTACAGGCAAAAAACCGCGTACGATGAATCAGCGGAGCCACTCAATGAACGCAACAAAGCGCGTACAGGGTATTAATTTACAGACGATTCGGGTCGAGGGAAAAAAAATATGCGCTACCGCACGCGAGATAAAAGCGATAAAGAAAATGCTTGCTGAGAATATTCCATTCTCAAAAATCAAGAAAATGTATAACAAGGCTGTTATAGCATAATCGCAACACGTACACGCCACAGACAGGATCTCTCCTGTCTTTTTGTTTTGCAATAATTAGAAACGTGTCGAAGACACGTGTCAAAGAAATGAAAAACAACCCCGCAAAGCGATAGCGTGCGGGGTATGTAGAGATATTTTTGGATGAAAAGGATAAGCGACTTGTTCGAGAGAACATAAAAATCATATGAATTATAATGCGAACAGAAGTGCTCGCGTTAAAGTGGATGAGACCTCTCCCTGACATGCGTCAGGGCAAGCATATTCGTTCGAGGTGACAAAGTTGGTCGAGGTGACAAGTCCCGCCGAGCGTCAGCGATGACGGGATATTAACAATGTCATCCTGAACAATGTCATCCTGAATAATGCCATCCTGAACAATGTCATCCTGAACAATGTCATCCTGAACAATGTCATCCTGAATTTATTTCAGGATCTATGTATCTGTTTCAGGATCTGTGTATCTATTTCAGGATCTGTGTATCTGTTTCAGGATGAAATTATTTCACAGGGTAAATTCATAATTTTTCTAAAATCAAAAACCCCGTAGCAAAAAATAACTAGATAAATATGCTACGGGGTTCAACCTATACCTATATACACGTCTGAGATACGTATTACTATCTATACGAATAAGCTTTTGGATGAGGATTTGGGATTCGATCAGTTAGCCTCCATCTTTTTATGTGTACAAAATCTTTTCGACATTGGAAGTTTTCGGATCTTATGAAATAAGTTCTCGGACCTCCTTATGTGCCTAAAAACGATTTTGTAACGTGCCTATATATCGCCCGCATAGGAAGTTTAGTACACGAACGAAACAATGGCATAAGTAAATATTGCTTGAAAAGTAACCACGGATTCCAAATGCACTCATCCACTATAGGTTTACGCCCACTTACAAAAAATTACAAATGAGAAAATCACCGTTTTGTACCCTGTTATGCACTTCTTATTTTTCCGCTAAAATAACATCTTTTAAAACAAGTTTATAATCATTATTTAACGAATAAAAAAAACAAACAGGAGAATTTAGTAGGGTGATTATCCCCGGGAAATACCGAGGCACCGGTATAAGGCAGTGTTAGCCGCCTGATACTGGCGATCGCCTCATGTGGCCGCAAAGCATGGTCTAAGACCACACAAACTTTAAGCCGCCAATCAACGATGTTGTAGAGAAATCACAGTTCTAAATCAAATCCTGTTTGCACTTAAAGTATACACCTTCCAGTCTGTTTTTTAAGATCGGGAAAATCCCTATTTTCAGTCATTGTTCAAAAGTTATCCACCTTGTGTTTTTTTTTTGCTTAAATACACGCTTTTCCAATATAAAAACTCGAAAAGTCTCTGTTTTGACCAATTTATATAAATCCGTTATCATCTACCATACTATTATCATATTAATTAAGTTAAAAAATCGAGTATATGAAAACAGAGAGAACACTTGTGATTATAAAACCAGATGGAGTACAACGTGGATTAATGGGAGAAATAATAAGACGAATAGAACAAACGGGCTTAAAATTTGTTGCATTTAAATTTCTCGTTCCAACAGAGGAACAGTGCTGGACACATTACAACAAGGCTGACGCGTGGTTTGAAGAAAAAGGTGCACGAATAATGAAAAACAAACAAGAACTTGGACTTCCTGTTGAAAAAACCGCACGAGAATATGGACAAGATATTATACGAAACAATGTTAAATTTTTTACATCCGGACCGCTTCTTGCCATGGTTGTCGAAGGAAATAAATCAGTTGGTGTTGTGAAAAAATTAGTCGGAACTACTGAACCACTCACATCTGATGTTGGAACAATCCGTGGAGATCTCACAATTGATTCGTACGACCTTGCGGAACTAGATGGAAGACCGGTGAGAAATCTCGTTCATTGCACAGATGATCCAAAAGAATCTGACAGAGAAATATCAATCTGGTTCAAACCGGAAGAGATGATCAATTATTATCTTATTGGAGAAAAAATCCTTTACGACATACAACTCGAGGGATTGTTAAAATAAAAAAATACCAAAAAGATACGTTTTCAACCGTATCTTTTTTATTTTCCAATAACTTTAATCCATCAGTAAAAACTTATTTTTAATTGTTCTTAAAAATGTAGCTCATACCTGTCACTATATATTCTAAAAACAATCGTTCCTTTTTCATCTGTGCGTAATATTTTTACTCCGCGCTTAAGAAGACGTTCAACTGCTTCAGCATGAGGATGACCATATGAATTTCCAATTCCAACTGATATTACAGCATACTCTGGCTTCGTCAAAGAAAGAAACTCATCTGATGTTGATCCCTTGCTTCCATGATGAGCCACTTTCAATATATCAACATCGGGAATAAGCGAATTATCAATGTTCGACTCTTCCGTAATCGGCAAATCACCTGTCAGAAGAATTTTTGAGTCTCCATATTCAACGAGCACGACAATTGAGAGATCATTCAAATCCTCCGGGCGGCGCGGCGGCGGACTTTTTGGATGAAGCACTGTCAAACGAACTCCGTCAATCTCATACACATTACCTGCATATGGGGCAATAATACGAGCACCTTCTTCTTTTAATGCATCTTCATATACAGAATAAGACGATGAGCCATCTCCATCGGTGTTTTCAAGAATATTCTTTACATTATATCTATCCAAAACTTCTATAAGCCCTATATAATGATCCGTATGAGGATGTGTCAATATCATCAAATCAATATCTCTATCATATAAAGACATCTTCCTTCCTATACTTTGTATACAACGAAGATCAGGACCTCCATCAATAAGAATACTTTTATGATGAGGGGTTATTATTAATGTTCCGTCGCCATTTCCTACATTAAAAAATATAATCTCGGTATATGAGCGATTTAGTGTAAAATGAGCATGAACCGCCGCGCCGCCCGCACAGAGTAAGCTCAAAATACATATGATAATTTTCTTTTTATTAAAATGAAACATATGCATATGGTATCGCGGCAAATGCTTCGGCCACGCGAATTACATATTCGAGAAAAAGCCACGTAAGCCATCCGTTTAATGCTCCGACTGTACCGAAAACACTGCCAAAAATAATGGTAAAAAATCCTGTAAGCATTGCGTATGGGATAACAGGAAGCACAAGAAGATTGACTATTGGCGCTATCAGAGAAATTCCTTTAAACGCATATACTGTTATCGGGAGTGTAGCTATTGTAGCGGAAAGTGTTGAAACGAATGATTCACGAATTCCAAACATTTCCGGCACCCATCCACACACTTTAATAACGTAAGGACTGAGATATATCAGCCCTATTGTCGCAAGAAACGAGAGATGAAATCCCATGTCATATATGATAAACGGATTCATTGCAAGCATAAGAAAAGCGGAGCATATGAGTAACATAAATGGATATACCGATCGTCCTCCATACTTCGCGATAAGTGCGATCACACCCATCACCGCTGCACGAATAACAGAGGCCTGAGCTCCTGTAATACACACATAAAAAATTATACCGAGCATAACTAGCCACAACGCATATTTTCTATGAACACCAAAATACGGCAGAATAGCGAGAAATGCCACACCAATAATCGTAATGTTATATCCTGACACGGCAACAATATGCGTTATTCCAACGCGTCGAAATGTTTCCGACACGTCGTCAGGAATTCCTTGTTTTGCTCCCCACAAAATCCCTGCGGCAAGCGATGCATGTGGTTCAATCAGACGAGAAGTAAGTTCTATAATGAGAATTTTTTTTACTTTTAATATGTTTGAATACAAAAAAGATCCTTTTCCCTCATTTATTTTTTTAACAGAACGAACAATATAACATACACCTGTTATGTTGTGGCGCATCAAAAAATGATAATAATCAAAATCCTCTATCATACCAGCCTTCTCGAGCGGACACTTAACAGAAAGTTCGTCTCCGTATGTAAAACGAGGGTACAGAGGCAGTGTTATGAGTGTTTTTTCTTTTTCTGATATTCTTTCACTGATATCTTTGCTTATGATGTGCCCGATCGTGTATTTTACTTTATCAGTACGCACATCCGGTTCATCAACAACAACACCCGTAAATGAAACAAGGTGTCGTTCTCCGTCAGCAATAAACCGAGCAATATTTCCGTGCTCCATGTGTTCCACATGAATTGAATATCTCCACACTCCACATGCCGTGCCAAATAAAAAAAGAAAACATAATGCCGACACCGATAAAACAAATTGTTTTTTTGAATAAAACTTGCCAAATCGACAAAAAATTATCGCGTACGATATACTTGTTATAATAATTATTGTGTTTAATGTATCCGGAATAACAAAATATGGCGCAATAAACACACCAAGTACAAAACCGCTTCCAACAGATCGCACAAGCCATGTTTTTGATATATAGTCACGAGATATTATTTTCATGCGGGTATTTTTCTACTGATATTATCCACATTACAAAACACCCTCAAGCGCCGTCGGTGGATAAACTAGCGCCGCCTGCCCTTCTCTTGCGAAGCAAGAGATAGGGTCGGTGGATAAACTAGCGCCGCCTGCCCTTCTCTTGCGAAGCAAGAGATAGGGTCGGTGGATAAACTAGCGCCGCCTGCCCCCTAGCGAAGCGAGGGACCTTACTGAGCGAAGCGAGGAACCTTACTGAGCGAAGCAAGAGATAGGGTCTGTTGATAAACCCTCTCACCATACACAAAACAAACCTCATATATCCACTTGTGGATAAAAAAACAGCTCGTAAAGCTGTTTATGTCATCCTGAACCATGTCATCCTGAATTTATTTCAGGATCTATATATCTGTTTCAGAATCTTCCTTGATACATTGTGTATTATGTCATTCTGAACTTGTTTCAGAATCTTCCTTGATACATTGTTTTCTAGGAAAACTTATATTTCATATTATTAAAAGTTACACTGCAGATGCTGAAACGAGTTCGGCATAACGCAATGATTATCTTTCTATAAAAAATCAAAAAATTATTTTTTATATTGTTCGATAATCGCATCTATATTCTTTTCAAAATCTTCTATTGTTCCGTTGTTATCAACGATGCATTGCGAAACATCTTTCAAACCCCGAATCTGTACTTCCGTTTCTTGTAATTGTTCTTTTTCAAATTGCTCAAATGTTTTTGTACTATCGCCGACATTTTCTCCACGCGCAACAAGTCGTTCATATCTTTTTTTAACATCGGTTTCAATATATACAAGCATAAAACTAGGGAGCATCTTTAAATATTTTATATCAGCATTTCTCCTTACTCCATCAATTACGATTATTTCATGTGAATCGTGTTCAGCGTCCTGAGACATTACTTTTGCCAAAACATCATCTCCAAAATTTGCGCGCAAAACCGTCGATAGAGTTTGTAGATTATCTCTGCTTTGCTCAATATACAATCTATCCAGAACATCTCTCAGCATCGTTGAAAACCGATGTGTATGAGCACCATACTTTTCAACACAATACTTTGTAAAAGTTCCTTTTCCACTCGCGATCTCACCCGCTAATCCAATTATTATTTTGTTTGCCATAATAATATATATTTACTTTCCCTGATCAGCGTACTCTGTAACCCTATTATTAAGAAGTTCATATAAAACACCAGCTTCTTTAAAAACTTCCTTGCTTCTCTGTCCTGCGTGATAATCCTCCTCACACACGACACGTTTAATTCCGGCGTTAATAATCATCTTCGCGCACGCATAACACGGAGTCATCTTGCAATACAATGTAGCTCCTTCTAACGCGACACCAATTCTTGCCGCTTGAATAATCGCGTTCTGCTCAGCGTGAGCCGTTCTTATACAATGACGTGTTTCGTGATTATCCTCGTGTACGACGGTGTGCATCTCATGACCCACCTCATCACAATGAGGGAGTCCGACTGGAGAACCAACATATCCGGTTGATATAATTCTCTTGTCCGAAGTGATCACGCACCCTGAGCGTCCTCGATCACATGTTCCGCGCGAACCGATAATTTTAACTATCTCCATAAAATACTCATCCCATGACGGTCTTTTGTATTTTTCCTCTTCCATATAATTATGTTTTAGTATTATGTACCAAAATATTTATTACTCACTTTCATATTTAATACTATCACCTCAAATACTACTCTTTTCTTTTTTTATGGTCAAAAAACATTATTTTTAATAGTTTTTCTAAATTAAAATCAATAAGTTACACCTTGTCCCATTTCAAATACGCCTCGACGAATTCTTCGATTTTCCCATTGAGCACTCCTTCCGTATCATTCGTCTCATATCCTGTGCGAACATCCTTTACAAGCTGGTACGGATAAAGTACGTACGATCTTATCTGACTTCCCCACTCAGTCGATTTTCGTTCTCCGCGAACTCCTCGCTCTCTATCACGACGCTTCTCATATTCCAAAATCTTGAGCTTTGATTTCAAAACATTCATCGCGGTTTCTTTGTTTTGTGTTTGTGATCGTTCATTCTGACATGTAACGACAATTCCTGTAGGAATATGATTGATTCGTACGGCGGAATCAGTTGTGTTCACTCCCTGGCCACCGTGTCCGGACGCACGATAAACATCAATTCGGATATCTTTATCTTCTATTACAATATCGGATACGAGTCCGAAGTCGGGTATTACTTCGATTTGTGAAAAAGATGTGTGACGAGCCTTATCAGCGTCAAAAGGCGATATTCGTACAAGTCTATGAACACCTGATTCCGAACGGAGATTCCCATATGCCTTATCTCCTTTAACTGTAAAAGAAACATTTTTTATTCCCGCCTCAAGCCCTCTGCTAGTATCAATAATTTCCGTAGTATATCCTTTTCTTTCACAGTATCGAAGCATCATTCGAAGTAATATCTCAGTCCAGTCCTGTGCTTCCGTCCCGCCCGCTCCTGCCTGTATATTTACTATGGCATCATAATGATCGAACTCACCCGTGAAAAGCGCCTGCACCTCAACAACATGCAGGAGCGGGCGGATTTTTTCAATTGCTTTTTCTAGGTCACTTATATCATTACTCTTTTCCATTTCAATAATATCACATATATCACGAGCATCTGCACATTCTTTTTCTAGCAAAGCGAAATCGGCCAGGTCTTTTTTTATTCCCGCCGCATATTGTGTACGCGCAACCGCTTTTTTCGGATCGGCCCAGATCTCCGATCCTCCAAATTCTTTCTCTAATTCAACAAGCTCTCTCCTTTTTCCTTCAACGTCAAAGTAAGTGAGCGAAGTCTTTTACTCTTTGCTCGATTAATTCTAATTGTTTCTTTGCTTCGTAAAGTTCCATTATAAAAATTATTGCATCTTCCTTCTAATGAAAGTTGGGATGTCCAATTCTTCTTCCGAAATATCATTTTCACTTGAAGCCTTTTTTCTAGAAGCTTCTGATTGCAAAGGTCGACGATGTTCGTCTGATCGTTCTTTTCTTTGATTTGATGCTTGATCGTTTACTGACATATCATTCATGGTTTCACGAATTGATGCACGTGATGGACGCATTGTTTTTTGTATGAGTTCTTCAACAGTCACATCATTTGCTTTTTTCGTATCGTGTAATGACTCAAATGGAGCAATAGATCCCGCACGAATATGATTATCAAAACCAGTGGCAATAACAGTAACTCTAATCTCGTCTTTCAAAGATTCATCAAGTGCGGCTCCGAATATAACACGAGCATCTTTGTCGGTTGATGCTGTGATAACATCGGCCGCTTCTTGAATCTCATACATTGTTAGATCTTTTCCACCTGTAACTGTGAACAAAATTCCTTTTGCTCCATCAATTTGGAGATCAAGCAAAGGAGATGAAATGGCCATGCGAGCCGCTTCCTGTGCACGATTTTCTCCGGATGCTGTACCAACTCCCATAATAGCAGAACCCGCTCCTTTCATAATTGATTTAACATCAGCGAAGTCGACATTTACTTCTCCTGGTTTTGTTATGAGTTCAGAAATACCTTGTACTCCATGACGAAGAACATCATCAACTATGGAAAATGCTTCGATAAGTGATGTTTTTCTATCAATAATTTGAAGTAATTTGTCATTTGGTACGACAATAATAGTATCAACTTTATCAAGAAGCCTCTGTAATCCGACATCGGCTATTTGAGAGCGTTGTCTACCTTCAAACGCAAATGGTTTTGTCACAACACCAACAACAAGCGCACCCATATCTCTTGCAATATTTGCAACGATCGGGGCCGCTCCTGTTCCAGTACCACCTCCGAGACCACATGTTATAAATACCATATCCGAATCAGCTAGTGCCTCACGAATCTCATCCTCGCTCTCTTCGGCTGAACGAAGTCCAATCTCTGGATCCATTCCAGCACCAAGACCGCGCGTAGTCATACGACCAATATGAATCTTCTTTGATGCTTTTGATGCGCTAAGTGCCTGCGCATCTGTGTTAATTGCAATAAAATCAACTCCGACAATTGACTTGTCAATCATACGATTGACAGCCGAACTTCCTGAACCGCCGACACCCACCACCTTGATTCGAGCAAATGTCTCTATATCCGGTTTAATCTCCATAGAATTATTTAAACTTGATAAGATGACTAAACGTCTTCATAATCGATCCGAAACCACCTTTTGCGCTTCGCCTCATCGAACCACCAGAAGACCCCATCACCTCCCTGTTCCTTAATGACCAGATGATTAATCCCAATGCAGTACTGTATTGAGGATCATTCACCTTATCAATAAGTGCTCGAATACCAGTTGGTTCTCCCAAAAAAGCAGGTAAACGAAAAACATTTTTCGCAAAATCAACCATGCCCGGAAGCTTTGCTCCGCCACCTGTAAGTACTACACCACCAGGAAGCATTCCGCTACGTTTAATTGATTTAAACTCCTTGTCAACAAGTTCGTATATCTCACCCACACGCGCTTCAATAACTTCTTGAATATGGGACAATGGTATAATAATATCTTCGTCCGAACCATCAATAAAATCAGCTATATTAATCGTGTCTGTTTTTGAATATTTCTGAAAAAGAGACCCATATGCCAATTTAATCTTCTCGGCAACATCTATTGAAGTACGAAGAGCTATCGCAATATCCGCAGTGATATGTCCGGCACCAATCGGAAGCACTCGTGTATGAATAAGATCGCCTTCTTCATACACGACCACCTTCGTCGTGCTTGCTCCAATATCAACCAACGCAACACCTATTTCTTTTTGTTTTTTATTCAAAACAGCCTCTGCCGTTGCTAGAACAGAATATGCGATCGTTTCTATATCGCGATTTGTACGATAAACACATTTTGCAAGATTACGAATATGAGAACTCTGTCCTTCTATTAATTGAATATCTGCTTCGAGACGTACACCTGTCATACCAATAGGATCTTTTATATTATTTTGATCGTCAACTACAAATCTTTTCGGAATAACATGAATAATTTCATAGTTTGGAGGAACAGCAACCGCTTTCGCGGCTTCAATCACTCGCTCAACATCATCCTCCATAATTTCTCCGTCCGGTTTTGCAACAGCAATAACACCACGACTTGATCGTACATTTATGTGTGATCCGGAAACATTCACAATTACAGAATCGACCGGGACACCCACCATACGTTCAAGACGCTCAAGTGCTTGCGCAATACTTGAGACGGTATCCTCGATGCTTGTAACAACACCTTTTGTAACTCCTTCGGAGTCTGTTGTAACAGCACCAATGATTTGTAGTGTTCCTTGGTCATCGACCTGTCCGGCCATAGCCTTAATTGTCTGAGAGCCTATGTCGAGACTTGTTATAATATCCATTAGTTGAGCCATATTCTCTTGCTGAGCAAAAAAGTTGTTCTAATAAACAGTTTTTGTATTCAAACAACTGCTATAAGTATACAACTTTTTATACAATAAACCAATAATTATGCCGTATATTTGTTGATAATCATAATACACACAATAATTAGATAAATGCACCCCATGAGAAGAACCGCGCCCGCAGCACTGTCTTTTATATTTCTGACAACTGTTTGATATTGCGGTTTTAAAATATCGGCAAAATTTTCAATAATTGAATTAGCAACTTCAAATACCAAAATTAAAATTGATGTGAGTACGATAATACACCACTCAATAAAAGTTATTCCAATACACGCCAAAATAATGTAAGAAATAAAAATAAACACAAATTCTACGCGAAAACTTATTTCATGTTTCCAAACAAAAAAAATTCCTCTAAGCGCTGATATAATATTATTATGATACTTCATATGTCTAAAATGATTTTTTGTTCGTATTTATGCATCATATCGTACTCTTTTGGTGTTTCATGATTAAGTCCAAATATGTGACAGATACCATGAATTATAAGTTCATCAATCTCATTCAAAACAGAGTGATTATACTGGCGCGCCTGCTGGCGCGCCACATTCGCGCATACAAAAACATCTCCGATTTCCATAAGCGATAGCGTGTCTAATTTATCTTGTTTTAACTTGTTTGTTCCTTTTTTTTCTTTTCCGTCATTCCGAAAACCAAGGTTTTCTTTGTCATTAATTATTAGTGTTTTTTTATTATTAAAAGATATATTGTACATAGGAAATGACAAAACATCAGTTGGAAGGTCTTTTTTTCTGTGTTTGCGGTTAAGCGCGCGAATCGCACGCACACCAACAATATGAACCCCGATAACTCCTTCGAAGGAAGGCTTAAATATCTTATTCACGGCATTTTCGATGCGATTCGCGCGTGATGGTTTATATGAAATAGTCGTAGAATTATCAAGATATAGAGAGATTTTCATATCTAGTTAAATACCAAACTTCTAATGAGCATTTCAAACATCTTTGGATACCTGAATTCTTTTTGAAGTTGTGGATTATACGTTATAATAAAAACATGCGTCGCATCCGCAAAATAAACATTGAGTCCGTCAAGTGTTTTGATTCCTTTTATAAAACCCTTTGATATTTCTTGAAAATCGTTACGTGTAGCTCCTGGAGAATTGGAAAGATACCAATCGTTTGTGGAAAGTCCGTTGGGGTTATCTTGTACAAGCACTTGTATTTTTTCTCCGGTTTCCGTATCAATTGAAACTGACCTTTCGCCAGTATCAAGTGTTTTTAATTTCCAAAGCGCTGGATATAAAAAAGTATAATTAAAAGACCTGTTACTATATCTTCGCACCAACGTGCTATCCTCAAGTTTCCCATCGAGACTTGTCGGATCGTATAAGTTCATCGTTTCTACACCATCAATAAATCCATCTTTATCAGTATCAGCAACCCTATCATCACTTCTCAAAATAGCTTCCTCAAAATCAGTCAGTCCGTCAAAATCTGTATCAATGGATTCAATAAGTAGAGTTGGTGTATTGTTTTGTTCTGGTGCTGTTTCTTCGGGATTAGAAACAATATCAGTGTTTGTTTCATCGTTTGGCTGATTTGTTATATCAATTCCGTTCGTTGTATCGGCTTCTTCAGTTGATTTGCTAATTCCTTCCTTGGTAAAAACATACTTGCCCATTGTTAAATATGTGAAGCCATCTGTTGCGCCAAACTCTAGTTCAAATTTAATAGCATAAGAATTTCCATCGTCTGAGATCTCATATACGTATTCGAATGAGCCTGGATCTTTTGGAATTTCATATTTATCAGAAGAAATATCGTTTAAAAGTGGTGGGAATATTCCAGAATGCTCATTGGCATATTTTGAAAGCTCCTCACCAATTCCTTTAATATCAAAAATTCGCTGAGAATCTCTGCCACCAGGTGTCTTGAGATCAAAAAGAGTTACTCGCGATGGATTCAATACAGGTTTTGTTGTTTCTTCTTGTGCTTGCTTTGTTGTATCAATTACAGGAGATGCCTGTTTTTGAGTTTCTGATGGAGACGAAGATTTTGGAGATAACATAAAGAAAGCTCCTATTGCAGCGCCAATCAAAATCAAAAAAACGATCACCAGTATAATACCAAGCGACCCGTGTTTTTTCGGTTTTTTAAATCCCTCGGGATCATCATTACCGAATGTTGGCATAACACGAATATTTTCTGGCATGAAGTTTTTAATTTACAGTAGGTAGTTTTCCTGGACCCGTTGGATTATATCCGTTTTTCACCTCAGCAAAATCCGAATATCCATCTTTATCAGTATCTTTGTTTAGAGGGTCGGTTTTAAAAATCTTTACTTCTTCATAATCAAACAAACCGTCACCATCCGTATCAATTGAAAGTGGATCTGTACCAAGTGTTTCTTCTTCTGTATCAGAAAGTCCGTCATGATCTGAATCAGTAACAGCACCAGTATCAGGAGTTGGTTGGATCGGATTAGATATTCCGGTGTCACTTCCTGTCGGAGTATTCGTATCAGGAGTTGTAACGGGCTCGTCTGTTGGTGTGGCCGTGTCTGGATTTACAGGCTCTTTTGGTATGTCTGAAGGATTTTCAGTTGGAGTAATGTTTATTCCACCTCCTGGCTGGTTCGTATTATTATCGGTATTTGTCTGGTCTCCTGTTTTCGTATCATCAGCGGTTTTCTTGGAACCAAATAAAGAGGATATTGTTTCATCAACGCTTTTTTTGACTGAATCGATTTCATTATACGAATACCATGCTCCCGCGCCCGCCGCCGCAAGAAGTAATAATATAACAATAAGAATCCATTTTCGTGATCCGCCCTCTCCCGGCAACGCTGTAAGCGGTTGCGGCGGGCGCGACGCTATGGTTGACGGAGTTGTCATCTCAATATTTCCAATTGGGTTTTGAGGAAAACGAGGAGTAAGGTTTGAAACCGGATCAACTCCCGGATTAATTGGAAATGGATTTTGTTCGTTTTTCTCCATTGCATAAGAACGCACATCTTCTTGTTTTTGCGGAGTTGCCATTACAGGGCCTTTTGGCCACGAAACTGGTGATGGGGTAATAGCAGGACCACTTCCAAACGATGGAGGAGGAAGTGGCGCTCCTGATGTTTGTTGTGCTTTGTTTATGACACCAAAAGGCTGAACTGGTAATGACGAGGCCGGAGGAGGTGGCGGCGGAGTACCAACCGGATTAAAATCCGTGTCAACGTCAGCAAAAATATCATCAATTGGATTTGTTGAGACGTTTCCTGTGTTTTTGTCTTCAAACATAATAAAGATTTTTATACGAGATAATTATACTACAAAACAAAAAAATCCGCTATCAATCAACAGTTTGTCCTTTGTTGACCAATAGGTGGATTATAAACAAAAATAATAAAAATACTCCTTTTATTCGGCTATGATTTTTTGTACTGCGCTTGCGACTTTTTTTCCGTCAGCCTTTCCTTTTAGTTCTGCCATCACGGCTTTCATTACGGTTCCTGTGGTTCTGTCAGAGCAACCAGCAATAATAGATCTAACCGCCTCTTCAATTTGTTCGTCATTCATTTGAGCAGGAAGATACTTGCCTATTATTTCCATTTCTTTCTTCAGTTCGGCAACAGTATCCGCACGACCAGCTTCTTCATATATAGAAATCGAATCTTCTCTTGTTTTATACTCCTTCCTTAATACTTGAATATATTCTTCATCAGTAAACTTCGTATCTTTGTCTTTTGATTTCTCTAGAGTTATGAAAGCAGCAACAACAAGACGAAGAGTACGGAGGGTTTCCGAGTCTTTGTTTTTCATTGCGTTAGTTAGGTCTGTGGTAATTTGAGACCTTATAGACATATTTTATTTTTTGAACGGATTGAGAGGATCTCTGCGTCCAATTTTGATTTCATAATTAACCTGATCAAGAAGATCAAGACGACGAAGCGTGGTATCTTTTCTACGGTTTTTGTTCGGCTCTGTTGGTCGAAAACGTTTTCTGTTGACCTCGAGCTTAAGTCCCGATTCAAAAAACCGACGCGTAAAGCGCTTCATTAAAGAATCAAAATTCTCATTTTCCTTTTTTGTAACCTCAATCATAACTAATATCCTTTCTAAAAGTGCCTAGAGTTTACATTCCTTTCTTCTTCGTGTCAAGCTTCTTTTCTATAACTTTTAGGACTTTTTTTATATCTGCGGTTTCTTGTATTCCGCTCTCCATATCACGAATCAAAACAGTCTTATCAAGAATTTCTTTCTGACCGATAATGAGCGAAAAATATGCTTTTTGTTTATCGGCCTGCTCTAATTGTTGTTTTAAGCTATTTTTTGACAATGCTTCCGATACGCTAATTCCACCTACTCGAAGCTCTTCGAACAAGCGCATTGCGATTTTTCTAGCCTCGATTCCTAATTGTGCTATGAATATATCCGTCTTATATATCGGAGGAACGATAGACAGTTCCTGTCCGGCTGCACGGGCCTCCTCTTCTTTCGTCTTCATAACCTGTATGATACGCTCGACACCGATGGCCACACCAACGGCAGGAGTATCATTACCACCAAGCTCGTCAACAAGATGATCATATCGACCACCTCCTCCTAATGCGAGTTGTTTTGATACTTCACTTCCGACAGTAAAAAACTCAAACGTCGTACCGTTATAATAATCGAGGCCTCGAACAATACTAGAATCAAGTTCATATTTAATTCCAACTTCATCCAGATATTCAAGAACGCGAACGAAATGAGTGCGACACGTATCACATAAGAAATCAATAAACTGAGGAGCATCTTTTACGAACTCTCTAGTCTGGGGATCTTTTGAATCAAGCACTCGAAGAGGGGTTTTTTTCAAACGAAGCTGATCTTCTTCTGACAACTCCTTTCTAAATGGTTTGAAATAGTCCTGTAAACGACGCTCATATTCAGGACGACAATCTTCGCATCCTATGCTGTTTATATGAACTGACGCATCAATACTTAACTTCTTGAAAATTTCGAGACAGATTAGAATGAGCTGTGCATCAAGTACTGGGTCAGCGTCATTAAAACACTCGAAACCAACCTGATGAAACTGTCTATATCTTCCTGACTGCGGACGATCATATCTGAACATAGGACCAGCATAATACAACTTTACGGGTGTCGGCTGATTTAACATTCCGTGTTCGATATAAGCACGAACCACAGGCGCCGTTCCTTCTGGACGAAGCGATATCTTGTCCCCCCCCTTATCTTCAAACGAGTACATCTCCTTGCTCACAATATCAGATCCGGCTCCCGCTGTACGAACAAATAATGCTGTTGATTCTGCAATTGGTGTCTCTATGCGACGATACCCATATGGCAAAGCAATGTCTTTCACAGCGTCATGAACAGCCTCCCAATACTTCTGATCTTCGGGCACGATATCTTTCATTCCGCGAAGTAAATAAAGTTTTTTTGCTCCTTTTTTTGAAGGAGTTTTCTTTGAAGAAGTTTTTTCCATATCAGATGTTGTTTTCTTGGTTATTGGCATACGATTGTTTAATTGTTTACTAAAGGATATATCAAAGGATTCTTAATAAGCTCAAATCGCGAAATCGGCCATGCGCGAAGCATCGTCTTTCCGACAAGTGCGGAACGTTTCACCGGCCCGAATATACGAGAGTCTGTACTGTGTTCACGATTATCTCCTAGAACAAGATATTCGTCGTCACGGAGTGTAATAACAGGATCTTTCGTAAATACAGCATCGGAAGTTATAACATCATCTGACAAATAAGGTTCTGGCATTTTCGTAGAATTATTATTCTCGTCTAACAAATACACAAATCCGTCTTTTATCTGAATGCGCTCTCCCGGAAGCCCTATAATTCTTTTAATATAAAAATCTGATGGGTCGTTCGGTGGACGAAGGACAACGACATCTCCTCGAACAGGTTCACCGAAACGATAACCAATCTCGTTAATAATGAGATAATCGCCATTCTTGTATGTGTGCTCCATTGACTCGCCTTTCACATAAAACGGTTGAATTACGTAATATCTTACTGGTATTACAATAACAAGCGCCGTAATGACGATTTTGAAAATTTCAGTAATAAACTGCTTAACAGAATCACTTGTGGATTCCTGTTTAAATTCGTTCTCCTTAATATCCTTAAGAACTTTAGACATATTTTGACGATAGCGAAATAATAGCAAAAACGCAATAGTAAGTCAAAACAAAAAACATTTTCTTATGAACGTTTTTTCGCAATAAGTAGTATGTTTCGTGCGCTTAAAATACTGTTTGTATAACCATTCATATCAGTATATTCACACGCTTCGACTACAAAATTTGAGTCAGTAAGGAGTTTTCTTAATTCTTTCTTCGTAAATGCGTGATAATATCGATCAATTGCGGGTTTTTCACGTTTCCAAGGTATTGATACGTCTCGAAATTTTCCAAGCCCAATACAAGCTCTCCAAAAACTACTCCATACATACTTTCGATATTTTTTTTGAAAAATATTCCAAACAGTAATTATGACCACTCCGCCATCTTTCAAAGACTTGTGCCAATTTTCTATTGTTCGCTTTCGCTCTTCGTGTGTTTGAAGATGATGAAATGCCGCTATCAAAATAATATTGTCATACGCATTTTGTTTTTTATACTCCGACATATCGGCATGTTCAAAAATTTCATCGCCATACTCAGCTCGAGCTATAGAAATAAGTTTTTCAGAAATATCTATTCCATGATAAGAAATATTAGGAAGTTTTTCTTCCAAAAATTTGTACAATCGTCCGTTTGCACATCCAACATCAAGTACATGACCACCCTCTTTTATATGTTCGCGCACAATATTAAACTCTGGCCAAGGTGTTTGTCTCGTCTCTGCAAAAGATTCAGCAATATCATCAAATGATTTTATATTCTGTGTCATATGAAAAATCAATTCTGCCCCAAAAGAGCGACGTGATACACCACGATCCCTGCTGCGACGGAAACATTAAGGCTTTCTTTTACTCCTTTCATTGGAATATAAGCAATCTCATCAGCACACGAAGGAAGCTCCGGATCTATCCCGTCTATTTCGTGACCAACTATCAGTGCTACTCGATTTGAATATTTAATATCAGTAAAAATCTTCGCGCCGTCCATTTTTTCAACAACAATAATTTGAAATCCGAGTTTTTTATAATACCTTACAGCCTCGATGACATTCACGAAGTATTTCCATGAAACAGCAAGTTCCGCACCAAGAGACACCTTTTCTATCTGTTGGCGTGGCGGCGTCGGCGTATATCCGCAAAGAGCTATCTCGTTGACTCCGGCTCCGTCAGCAACACGAAAAAAAGAGCCGACATTGTGCATGCTACGAACACGATCAACAATTAATATAATCTCCTTCATATATAAAACGATATTTTTTATTAGCCCAGACTGGCCCAGCGTAACTCACACCAATTCTTGGTGTTCGTTTAATTAATCGTGGTGATATCCGAACCCCCCTGTCCTCAAACCAAATGCCTGTTTTCTTGTTTGCCGACTTGCCATTCAGCGCCTTTGATAACTTCATGTGCTTGGTAAGCACTCCCGGACCATTGATCGCCGACGCCGCCACACGATTTTTTTCACTACTAGACTTTATACCACAAAAACGAGCCCCTCGAATCAATACCGCGGCAGGATAATTTTTTTCTCCAGTCACGATATTAAGCATATAATACATTCCATACACCAAATATACATAAAATTTTCCAGCGTGTCCGAACATAACTACGTTTCGTTCTGTTCTTCCTTTATGAGCATGCGATGCCTTGTCATGAAAACCATCATATGCCTCTACTTCTGTGATAACGTACGAATATTCTTTTGCTCCTCGTTTTCGAATTATAAACTTGCCTATCAAATCACGCGCAACCGCACATGTCGGTCTTTCAAAAAAATCTTTTTTAAGAATATTTTTTCTTACAAATATATTTTTTGTACAACGGAATGTCATAAATAATTAACAAGTAATTTAAAATCTTGTTTTAAAGTATCTCTCATTCCGCCATTATAAAGAGCTGCCGCAGGATGATATAGAGGAACGATTTTTACCGTACCATATGAAGCGGTCGCATCAAATGATTTTCCATGAAGCTGACTTATAGTACCAAGCACATGTCCGAG
Source organism: uncultured Gammaproteobacteria bacterium (assembly GCA_964524845.1). GTDB lineage: Bacteria > Patescibacteriota > Patescibacteriia > CAZGFX01 > CAZGFX01 > CAZGFX01. The sequence goes on from CAZGFX010000002.1 coordinate 301,857, forward strand.
CCCAAATTTTTTTAAGATATAAGACATGGAAAACCTACCAAGTGTAGCAATTATTTGTGGTTGAATGATATCAATCTGCCGATCAAGAAATGGCGCGTAAAGAGCTATCTCCTCAGGAAGCGGGTCCCGATTATCCGTCGGCCGATCTTTCACAATGTTTGTAATATAAACATCTGGACGATTTATTTCTATTGACGTGAGAAGCTCATCTAGAAACTTCCCCGCGGCTCCGCAAAAAGGTCTTCCTGTAAGCGCTTCGTTCTTTCCAGGAGCTTCGCCAATAAACATAATCTTCGCATAATGACTTCCCTCTCCTATAACAGGAAAGGCATTATTCGCTACTCGTTCCGCATAAAGCGGTGACATAGTAAGGGCCGCAACTTCGTTTTTTATTTGTAAAAGCGCTTCTGTTCGCTGGTCCATAGGTTTTTAAATAAGTGAAATATGTGCGCATTGTATGACGAAACCGAAAAATTGACAACTTTCTCGTGTTTGATACCATCACAGTAGATAAAATAGTTTTTTAATAAAAATCATTGATAAAAAAACTCTGAACACAGATAAAAAAGGAGGTTATATGGGACATGTCATTCATCCAGACGAATGCGGTCATTTACTAGGTATTAAACTAATTATACAAAACACGGACAGATTTGATAACGGAACAACACTTATATTGATTTCCGATATGCTAAAAACAACAACAATTTCTGATAGTAATATTGAGGAAATAAAAATATACATCAAAAAATACCGCCCAGAGATAATAGAAAAATTTGAAGAAACCATTGAAGAAGCATTATAAAAAGGACACGACATATCGCGTCTTTTTTTAATTAATCACTCTGATAAAATTTCTATTTCACCGTTTTTTACAACACAAATATCTAATGGCTGATTTCGTACTCCGTTTTCATCAAATAATATTCCTCCTGATGCTCCTATATTATCTGTCTTTTTTATTGTATCAATCCACACAGATGTGTTTTTATTGTAAGCATTTATAAGAGTATTAAAACTATCAAATCCGAAATCTGCCAAAAAACCAGGTTCCTCATTATATATCTCTTTATACTTTTGTTTTAATTCTTGTGTTTCACCTTCTTTTGCCCATACCGTAATAGAACCATTTATAAGATTTGTATCTCCTAATATCCTTTTGTAATTATCAAATCCGGTATGGAGATTGGCGTCAAAAAAGAAAAAAGGAAGTTCTTTTGTCAGTGTGTGTATATTTTTTATAAGAAGCGACGCGTTTTCAGGTCCTGTCATAAAAACAACTGCTGGATATTTTTCTTTCACGATTTTAGTCGCATAATCTTTTAAAATATCTTTATTGCCTATTTTAAAATCATTGTGATTTCCACTGTACTTACTTTCAAATGCTTTAAAAAACAAATTTCCGGATGTTGAATCATCATATACGACAGCAATGTTTGAATATGAGTACGATTTATTGATATGTTCGGCTAAACGATATATAGGAAGTTCTGGCGGAGGACTCATCTGAAAAATATTATCTTTACCAAGACCATTTGTTTGAATTCCTAATTGCATAAAAGGCTTATTCGCTCTTATAACATCTTCATAAACCGCATCTATGGTTGGGGTTGATAGATTAATAAAAGCATCTACATTATCAACGCTTGCTAATTTTTTATATGCTGTGATGCCGGTTTTTGTATCAAAACGATCATCTTCTTTTATTAGTGTAATTTTTATATCCGGATTAGATGCTTGATACAGATTTTTTGCCACTTCTATGCCTTTAACAAAATTTTCTCCAACCGCAGCAAACTCACCCGAAAGTGCACTTATAACACCTATTTTTATATCTTTTTTTGAATCTTCGCGCAAACACCCTGCCAACATAATTATTGTCACAACACAGAAAACCATTGGAAACCACAATAGTTTTTTACTCATAAAATATTTAATATGTGTATAGAATATCATAAAAAAATAAAAAAGGACACGAATTATCGCGTCCTTTTTTAATTAAAAAGACCACTAAACTTTTTTAATGGTCTTTAATAATCGCGCTTTTAATAAATATTAGTCAGATAAAAATAATAATTATTTTTATATGAATTTTAAGATTTTTTGGTAAGTTACAAATCTTATTTACCAAACATCATAACGAACCCCAATTTCTTTTAATCCGTATCTTCTCTGAACTCTGTTCATTTTTTCAACATGGAGGTCTTTAAAATCTTTCCAGATCTTTTCTCTTTTATCTCTCAGACGAGAAACTTTTTCCGTACAACTCGGGCAAAGTCCGCTGTCATAACTGTCGTCTGAGCGAAAAGAACCACCACATCTATTACACTCTATACGATACATGCCATCGCTTTTATGGTGATATCCTCCGGATTTATCACCAATTTCATAATCGATTTCTTTTAACTTATCTCCGATTCTTTCTTCTTCTTCTCGATACCATTTTTGTACTTCGTCAAAATCTTCTTTATAATCCGGATAGTGTTTACTGCATAAAACGCCGTCAGAAGAAACATGATATTCTGTTTCTCTTCCACATCCCGGAAAACAACAATAACCTCCTTCGGCCATAAAGACTCCTTTATTTGTTTTTTACTTCTTGGTTTTTTTGTTTTTTAAATCTTTTTCTGCGAACGGATCGACCGAGTCCTTCACAAACTGAAACGTATCGATGTTTAGTTTTTTTACATACAGACCGTGTAATCGAGCTATAAGGTTAGCCACATGCCAACGCTCAGTTTCAGAAAGAAGATAAAAGAGAACATTCGAACAAACGTGTCTACGGCGAACAGGAGCGGAAAGAAACCTGGCGCCGTTTATAAACAAGGTCTTAATCGCATTGTTTTTTTCAGAAGACGAAGGTCTCATAAAAGAAACAAATGATTCTCCGAAGCGTATTCTGTCCCCTGCTTTCAGAGTTGTTTTTTTAAAATCCCCGTTGGCTGTTTTTTCATACAAATTCATCGTAAACTCCTTTTTGTTAGTGTTTTTTGTTATTGTTTTTTTAATATATTTTTCATTTCAATATACCAACAAATAAAATTTGTGTCAATGGTGCGAAATAGCTCGTAGTTACTTGAAAAATATCCATTTTTCGGATAGTATGTTCATGTACTTTTTATTTAATAGTAGCGTACAATTTAGAAATTAGTTTATATTCGAGAGTACCCCGTACGATCTCGCTAACGCTCGATCTACGGGGCAAGGCTCCCTAACATACGTCGAGGCTGGTTACCGAAATATCATTGTTTAATCAAAAATTAAATAGTTTATCATTTAGAAAGTATTACTCGTTCGAGAGTAGCTCCCCGCACAATCTCACTTTCGTTCGATCTGCGGGGCGGGTTACAAAGCTATTGTGATTTTCTCAAAAATTATGTAGCGTACAACTTAGAAATTAGTTTATATTCGAGAGTAGCTCAGTGGCAGAGCAATTGGCTGTTAACCAATGGGTCGTGGGTTCGATCCCCACCTCTCGAGCCAAATCAAAAGACACTTAGTCAAAAGCTAGGTGTTTTTTGATTATATATTTGACACCCTTAATAAAGTATGGAAACATTAAATTAAACAAACATTCTTTAAATAAAATAAGAGGTGTAAAATGCCACCCGAAGACAAAGAAGATGATCTTTTTGAAAACGAAGAAAAATACAACGAAGAAGAAAATGAGGGTGAAATTGGTGAAAAAGGATTTACAGAAGAAGAAATTCCTACCGAGACCATCATAATTAACGTCGTTAGATCAAAAAACGATTTAGGACCAGAAGTTTTGACCGTGCACATATCATATCCTGATGACGAGGAAGGTTTTAAAGATGTTTTGTTGAAAGACGATGAGATTATTTTTTCAAAAGAGTTTACAGGAGAATCTAGTGCCATACTTCTTATGCAAAATCTTATTTATGGCCACGAATCCTTTCCGGTTGCCTTTTTTGACCTACTAGATGAGATTTTTCGTCTGGGCATGAGTTATCAGCAACAAAAGGATCTCGCACATTTAATGAAAGTAGATATAAAAAAAGAAAATTAAAAAATAGAAAAAATCGTTTCAAACATGAAACGGTTTTTTTAATCATGAAAAAATCTCTAGCCAAAAGATGTTTATTATGTTACCATGCTCGCGTGTTTTTGATCGGGGTTCGTCTAATGGCAGGACGCCAGGCTCTGAACCTGTTAATGGGGGTTCGACTCCCTCACCCCGAACCACAGAAAACATATCTTGAAAGAGATGTTTTTTTGTTTTAGAAAAACAATAAAGCACAAGCAATCGTCCTACGAAGTCACGCGAAGCGGGACGAAGTAGGGCACCCCCGAACCATTCGATCGTCGCTTCGCTCCTCACTCATGGCGGGGCCATTCTTTCTATCGATCGTCGCTTCGCTCCTCACTCATGGCGGGGCCATTCTTTCTATCGACCGTCGCTTCGCTCCTCACTCATGGCGGGGCCACTGCTCTTTAAATGTTTTACTCTTAGAATGGCAAGCCAACTTTTTTATATTATATTTCGTTTAACACAGCCAGTTTGAATAATTAATAAAACTCCCTTTTACTTTAAAAATCAATCCTTGTGATTGATTGTTTTATTTTGAAAATAATTACTTCAAATTCACAATCAAAGCCCCGAGCGTAATAGCCGCTGTTTCAGCGCGAAAAGTAAGATTTCCATATTTATATAATGGAATATTATGTTTATGAAAAAATTCAATCTCTTTATCAGAAAAACCACCCTCAGGACCGATAAAAAAACCTATTTGTTGGTGTTTTTTCAATTCTGAAAAATGTTTTGAAATATCCTCTCCTCGACCATCGCATGCAAACAAAAAAATGTCTTTGTTATGCACGATGCGGTCTTCGATATTTGTTATTGGATAAATATCAGGAAGTGTCGTGCGCCCACACTGTTCGCTCGCTTCCATGGCGATAATTTTCAAACGTTCCTCATTAATATTTTTCTTCTCACTTCGATCTGATACGAAAGGAATGAAATGAGAAATGCCGACTTCTGTTCCTTTCTCGACAACCAATTCAAAATTGTCCTTTTTTATAATTGACTGAAAAAGCCATACATCTTTATTCGGACAGATACCATCGCATGCTTTAATGATATCAAGCACGACATGTTTTGTAATATTTTCACGTATTTTACACTCGTAATCCTTGCCACTTCCATCAAAAAGTATAATTCGATCGCCGGCCACATATCGAAAAACATTCTTCCATTGATGAAGAAGTCTCTTGTCTTCAGTGGAAAAATTTTTCCACCCCGCAAGCTGCATATCTATATAAAAACGATGAAGTCTCATATTTTTTGTCGTATAAAATTAAAATAATTATTTACGACCTCTTAATATTTTATCTCCAGTGATAATTCCGTCTCCAATTTCAGGAAATTCATCAGCTATTTTTTTGACTTCGTTTGCGGTATTTTCAATTTCTTTTAATGATGCGACTAGTTTTCCTTTAAAATAAAATATTGCTAGTTCAAAATTACTATGAGTATCTTTTGGAAGTTTGTTTTTAAAATCAAAAAAGGCCGATTTTATTTTCTCTCTTTCTTCATCAGAAACAGAAAGATGTGTTTCCAAAGGATCTTCTGAATCAGGATAATTGATTTTTTCAAGTGTTGTATATGAAACACCACTATCATGTAATATGTCTTTTTTTTCATCAGAAAAAATATTTAAATTTATTTTTTCAGATGCACTTACAAGTACGCAACACACTCGTTCTAATTCATTAATTAGATTATATATATCACGAGCCTCATCCGATATTTTCTGAGTAGTTTGTGTTTTTTCATATCGTTTTAAAAATTCTTTTCCTTCTTGCAATAATATATGAAAAGATTTTTCTATGTTTGGGTATATCTTTTCAAACATTTTTATATCTAGAAGAGGAAGATCAGATGGATTCGATAAAGAACGAATTAAATCACATAATTGTCCAACCTCATGAATGGTGTCTTCAATTATTCCAAAATTTGATAATTCGCCAATATTATCAATTGTTTTTGACGATAAATCCTTTGATTCATCGTATTTTTTTGGTTCTTCTTCCATATTAATATATTCCTTTAGTTTGTAATTTAATTGCGTAATTTCATTTACAAACAAGCTTTTATAAATTCTTTAAACAATGGATGTGGGCGCAATGGACGAGATTTAAATTCAGGATGAAACTGAGATCCGATCATAAATGGATGATTTTTAACTTCTACGATTTCCACGAGCATTCCATCTGGCGATGTTCCAGATATAACGAGTCCCTTCTCTTCAAACTGCGCTCTATAAGCATTATTAAATTCGTATCTATGACGATGGCGCTCAATAATATGAGATGTGCCATAAACTTGATGGGCCCGTGTCCCTTCTTTAATATCGCAATCATAAGCGCCGAGCCGCATCGTACCTCCTTTGTGCGTTACCGACTTTTGGTGTTCCATGATATGGACTACCGGATGTTCTGTCGATGCGTTAAACTCTTCACTGTTCGCATCAGAAAATCCAAGCATGTGTCGTGCAAATTCAATTGCCATAATCTGTGATCCGAGACAGAGTCCGAGATAAGGCACGTTATTTGTACGAGCATATTCCGCCGCCGCGATCTTTCCCTCAATACCACGATTTCCAAATCCTCCCGGAACAATAATTCCATGAATCCCTTTAAGAAGTTCTTCGGCACCTTCTTTTTCAATACGCTCCGAATCAACCCATATGAGTTCAAGATGTCTATCGTGGTGATAACAAGCAGCTTTTAGTGCTTCAATGACACTCAAATAGGAATCTTCAAGAGAAACATATTTTCCAACAAGCGCAATTCGAACGGTCTCAGTAGCATTTTTTATCGTATTATTAAGTCTTTCCCACTCTGACATATCTGGAACCAATGTCTCTTTAAGGTGCAAGCGCTGTGATATCAATGATGATATTGAACTTTTTTCAAAATTTATCGGAACTTCATATATTGAATCAATTGTCGGCGCGGCAATTACAGCCTCGAGTGGCACATCACAAAAAAGAGAAAGTTTTGATAATATTTCAGTATCAATCGTATGATCCGCACGTGCCAAAATAATATCAGGGCTTATACCGATATGACGAAGCATTCTTACAGATGCTTGAGCTGGTTTTGTTTTCAATTCTTTCGAAGCCTTGAGATATGGCAATAAAACAAGATGTACAAATATAACACGGTGTTCTCCTAGATCCCTGTGTAATTGCCGCGCCGCCTCAAGAAATGGTTCACCCTCAATATCTCCAACGGTTCCTCCAATTTCAATAAGCACGATATCAGCACCGCTTACTTCTCCTGTTTCCAGTATTTTTGATTTAATGGCATTCGTAATGTGTGGAATAATCTGAATTGTTTTTCCTAAAAATTCTCCTTTTCGTTCTTTTTCGATAACTTGGGTATATATTTGTCCGGTGGAAACACTACCGCTTCGTGTTTCATTAAAATCAATGAAACGTTCATAATGTCCTAGATCTAGATCCGTCTCGGCGCCATCCTCCGTAACAAAAACCTCTCCATGCTGATTTGGATTCATCGTACCCGGATCCATATTTAAATAAGGATCAAGCTTCTGTATAAAAACAGTGACTCCTGCCGCTTTTAAAATAGCCCCGATTGATGCCGCCGCAATTCCTTTCCCGAGTCCGGAACAAACACCTCCTGTCACTATAATATACCGTGTATCAGCCATATATTTCCTCATTAAAATATGTTAATTAAATATGTTCGCAGTATAGCAAATTGATAAAATGGCTTCAAACGCCGTTAACGAAGCTGGGCACGATGGCAAAATTTTTGTATGTGGGCGTTTATATTGCGGAACAATTTAAATAATAAGCCCATATGCAACAAATTTTGTCC
>CAZGFX010000003.1:0-181614 GCA_964524845.1 uncultured Gammaproteobacteria bacterium
TCTAAATGAAACAATAAGAAGCTTAGACACTATAACAAACGAATTGTTTTATTTCAATGTTGTTTTTTTATATCACATACATTATATTTACGCAGTAATTTTGGTCGCGTAGCTTAATGGATAGAGCACTGGGCTTCGAACCCAGCGGTTGAAGGTTCGACTCCTTCCGCGGCCACCATCAAAAAACTCTCTATAAAAGAGAGTTTTTTGTTTATAAAGAAGCTTTAAAAAGATGTTTTTTTCAACTATTGACACTTTTAATATTAAGAAGTATAGTATGTGCAATAAAACAAATTAAAAAAACAAACAATTTATTTAAAAAAGAGGTGATGTATGTTGAATTTTTTAATTGAAAACATTTGGTGGATTTATATAATAATCCACATATCATCAATATTGATACTTCTCCGACAGGTAATGAAAAATACATCTGCCGATGACAAAAACCGAAGCCCTGATGTTATTGCACTAATGTTTGCTATTCTATCCGGACCATTCGGATTATTATTTTTCTGGGTTTTAATTTTAATTAAAAAAACAAACAAAGAAATATCATTATAAATAAAAAAGTTTAAATCGTCCGTTAATAATGGACGATTTTTTATTTATAAAAGCAAAAAATCATTAAGACAGTTTCATATAAACCTCCCGGAGAAGTTTCGCGTCATCTAGAGCGTGATGCTGACGATATTTTGATACATCAATACATAAGCCGTCCAAAAATTTATTTCCTTTTTGTATTAGAAGGTGTCGCGGATTAATTCCCCAAGAAAACAATATCGATGCCATATCAACGGAAATCCAATCACATGGATTATCATCGCTATTTCCGAACAACTTAAACCAATACGCCATATCGAGATTATCGACATATGCGACACAATATGGTTTTTCTTCGCCGACAAACGCTTTTATTTTCTGTTTCGCGACTTCGCGTGAGATTTTTTCTCCTGTAAGAAATGGCAGTACATTCTTAACAACCCATGAATCATACTCACCATTATATTCTATTTCAATATAAAACTCCTCACCAGTATGTTTCACCATGCCGACTGACAATATTTCTCCTTTGTAAGGATCGAGACTAGAAAATTCCGTATCAAGAAAAATAACATTGTTTGAAAAAGGAGTGATTTTCTTTCTAAAACTAATCTTTTTTAGAATTCGCAATAATTTTCGGAGCATACTCGTCAATTTTTATTTTTATAAATTTCTCTATTGGGATATCATCTTCTTCAAAAACAACCTTCTTCGCTTTCAATATATATAAATTTCTCGTTCCATTCAAAGAATCTCCTAGGCGGAGTATGATGTGTTCTATATTTTCATCTACAATCGACTCATCAAGTCCTTTTTCTCGAGCATATTCTCGACATCAATTAATAACCGAATCAAAATACTCTATTGTCTCGGAAGAGTACTTGTTAGGCACAGTAAATCGTTCGTAATCATTGTGTTCGTGCGAATGTTTCATATACTTATAATGTATATATAGTATATCAGAAAAATTTATTTAAATACTACAAATAAAAAACCCCGCTGCAAACACAACAGGGTTAAGCTTATTCGTCTCATTAATAATCAAGCTGAAATTCGATTATTTAAAGCCTCATATAGTTTTTTCTTATAAAATTCTAAATCTGCTTTAAATCCGTCAAGGTTTTTTTGAAAACTCTCGATCTGTTTTTCTGTCATACAGCTTGTTTTTAAATATTTTTCTTCTTTTTCTATACTTGCACTCTCACGATCAATTTTCGTTATAAATGCAAATATCTCTTCTTGACTTAAAGAACCGAAACCATCGTCCCCATCAATGTGTTTTAATAAGTTTAACGTTGCAATAACCTCTCTAGCACTAACCTTAACTTGAAAACTCTCTGTTGGTTTAATAGAGTTTTCTTTTTGAGTAGACACTGGTGCTTGCTCAAGCATAGGTTGTTGTATAGGTTGTTGTAACAGATTCAATAAAACAGCAACATTGTTTTCGGAATTTAATTGTTCCATACTTCCTCCTTTTCCCTAAAAAATAAGGGTGTTACGAAAAATGTTTTTTGTTATATTTTTTATCACTTGTAATTATACTCCTCATACGTGCAAAAAATAAGGTTTCACATTTATTTATAATGCATAAAAGAATAAAAAAATGCGCTTTGTACGCGCATTTAAAGTGTTTGTTCATATCTGTGTACAAGTTCGCAAACCAAAACAAATTACTGTGTCATATAACAAAAAACACTTACTTTATATACCCGAGCGGGTTAACTCTCTTTCCTTTCACGCGCACCTCAAAATGAAGATGAGGACCTGTTGAGCGACCTGTCGATCCCATAAGCGCAATCACGTCACCACGCGCAACGGTTTGTCCTTCTTGTACGAATATCTTACTCGCATGTCCATACAAAGTACGAAGATCGCCTCCGTGATTAATAATAATATGATATCCATATCCTGTGCGTTGATATAATACTCGTTCAACTTTTCCTGCTTCAGCCGCATAAATTGGAGTTCCTTTTTTGTCTGCAATATCAAGTCCTGTGTGACGAAAACCGAAATATTGTGTTATACGACGAGCCGCAGTAGGCCACAAGAGCTTCGTTCCTCCGTCAGATGGCGTAGGATAAAAGATGTTTTCAATAACTTCGCGTCCTGTGCTGACAGATCTTCGAACAAGTACAACCGGTTTAATTCCGTTTGGAATTATAATATTTTCACCGATTTGAACATCGCTGGCATCAGCGAGTTTGTTTTTCTCTATAATACTATCAACACTGCTTTGATATGTTGATGCTATCTTCGCTAGCGTATCGTTCTTTTTTACCGCATACAATACACCGTCATATGGAAGAATTTTCAGCTGCTGACCGGGACGAATAACTCCAGACGAACCTATGTCGTTGTTCCATATAATCGTATTGACACTAAGTCCATATAGACGAGCTATGTTCGATACCATATCTCCTTCTTGCACCACATGAGTCATAATTCTATCACGCACAACAATATTAGCTCCTGTTGGAACATTAATTTTTACAAGCGCCGTATCATCATGTGCTGTCGGAAGTGTTGTTTCTTCTCCAACACCGGAAGCTCCGTACGGCATAACACGCCTTCCTCCTGTCTCACCAAGATAACTCACATCTTTCGTATATACTGAACTCGTTGTGGTCTCAATAAATAAATTAGGTTCGGCATACACTCGATACAAAACACTTCCCTTGCTATATTCCTCAGGTGGAACTTGTTGCCCATATATATTTGCATACACGAGCACTCCTCCAATCACAATAAGAATTGTAAAAAAAATTCTATGGTGAAATTTCTGTCCCATATCGAGATCTTTATATGGAACAATGTAATTGACACCTCGACGAATAAAAATAAAAAAACGATATAGTCGATACACCATTGCTCGTACTATATAATATATAACAGTCCTCAAAACAACAAACACAACACGACCGATCCCGTTCGCAATAAAACGAACGCCACGAAATATCATCAAAATCAATAAAACCACGTACACACCTATTCTACGAACAAATCTTCTCATAATAAACAACTAACACAGAGTATCAAAAAAACCCCCAAAAATCAACCTTTGAAAAAGTTTATTACTTCGGCAAAAAACGCGAATTAACTTCATTCCAATTAACAATGTTCCACCATTTTTCAATATATTCTGCGCGCTTGTTTTGATATAAAAGATAATATGCGTGTTCCCATAAATCAATAGTTAAAAGCGGCACATATCCGAAGGATAATGGCGTGTCTTGATTTGGAAAAGAAAGAATAACAAGTTTACCAGAAGTATCCTTTGCAAGCCACGTCCATCCGCTTCCAAAAAAATTAACTGCCGCATTTGTAAAATCTTTTCTAAAATTTTCCATACTCCCAAAAGATTCTGTAAGCGCCTCCGCCAAAGCTTCTGAAGGTGTCCCACCATTTGGAGACATACTGTTCCAAAAAAACACATGGTTCGCATGACCCCCACCAAAATTACGAACCCCTTCTCGAATTGATTCCGGAATTTCATTTATTTCTTTCAGAAGATCTTCCGCTTGTACATCACGAAGTTCGGGAGCGGATTCGAGTGTTTTATTAAACTTATCAATATATGTTTGATGGTGTTTGGTATGATGAATTTCCATCGTTTTCTTATCAATATATGGTTCCAATGCATCATATGCGTATGGAAGTGGTTTTAGTATATGCATAAAATATTAAAATTATTTGTTTTGTTTATGCGCCTATATCATATTCTTTTACAACACTCTGTGCAACTTCGAGTGGAAGAAGTGCACATTTCAGACGTGTTGGACCAAGATCAATACCAAGAAGTCCTAATATATCCTTTTTATTCATTTTTTTAAGAACCTCAACAGAAGACCCATGAAGTTTTTCAACGAGCATAGAGGCGGTGGCCTGAGAAATAACACACCCACTTCCTTCAAATGATATTTCAACAATAATTCCTTCTAATATTTTCATGTTTATTTTTATAACATCTCCGCAAGACTTGTTTTCTCCAATTCTAGAAACAAAAGAACCTGAAAGCACGCCCTTGTAACGCGGGCGTTTATAATGATCATTAATATTATGATGATATAATTCCATAATTTCATTCTATAATAAAACGGAATGAACTTTCTTAATACCTATTATAAGAGTGTCGATATCTGCTTCCGTTGTATATATATAAAAACTAGCTCTTAACGTTGCCGGAAGACCATTCTCTTCGGAAAGAAGATGTGCACAATGATGTCCCGCCCTTACAGTAATTCCATATTCATCTAGCATTGCCGCAACATCGTGAGGATGAACCCCCATAACATTAAAATTAATAATTGTTGAATCCGCGCCAAAATCATAAAGATGTACGTTGGGAATTTCAGACAATCTTTTACGTACATACGAGGCGATTGATTTCTCATGCTCGTATACCAAATCCATACCGATTTTTGACAAGTATGAGCATGCTGTTCCCAGTCCTATGACTCCTGCGATGTTTGGTGTTCCTGCTTCAAAACAATGAGGCACGGGCGCCCATGTACTTTTGTATTTCTTTACATCATTAATCATTCCACCGCCAAATCTGACAGGAGAAAGTGTCTTTAATATTTCATATTTTCCATATAAAACCCCGACACCCGTTGGACCACACATCTTGTGTGCAGAAAAATACATGAAATCGATACCAAGTTTTTTTGCTGACACAGGCATGTGCGGAACAGATTGTGAAGCATCTAGAACTATAATCGCACGTGGCGCCCGTGCCCTAGTTATCTTTACAAGATTTAAAACATCAGAACAAACCCCTGTAATATTCGAAACATGCGTGATAACAACTATTTTAGTTTTGTCAGACAGATCCTTTTCAAACTGATTCTTATCAATTGTAAAAAAATTTGTCAGAGAGACAAAACGAATTCGTGCGCCTCGTTCCTCGGCGCACTCCTGCCATGGAATAAGCGTACTATGATGTTCAAGAGGACTCATGACAATCTCGTCTCCTTCTAAAATATTAGATTTTAGCATTGAAACAAGCATATTGCTTGAATCTGTAGCTCCAGCGGTAAAGATAATTTCGTTATTTTCAGCTCCAATAAACAAGGCGACCTTATCTCTTACTGATTCATACATGCTAGTAGCATCTTCACTTAATCTGTATATTCCGCGGTGAATATTCGCGTTGTGCAAAAAATAAAAATCAGTCATTTTATCAATAACAATACGTGGTTTTTGAGTTGTAGCAGCCGAATCGAGATATACGAGTGGATTACCATGATATTGCGCACTAAAAATTGGAAAATCTTTTTTTATGTTATTTGGATCAAATGTCATATAGATAAAATTATATTATTGCATCAATAAACGTATTTGGAAGATTTGAAAAATCATTTTGAAAATCTTGAAACGTTCTCATTAGAAATGATTTTCTAAACAATAAACGAGCCTGTAAATCAGAATATCCTCTACTCGTCGCATACAAAATATATTCTTGCTCAATAGGAGTTATTGTCGCACTATGTCCTCCTATACAATTATCAGAATCAACCACAAGTTCGGGAATCGCGTATCCTTTTGCTTTATCGGAACACAAAAGCTCTGCTATAGAACAAGACGTGGATGATCCAAAAGAATTTCGCTTTATATTATTATTTCCCTTAAAAACAAGCATCGCATCATCGTAAACAAGTCCTCTCATCTGAACCATGCTTTTTGTGTTCTGAGATGTGTGAATTATATTATCATATACCTGTGAATAGGACTTTCCACTTATAATAAATGCTGTGCCAACAGATGAACAAGCCCTTATTCCGCGAAGGACGGTGGTGGAATTGGAAGAAAAAACACCTTCTTTTTCCATAAATAATTTTCGTTCAGTAAAAAAACCACCCTCTTCAACAAAAGCATATCGCCACAGAAAAAAAGTTCCTGATGTTTTTGCAATATTATCTAATTGTACACTAGAGTTTGAACCAACATGAATATGAATACACCTTGCTGTGTTTCGTGATGTTTGCTCATATATTATTGATACATCACATCCATCCGCCACATCAATATACACTCCTTGTTTCGTACCACATTCAGTATCGATAATTCGATGTAATCCTGATTCAGTTAAATGAATGTGTTTCCATAGAACTTGATTGATAAATGTGTGCGCGATTTCGTCGATACCAAGCTTTTCCAAATCATTTTGCGCATCCTTCGATAAAAAAACTCCTTTAAACTCATCGAGCCCATCGACGAAATCGCGCACGAACGAGCTATCGTATTTATAAAGATCAAAACGACGCGACGTCGTCGTCGACACAGTGCTATCATTTTCTTTCGAATGTGTTTTTTGAATATTTTTTTTCATATTTTTTATCCGACACTTCCTTCCATTTCCATTTCGACAAGCCTGTTTAATTCTACTGCGTATTCAATATCGAGCACTTGAACAACCGGTTCCAAAAAACCGGAAACAACCATGTTCCGAGCATGGGAATCAGTAATTCCTCTACTCATAAGATAAAATATCTGATCTTCTGAGATTCTTCCTGTTGTAGCCTCATGAGCAACTGTCGAAGAGGTGTTTTTTACTCCTATTCTAGGAATTGTACGAGCACTAGAATCCCCATCAACAAGAAGCGTGTCACATTGAATACTACAAGCCGAAGACGTTGCCTCAGGAAGCACATCGATCACACCCCTATATGTCGACACACCTCCGTGAAGCGCGATGCTTTTTGAAATAATCGTAGCAGAAGTATTCGGCGCCGCGTGGATAACCTTCGAACCCGTATCATGATGTTGTCCGGCACCGGCACACACAACTCCGAGTGAATCGCATGACGCACCTCTTCCTCTAAGCACTGAGCATGGATATAACATTGTTGTTCCAGCTCCCATGTTTCCGTTGAGCCACTCAATTCGTCCGTTTTCATCGACCATCGCTCTTTTTGTATTTAAATTATATGTGTCTCTGCTCCAGTTCTCTATGCTTGTGTATTTTATTCGTGCGTTTTTCTTCACAAATATTTCAACGCATCCTGCATGAAGAGAATCAGCTCCATACCGCGGCGCCGAACACCCTTCTATGTAATGAGCGAAAGAATTTTCGTCTGCAATTATCAATGTATGCTCAAACTGTCCCATTCCTTTTGCATTCATTCGAAAATACGCCTGAAGTGGTTTTTTTATTTTTACACCGGAAGGAATATAAATAAAAGTTCCCCCACTCCAAACAGCTCCATGAAGTGCCGCAAATGCATGATCTGTTACCGATACACACGACGTCATAAAATACTCTCGAATTAATTCCTCGTTTTCACGAAGAGCCAAATCCATGTCTTTAAAAATTACTCCTTGTTTCTTGAGCTCTTCTTGAAACTCATGGTATACGACAGTTGATTCATACTGAGCACCTATGCCAGCAAACACTTTTTGTTCCATACTAGGAACTCCGAGCTTGTCAAAAGTATCCTTAATTACAGAAGGAACATCACTCCATGTCTCGCTTTTTATATCTGTTGCGCGAGCATAATATGTAATATTATCAAAATTTATTTTAGAAAGATCTGGTCCCCAGGATGGAAAAACAGCCTTTTCCCAAGCATCAAAAGCCTGTAATCTCTTTTCTAGCATCCACGAAGGTTCTGATTTGCTCTCTGATATACTACAAATCAAATCTCTTGAAAGACCCTTTGGATAATTTTTAATATACGAATCATCTGATCGCATATCATAAATGGATCTAGCTGGTTCAAAAAGATTTTTCTTTTCTGAATTCATAATAAAAAACTATTTACTTTGATTGAAAAACTGGTTTGCTCCATATGAAGCATATCCGTTTTTAAGAACACTTTCTCCTAAATCAGGGCCACCTGATTTGACAATTGTCCCATCAATTAAGATATGAACTGAGTTATAATCAATTTGAGAAATCAGTTTGTTGTCGTGTGTAATAATTATGAAAGATCGTTCTGGCGAACAAAGAGATGTAATCATACGAGCAATCGCTCTTGTTCCATCAATATCAATTCCTGAATCAATCTCGTCAAGCACCACATATCGCGGTTGAAAAAGCGCAACCTGTAGCATTTCAATTCTTTTTTTCTCTCCGCCAGAAAAACCAACATTAATATGTCGATCAATAATTTCTTTATTTAGTTCGAGTTTCTCGCATAACTCAAAAAGTTTTTCTCGAAAATCTTTAAAAGATATCTTGTTTTCTTCTTTTTGTTGTATATATGCCTCGTATAAAAACTCTAAAAAAGAAACGCCTGGGATTTCCACCGGTGATTGAAAAGTAACCATAATCCCTTTCTTAAAGCGTTCGAATGGCGTTGTGTGTGTTATATCAACATCACCACAAACCACTTCTCCATAAGTGGTTTTATATCTCGGATCTCCCATTACAATGCGAGAAAACGAGGATTTTCCGGCCCCGTTTGGTCCCATAATAACATGAGTTTCTCCTAATTTAACTTCAAGAGAAAGGTTTTTAATTACTATTTTTTCATCAATCGATGCGCTTATGTTTTTAAGCTCTAACATGTGTATTATAATGTAATATTGTCTTATTGTTTCGTTTCACTTAAATCAATATCGATCGCTCCAGCAGGACAAGACTCTGCCGCCATAACCGCATCTTCTTTCGTGTTTTTTGATATATCATTGGGCAATTCATATGTCGAACGATTTCCTGTTTTTATTTCTTTTGAACCAATAACACTGGCCTTACTAATATCATTTAATTCAAAAACATCTGGCGCAACCGCAGTGCACGATCCACATCCGAGACATTTTTCATTATCTATTATTATTTTCATATTAATTTATAATTATTTATAAAAACTATTTAGATGAATTCGCTCCGCTCAGTGCAAGCTTTTGACTTATGACACATTCGCTTCGCTCAGTGCAAGCTTTTGACTTTTCACTTTTCACTTTTGACTTTTGACTTATTCTTACACCCCATACATACTCCATATACATCACAAAATACTGAACGAATCGTATGAGAATGTATTCGTGCGAGCTTTCTAGAAATAGTGTCAATCTCTTCATCGAGATTAATATTCGCAACAGCTCCGCAAGACTCGCAAAAAAAATGAGCATGCTGAATGGAAATGCCATCATACAAAACTGGTCGAGAAGGAAATGATAAAGCACAAATATATCCATCATCAACTAATGACTCTAAATTTCTGTATACAGTCCCGAGTGAAATATTAGAAATTCGTTTTTTAATTGTTTTATAAATCTCATCAGCGCAATAATGGATAGAGGTGTCTTTTTTAATAAAAGACAATATTTCTTTCTTTTGAGCCGTCCATCTTTTTTGCTTAATATCCATATGTTTATACGCTATTAGGAATTATTACTGATATATCAAAAATGTCAACGAATGCCTAAAAATAACAAAAAAACCGTTGATTATTATATCAGCGGTTTTTTATTTTTTGTCTAAAATATTTAAGGTATTTCAATCTCCTCAGGAAATACTATTCGCTCTAAAAGAGAACGAATCGGATATGAGAGAATTAATGTATGCGCAACATACGAAAAATGAGTACGAATGGCTAGAAGTATCGGCCCTATACCACATAACCCAAAAGAAATAAGAATTTTTTGTATGGAACCACTGATACTAAAAAAATTATTTTCGTTTGATTCTAAATCCAGAATAATAGGCCCTTTTTCTTCGTTTAGAAAACAAATTTTTACCAAATTCATTCTCTTACCGAACATAATAATTGTTTTTTTCGATTTATCTTCATAAATTTCAATGGCTTTTTCAGTTATACAAACATCGCCATCCTTATAATCAATCGGGGACCCTTTTAAATCATCTCTTTCTCGTATTACAAGCGCCATGACACACCTCCTGTATGAAATAAATTATTATGATATTTTAAGTCTTTATTGTCGCTACAATAGTGCCACTAACCCAAAATTAATACAATGGGTATTTTGACACCGTAAAATCATCAAAATATGAATATACATCCTTGCCAGGAGCCCACGTTTTCTCGTTTCCTCCAAAAAAAGTTGAGAAAAAAACAGTGTCAATAAGAAGAGGGTTTCCACCAGCGTATGATCCAGATCTAAATTCAAAACCCTCAACATCAAGCACGAATGATCCATCTATCCATGCTTTTATCGCTCCATCCTTTTTTCCGAAATTATTCACTTTCACATATTCTGTCATCTTGTACCAACGACCTTTTTCAAGACGAATTTCTTTTGACAGATCAAAACAAGATGGATTTGTTTTTGAACCAATTACACAAGATCCTGCCACAGGATTCTCTGGAGCTGAAACGTAAATCTTTGGTGGATTGATCATAAAATGAAAAGAATCACCATAATCCGTCGCCTGATTTTTGTGATATACATAAGCAATCATACCACCCTCTGGTTGCCACATAAGACGAGCACTCCACCCGTCTTTCCCGTTTGGCTTATCGCCACCGGCATTGCACGAGCCACCGCAAAAACCGGGAAGCTTTCCTCCTTTTACGAACTCAAAATCGGGATCAAACTTGATCCAATAACTTAAATATAATTCTTGATTATCAGGAACACTCCACTTCCATTGCGCTCCAGAATCTTTTGAACGCACCTCTCCTTTTGGATATTTCACTTTCAAATACTTACCACACTGCCCATCGCTTTCAACAACGTGCACACGTTTTTTGCCGAGAAAAAATTGTGCAACCGTATAAAAAATCCACATGGAATTATTTGGAAATAATTTCACAATCTTGCTAAAATCAGCCTCACCTGTTTTCAGCGAATCAAACGTTGCACGAGCTATTGGTTTTTGTTGATATATTTCATCGCTACACGTCGCTTCTGTTTTAGCAAAAATTGGTGATACATATGTGAAAACAAAAATGATTGTAATAAATATTGTTATAATTCGTTTCATATAATTAAAAATAATTATAAAAATTACCAACGCCCACTTGATCCGCCTCCGCCTGATCCTCCTCCGCCAAAACCTCCAAATCCTCCGCCTCCACCAAATCCGCCTCCGCTTCCACCTCCTCCACCAAACCAAAATGGACCCACATGACCACCCTTTCCTGTTTTTTTATAGTGTTTAGATAATATATAATCATATCCAAATCCGACAGCAACAAGTGCTCCAACAAGCCACCATGATATTGCTGAAAACAACATCCAAATAAGTCCTCCTACAAGACCAAATATTCCACCAAGCCACCATGATTTTGTTTTTGCGAGTGTATGAGAAAGGGCCGGAACGACAAAAAACAATAAGAAGAAAAGCACACGAGCATCTATGCCTCCTGATTCTTGATTAACTTGTGCAACGGGTTCTCCTCCTCCGTTTTTTATAATTTCGATCATTCTATCAACTCCGGTACGAACACCCGTATCATAATCGCCTTGTTTAAAATACGGCGTTATTACATTTCTAATAATATCGCTCGATAATAAATCAGTAAGAACACCTTCCAACCCATATCCGACTTCTATTCTCAATTGACGATCGTTTTTTGCTATCAGGAGAAGCACTCCTTCGTCATTTTTATTTCCAATCCCCCAGTCTTTAAAAAGCTTCTCAGCAAAATTATCAACCGTATCTCCATTAAGTGACTCGATAGTTACCACAGATATTTGTTTGCCGTATTCAGTATCAAATTGTTTCAGAGATTCTTCAATTGAGTTTCTTGTTTCAATAGAAAGGATTCCTGCAAAATCGTTAACATAACCTGTCGGTGTTCCTGGATTTTCGTACGCATTCGCGTACGAAAATCCAGAACAAAACAAACCCAAACCAAACAATAAGGAAACAAACAGAAAGAGAGGTAGCGAAACATGTTTAGCTACCACTCGAAAAGGATTTTTTGTATATTGTCCGCGCATTTATTTCGTATCAAACTGTACTTTCGGTGCGGTTTCAGAACCCTCGACAGACTTAAACTGTTGTTTCATATCGAAACCGAATATACCGGCAATGATATTTTTTGGAAATCTACGAACCAATATATTGAACGCCATGACGGTTTCATTATATCGTCCTCGCTCTACTGCAATTCTGTTTTCAGTACCCTCAAGTTGTGATTGCAAACTAAGAAAGTTTTCGTTTGCTTTAAGAACAGGATAATTTTCCATCACAACAAGAAGTCTTGAAAGAGCACCAGAAAGTCCGTCCTGTGCCTGTTGAAACGCAGCAAATTTTTCCGGATTAGAAAGATCATCAGCTGTTATATTCACCTGTCCCACACGACTACGCATCTCAGTTACATCGGTAATAGTGCTTTTCTCAAAATCAGCATATCCTTGTACAGTGCTTACAAGATTTGGAATAAGTTCAAATCGTCGCTGATATTGATTTTCAACTTGGGACCACGAAGTCTTAACGGCTTCGTCGTTACTAATAAGACTGTTATATCCGCTTACCGCCCACAAGACGACAAGCACAATAACTCCTATAATAATATATAATGTTTTTCTCTTCATAAATAATCAAATAATTTAATACCAACGGGTATTATAGCAACAAAACGCCTTTTGGCAAAAGGCGTTTTGTTTTCTTATAAAAACCACGGTGACTATTTCACTATCACAAAAGTATTGTTTGTATATTGTTTTAACAAAACCTTTGAACTCGCATCCCCCTGGGCATCAAACTTAATCTTTCCTAAAATAGTCTCAAATTCCTTTTCGACAAGTGTTTTTTTCCAACAGCTTATATCATCTGCACATTCATCGGAAACTGTTTTTATTATCTGAGCAACACTATATTCTAGAGGAATATTTGCAAACACTTGCTCTCTATTAAATTCTTTTCTTATTCTATCTGCAAATTCTTTTATTGATGAGTTGTTTTCATCAAAATTAAAGTCCGTAAAATACAGACCATCTCGCAATTCTTGAGAAATTGATGGATCCCCACCATTCATGTTTGTAAATATTTTTCCTTCATACCCCAAATCTCGTAATGTCTTTAAAGAGTTTTGTATTTCTGGTCCTACACCACCTATAAAAAACGCATCTGGTTTTTTCGACACAATCTTTAAAATATGTGTTTTTATATCAGTTGTATTTATCTCAAAAGCTTCGCTTCCAACAACATTAATACCGCGAACAACTGACTCTTTTTCAATTGCTTCTTTTCCTGATATACCATATTCATCATTTCTATAAATAACACCAATCGTTTTTGTGTTTGGTAGATTATCTTTGATATATGACGTAATTAAAACAGCTTCATCTTTTGTATTAATGAAGAATCTAAATGTATTTTCATTTATTGCAGCAATATTCGGATTAGCTCCTGTTGATATTAATAATGCATTTTTTTCTGCGACAACAGGCGCAATAGCAAAAGAACCACCACTCATGGGACATACTAAAATATTTGTTTTTTCCATAAGTAGTTTATTCACAGCGTTTACAGAATTCTTCTTGTCTCCTTGATCATCTTCAAAAACCACGTTCAATCCATAATCTTTCGCTCCAAGCTCCAGACCTTCTTTGTGTGGAATTCCTATAGTTCCAGCGAGTTGCCCCGTAAGTGGGCCAATATATCCTATTTTGATATTATTTGTATTTACTTGGTCCTTATTTGTATTGTTTTTTAGAACAAAAACAAGCAAGAGCAGAGCAATTATCACACATGACAATATTATAAATGTTTTCTTGTTCATAGAATTATAATTAACTAAAATAATTTTATAATTATTTCTTTTTTAATACAAACACCTCCTCAAAAATGATCCATACAACCGCGATCACAATATACGAATCCGCCAGATTAAACACAGGCCACCAACCTATTGATATGAAGTCGACTACACAGCCATATAAAAATCTATCAACACAGTTACTTATAGCCCCAACAATAAGCAAAACATATGGAAATGCCTTTATTAACGGCGATCCTTGGGTTTTTAGAGCTAAAAAAATCATTCTTACTCCAACAATAACAACAACGACGCATAATATGTACACCAAAAACCATGGAATTGGAACACTGAATGCGCTGTGCGGATTACAAGCATACACAAATTCTATAATGCGCGAAGTATCTTGGTATAAATCTTCTCTGACATGAAAAAAAATCTTAGTTACGCGATCAACAAACGATACAACAGTAAAAAGAAGAATTATAATAATCGTATATCGAGTTGTTTTCATACAAAAAAGAACGAGAAATAAAACACAAAGAATGCATTTTGTTTCTCGTTCATAATATAAAAAATTATATTATACCTTCGTACGAGCGGCCGGAAAGACACGCAATCGATCAACCGGAATAGGCTCTTTCGTATGTTCATCGAGCCCATAAGTTCCTTCGATCATTTTTTCAAGCGCTCTTTCTACATCGAGCAGTTCTCGCTCTAATTGTTCTGTGAGAGCTATTTTTTCAGAATACTCAGTACTTTCTGATACGTTCGCGTCTAGATCGTCGCCTTCATCTATAAATTCCGCGTTGAAATTATCTTTGTTATGCGAGTCCTGAGTACCCATTGAACGAAGTGACTCAATAAGACGCCCTTGTTCTTTCATGAGTATGTCTTTTAACTCTGCCAAAACATCTGCGGGTATATGATTCATAACCTATATATTAAAATTATATGGGATGATTATATACAAAACATACGATGAGAGCAAGGAATAAAAACATGTTTCTTTAAGCTGTTTTTTGGCTCTGTTTTCTGAAAGTTTTCAAAAATGATATTGCGTATTTTTGAAGAAAATATTTTGTTTTTAATTACCAAAAAAAGAAAAGGACCTGAATTACCAAGTCCTTTTTATATAAATCTTAGATGTTATCTAAAATTGTTTTGTTGGTGCAATCAAGAGATGCGTTATAAAAATATATTACCATCTTTGGTGCACATAATTCCGCGCACGAGGAGACAATATAAGAAGATGTTATACATAACAACGAGAATTAAGATGTGCCAAACGCACGACCCCTATTTCCTTGTTTCAGGAAATTCGTTACTCGTTTCACCGCATAAACAATCAACACATGTCATCCAAACGCGGATAACTTAACTCGAATCCATCCCTCACGAACTCCCTAGAGTGACCTCTTAAGGATATCGCCTTTTGTATAAATATTTTTGATTTTTGTTTTTGTTTGTGAGGAAAGATATAAAGTGCGCTAACCCGTCTCGCGCTCGAGCATGGAATGAGTGCGAAACAGAAAAAAATCAGGATAGATCCAAGGAGTTTATATCCATTAAAAATGAATATAAATTCCTTCTTTGGAGTTTGTTTGTAATGAGCTTGTTTTTATATTATTTTAGAAAACCCTTCTTTAATGAGTTTTTAAATCACATGAGTAGTTTATCATATTTTAAAATATTTTACAACACCTTATATGTCAATATATAAGCTATTTTTTTACCATCATACTTATTATAGCACGAGTTTGTTGAGTAATTATTGTGTTCAAATGTGTTAAAAACTAAACATGTTTTCCACATTATATTAACTGTTTAAGCATATATTAATAGTACTATTTGATGAGTCTAAGTAGCTTTGAATAAAAAAGCCATTTTTTTGACCTGAAAATATGTGGGCATTGCCACTTTTTGGCTTAAAATAAACGAATTCGTCTGGTTGTCTATTATCAAGACAATCAGGTTTTCCTATACTAAACAATTTATCATTATCTTTGTCAAAGAAATTTTTAATATCCTGCTCTGACGTGGATGTAATGTACATATCGTCTTTTTCTCCCCAAAAAACCGTCTGATTTGTATTTTCTATAAAGAAATATTTATGTGAATTATATGTTCTTTCTTTGGCAACAAGTCTTTCTGTCGGAACAATTTCTTTTACAACTGTTTTATCAGGTAGTGTATAAGGCATAACACGCGTTTGCATCATATTATAAGAACGAGCAAGTAAATCTATAAAAATCTCCTGTGTATTTTTCGAATGTGTTATGAATGAGAAGAATTCTCTATTATGTGCATACCATACAAAAGGTTCTGATATAATATCCTCTATGCGATCTGATGTTGTTATATTAAATTTTGAAAGCAAAAAATCATGCAGTGTTTTTCTAACAGCATTGCTTTTTAACATATCATCTGATTTTTCTGTTTCAAAATTTGTTATTAAAGAATTTTTAATAAGTTTGTTCTTTTCTACTTTTTCCAATTCATCTTTAAACGATGGAAATGATAGTGTGTTTACAGCGACCATCTCAGCATCATTCGGAATAAACACCGGGAGCAAAAGACCTCTTTTCACAAGTTGTGCGTTTGATTGTTGAATATGAATAGTCGCTTTTAGTGGCGAATCATTGCGAGCAATCGAAATATCAATTGATTCAGCGCCATCCGTGAGTGTTTGAGGAGCAATTGAAAGAAGTTCGTCTATGATGCGCATAGACCCTTTTTCATATTTTGACATATCACGATATATAAGAAAAAAAACATTTTCAGAAGAATGAAATGTAAAAATCTTTTTCAATGTCTCAATTCGTCCGGCGCGCGCATCTATAAAACGAATTCTAAACGCATCATATAAAGAAGGTGTATTTGTCATTACTGTAATGTCAGAACTTGGAATTTTTTTAACAAGAAGTCCTTCGTGTATTACTTCTGATCCTTTATACTTTCCACATGTGATAGCAAATGATGTTTTCTCTTTATCAAAAGAAACATCAGACACATTGTTTCGAACACCAATGCACCACGACGAATTATTCATGAATGATTTAATATCATCTATATATTGGCTTGGCGCGGTCTTTGAAATAATTTCATCTTTGTAAGATAATAGAAAATCCATATGCGAGGAAGCGCTTTTGTCTTCTGATGTTTTCGTATCTTTAGAATCAAATACACCACTATCCATAAACCAGGAAAAAAAACTTCCTGTTGGTATGAGATCTCGCTCATCATATAAGGGACGATTTGGAAACAAAAACAAACTTATCGCACAAATAACGGCCAACATGATAATTGTCCAATCAAACCACATCATAAGACGTGGTTTTTTTGCTTTCACATAAAATAATTTATCTTGATACATGGTTCATCAAAACAATATTTAACACCACAAACCTAAAACATTTGTTTTTTGAATAATAATTATTACGTGTTAAAAAATAAAGAGTATTCATACACAACAAATTTTTTATTTGAAAATAATTACTCAGACGAGCTTGGTTTGTGTACAATATGGTTTCTCCTGGCATGATCACTTAGATTATCTCTGTGTCTTGTTTCTCCTGTATGTCCGATTTTTTTATAAGGAGACTTATCTCGACCTCCACGACCATGTGAACTGTTAGAATCTCTTCGGGTATGAGGCGTTCGTTCGCGAGGATTCTCTCGATCAAACGATGATTCTGTATTTGCTGGCCTTGGTAACGTTTCTTTGAGTGATGCGGCAACTTTTCCAGATTGATCTATTCCGATTATTTTTACTTTTATAACATCTCCTATGTTTACAACATCAGTTACTTTGTTTGTTCGTCCCCATGCAAGTTCTGAGACATGAACCATCGCGTCTTTATTTGCAAAATCATTTAATTGAACGAATGCTCCAAAATCAGCTATACGTACGACTTTCGCTGAATAAATTTCTCCAAGAACAACCTCGGCTACAATTTGTTCAACCATTGTGCGCGCCGCGTCACCTGATTCTTTTGTCTCGGATGTTATAAATACTGATCCGTCATCTTCTATGTCGATCTGTACTCCTGTTTTTTCAATTATGCCATTAATTACTTTGCCACCACTTCCGATAACTTCGCGAATTTTCGCAGGATCAATTTTCATACTGAAAATACGAGGCGCGTGTGGAGATAGCTCTGTTCGTGGCGCCGGAATAACTTTTTCCATGAGATCAAGAATGAAAAATCGCGCGGCGCGCGCTGCTGAGAGAGCTTCTTTACAGACATCAAGAGAAATACCTCCTAATTTGATATCCAACTGAAGAGCTGTAATGCCTTTTCTAGTTCCACCCACTTTGAAATCCATATCTCCTCCGTGATCTTCTGCTCCTTGAATATCTGTGAGTATACGACGATTATTCTTATCTTTTGGATCTGTATAAAGACCAATCGCAATACCCGCAATATGCGACTCAATAGGTACTCCTGCCGCCATAAGCGCAAGACTTGATCCACAGATTGACGCTTGTGATGAAGACCCGTTTGACATTAATACTTCTGATACGACTCGGATTGTGTACGGAAATTTTTCTTTATCAGGAAGCATAACTTCAACTGCCTTTTCTGCAAGGGCACCGTGTCCGATCTCTCTTCTGTTTGTGCTTCTTTGTGGACGCACTTCTCCAACCGAAAATCCAGGAAAATTATAATGATGCATGTACCTTTTCGTAAACTCAGCTTCCATTCCATCAATAATTTGTGCATCACCAGGTGATCCGAGTGTTACAACAGAAAGTACTTGTGTTTCTCCTCTTTTGAAAAGCGCTGATCCATGCGGACGAGGAACGATATCTAGTTCTATTTCAATATCTCTTACCTGATCAAGTACTCGACCATCAATTCTTTTGTTGTTTAGGAGAACGAAATCACGTGCGGCATCATCAATATATATATCAAACTTTTTCATGCCGTATACACGAAGTTCTTTTGATACTGCATTGTCATCTTTGAGGGATTGCTCGATTTTCTTTTTTATGTCACCTATTCCTTTTTGATATTCTTCTTTACTTATTTTCTTGCCGAATATATCGCTTATATTAGCCAATAATAAGTCTTTTACTTTTTTCGATACCATGTCTTGTTGTTCTCGAATTACCGGATCAGTATCTGGCTCACTTGTGTCTTTTGGAAGACCAACTTCTTTGATAATTTCTTGTATGAAAGAATCTATGTTTTTTATAGACTTGTGTGCATACTCAAGAGCTGAGTAAGTATCATCTTCTGTAACTTGTTTTCCTCCTGCTTCAATCATAACAATTTCATCCTTTGTACCAACTACGATGAAATCAATATCGGACTGTGAACGATCAGAAACCAATGGATTTATTTTCATCTCCCCATTAATTCTTCCTACTCGAACACCGGCAACTGGTCCATTCCAAGGAATAGGAGAAATTGCAAGAGCAATTGAACCAGCAAGCAATGCAGCAACATCAGAATCATTTTCATTATCATACGAAAGTGTTGTCACTGTAAGTTGAACATCTCTGCGCTCTGTTTCTTTAAAAAGAGGACGCACCGATCTATCAATCATACGTGCAACGAGAACAGCCTCGTCACTTGGTCTTCCTTCGCGCTTGATAAATCTAGATCCTTTTATTTTTCCAGCTGCGTATAATTTCTCTTCATAATCAACCGTGAGAGGAAAAAAATCGACGCCTTCTCGAGCCTCTCCACGACATACAGCCGCCAAAACAACGGTATCTCCATATCGAACGGTACAAGAACCATGCGCCTGCTGAGCGATATGTCCCGTCTCCACAATCAAAGACCTACCAGCAAATTCGGTAGAAAATGTTTTTCGCTTAAACATAAAAATCTTATTTACGCGAAGATTAGGTCTTTTTTGAACACATTTTTATACACAGAGATGTTTTTTATAACTGTCTCCGTAGACGAAAATGCCCTCAAAAAAAGCACGTAACCATCGCTATTATTAGTTAAAATATTCGGAACAAACCGTTCCGCTAATACGATACCATATAGAAAAATAATATAAAAGTCCATACAAAAACCCCCACAACAAGTCGTGGAAGTTTTGTAAATAAGGGTAAAAATTTGGTTTTTAGATTATCTGAGAACAAAAGTTTATTTTTTTCTCTTCCTATCTATTTTTTTCGCTTCTTTTTTAACACGGGAATAGCGAGAAATGGAAGAGTTTCGATCTTGTGCACGAGAATCGGCTCGATCGTTTTTTGATCCTAGAAGTACTTGGTTCGAGTGTTTGCTAAGATCTATAAATTGATCAACTGCTTCAACGAGGTCTGATGATGTTGACGATTTAAACGAAGCCGCTTCAACACGACAACCCTTATTATCTTTTAGATAGTGTACCAAGGGTACGAAATCCCCATCTCCTGTAACAAGAATGACGGTGTCTACTTTTTCTGCCACCTTAATCGCATCAACACACAAACCAACGTCCCAGTCTCCTTTTTTGTGTCCTCCTTGAAATACTAGAAGTTTTTTTATGACGACCTCGTATCCTTGGCTCACGAGTGCATCAAAAAATTTAATCTCTTCATCCGTCTCGTCTTGCGAACAAATCACATATGCTAAACTTCTTATTAAAGGACGATCCCCTACAACAAGTTCGAGCAGTTTTCCAAAATCAACGCGCGAGTCAAATAAATGTTTTGCCGAATGATACATGTTCTGCACATCGACGAGCACTCCTACTCGCTGGGTGGAATGCTTCTTCATATATGTGGAAAAATCCATAAAATTCAAAAAATTACGTAATTAAAAAGTTTAAAAATTGGCCAAAAAATCGATAATTTTATTCTTCACATCAGCAAAAACATCTATTGCCTTATTGAGCTTCAAATCAAACGACAATGTACCGTTTTTAACAGTATCACGAAGATTAAATATTTCAAACTTTGCCTTGATCTTCTTAAGTTGATCAGCGTTTGTTATTGCTATCACCTCATCGTGCTCGTCTCCTTCTGTGTTTGCAACACTGAAATTCACCTCTATACCAGGAGGAAGAACTCCGCTTGCAGGATATGACATAGAGTGTACTTTCTTGAGTTCCGACCTTGCTTCTGTGGTTGTCCATTGCCAAATGTTCGCAGTCTTTTTTCCTTTTCCTACTGGCCAGACCACAATCTCGTTGAAATTATTTCCATATAAATTACCAGTTGCCATGCGCATTCCAGTAGTAAGAGTAGGATCAAGTGCAAGTACACGAGCGTGTTGACGCCATTTTTCATTTTGCTCAAGACCATAAATAACAAGTTCTGGAGTATGATGTCCTGTTGGAATGATAATGAGTTCTTCTCGTTTATCTTGTGTCATATCATAAGTAGGATCCCATGTTATATTTCGCACCGCAATATCAGCTCCTCCTGTATAATTAAGGCCAAAAGGCATAATGCGCCAATCAAGTGACCACCATCCTTTTTCTCTTAATTCCCAAACCCTTATATCTGTAGGGCCAGACACAGGCCATGTCACAATTTCATCTTTTCCATCTCCGTCCACATCTCCTGCGGCAAGTTTTACTCCTCCTCTGTATTTTTCATCATAAGCAAAAAATTGTCCATAAAGTTTTAATTTATTGCTACCGGCATATGTATATATACGAACATGAGGTCCACCACTAGATGCAGGAGCTACAATGATTTCTTCGCTTCCATTGTTATCAAGATCAGCAACGACCATATTTACTCCACCATTAAATGTTGGGTGAAACACATATGTTTCATATAACATTTCTTTTGTATCCGCATTGAACACGCGAAGCAATGGTTCTTTTTCCTGAGGAATTGTTGCGATCTGTGTTTGTCCGTTTCCGAACAGAAATCCACTAGCACTTGATATTTGAACGCCTGTGGAATACGGAGTAAATGGTTTCGGTTCGTACTTATCCGAAGACGAACGAATCGGAGCTATTACGCGAGAAAGAAGCGATCCGCCAAACTCTTTGAGAGCGGATGCTTTCACATAATCATA
The DNA here is from genome assembly GCA_964524845.1 of uncultured Gammaproteobacteria bacterium. Lineage (GTDB taxonomy): Bacteria > Patescibacteriota > Patescibacteriia > CAZGFX01 > CAZGFX01 > CAZGFX01. The sequence goes on from CAZGFX010000003.1 coordinate 22,133, forward strand.
TTTGATTAATTTGTACTTAATAAACATCGATCGTACCTTCGGACGGACCGTATCATTGTTTGTTGTGAGTTCCGCCTTCCATCGTAAATCATTTCCAAAGTCTTTATCAAACTGTATTACTTCTTTATTTTTTACTTCTTTAAAAGATTTTCCACCATTCACAGAAATCATATATTTAATCGATGTTCCTACCGGTCTATCTTCATCGACCAAAAGCTCAACTGTTTTAATACCTCCGTCAACAGTATTTAGTTTCGTTGATAATGCAATACCGCTTCTTTGTTGTTTTTCCTCAATCAAATTTGATTTACCTCGCTCTCCAAATATATAAACGCCCTTTGTACCCATCGAAGCAATCGCGTACACATTTTTCTTGTCCCATCCGCGAAGACTTCCTTCCATATCGTATGTCACTCCATCTCTGTATTTAACGAAGTGTCCAGCTTCTCCTGCAAAATAATACCATGATCCTTCTTTCTTGAGATCATAAATGGAAAACTTGAAGTTGGTAATTTCAGAAAGGCGCTGATCCTCTCCTGATCCGATATCAATTCGATAACTCATGAGCTTCGTTTTCGCCAACTCTCTATCTTTGTCTGTCGCTGTGAAAATCCACGATACGCCATCAAATGATGATTGAAAAATAATTCTTCTATCAATTAGTGAAATTAATGAATCTCTCATCATGGTTACCTTGTTTGCAAACTGATCATATATAGCCGCTGATGGGTTTTTGTTATCATAAGATCCTCCACCAAGAAACCACTTATTGTCTCCCCAAGAAATCGTATAAATCTGATCACGGCGCGCTTCAAAACCAGGTACATCACGATACATTTCAAACATTGAAACATCGTTAAAAGTATATAAATTCATTCTTCCTGCTTCGTCCTTTCCTGCTATAAGAAACTGACCATTTCCAAATCCAGCGGCAGTTAATTGAACACGTGGCGCGACAGAGTATAACTGTTCATCAAGAGAAAGCACGGTACCATTTGGCAAAATTCTTACGAGATGACTTCTTTGTTCTCCTAAAACATCAAAACCTAGAATACAATATGAAAAATTACATGATATAAAACGAACAACTGAGTTCGAAGAAGAAAAATTCGGTACAGAACCCGTAATATCTTTGTAGCTTCCATTTTTAAATGTAACTATCTTATACGAAGTGTTTCCCATATTAAGGGCCAACACATAATCTTCCCCGTTTACAATCTTATTTGAATAACGCGCCTCAAGCATGTCTCCGCTTGTCGTCTTATATATACCATTATTACTTTTATCAGTTACGTTGTCGTCTGATAAGGTTATATATTTATTTGTTGTATCCCAAAGCACAGTGCTCGCAGGATCCTTCTTATCAATTGAATCAAAAAACTCTCCGGCAACGAGATCCTTTACCTCGCCGGCAAATGAGTGCGGTGACAATAAAAAAACACCTGCTAACGTAAAAACGATTAGCAGGGTCAAAATTGTTTTTGTCTTAAAAAACATTTTCATGTGAAAAGTGTTAAAGCTCGATCTTATCAATATCTTCAGCAACATCTTCTGTATCATCTGGATGATGATCAATTACCTCACGCTTTGCTATTTTAAGTCCGAGTTTGCTTACAACTTTATCAAACATATCTTCGTCTTCTCTTTCGAGATAACGAAGGAGTCTTTTTCGTTGAGCAACTTTTCGGAATAAACCTCGGCGAGATGAGAAATCTTTGCGATGTTCTTTGAGATGCTCTGTGAGCTCCTCGACCTCGGCAGTGAGAATCGCGATCTGAACCGCAGTACCGCCTGTGTCTTTCGCATGAGATTTGAAGCTATTGATAATTTGCTCCTTTTTTCTCTTGTCTAACATACCTTAAATTAAATTATTATTATGGAACGTAATCCATACGCGGAATCCACTTAAGGTTGCAGATTTTCCGCAAAAATTACGTAACGGAACGATTGTACGTGAGTTTATAAATCATGTCAATCAAGACGTTTTACTTATATACACGGCTTTTACCCTGCAGAAAAAGTCTTTTGTATAAACAAGTATTACGCAAAATTATTATATCATGGAAATTCCCATGTGGCAAATAAAAAGTGCCACTCATCATATGAATGGCACTATAATTTAATTTATGGTGTTTTTTTTGTAAAACAGGCAGCATACTCAGGAGTTAAATCCAATTTTTGTTGGCTCGCAATAGTCCAAATCTACGATTTGGTAAGTTAATAGAAAACGGGCGAGCGTCTTACTTCCCATCAAAGAAAACCACTTTTCTATCTCTTAAATCAATCATTAATTCTGCCAAATCTCCAAACCTATATCCTGCATCCTTGAAATCTCTATAAACTTCTGGAGCAATCTCGTTTGGACCAACTTCAATTCTTCCACCCCAATCACCTAATCCTGTGTATGGAAGTCCAGAGTAGAAAACTGTAACTGCTTCTATGTTATCTCTACCATTATATGTTCCCTTGAATGTTCTACCTCTATCAAAACTAGCAATAGTTACCTCTTTATCTCCAATCTTTGTTTTTTCTCCATTTCCTTCTATCTGACCCATAATGCATGAAATTAATAGTTCCCCAATATTTTGTCTTTTTACCCTACCATTTATTCTAGTTAAACCAACCGGTATTTTGGGTGATATTACAGAGTCAGTTCCATATTTTTTTATTGCTTCTTCTGGATTTTTGTGCTGCCTTCCTGTTATCATAGCATCAGGGTTTGATTCTACATATTGTCTAATCTGTTCTTTTGTAGCTTCCAGTGGAAGTCCTTTAAAAAATTCATGCCCTTCGATTTCTTCTGCGGATTCTCTTACTTTTATTAGATAATCTTTGAATCTTTGATTTTTAGGTCCAAATACATATAACTTGCTTTGTCCATCCCAGAACATGTTTTTGAATGTGCAAACATAAACTCCACCATTAATTTCTGATTGTGGTTCAGCAGAGCCAGTGTGATTAAGAGTAAAATATGATGGGTATCTTCCATCGGTTACTTCTTTAAAGAACGTATCTGTTCCTTCGCTCTCAAATAATTCGTGTTGTTCTTTTTGAACTTCTTGAATTTTTTCGCCTAATGCTTTTCTTAAACCATCTCCGCTACCACATCTATAAACATCAATATATTTTTCCATAATTCTAATGGCTTCTTGAGGTCTTTCTCCTGATTTAAGCAATTGACCCAATTTATAGAAATCATCCATTCTTTCTATTGTGGTTTCTAATTCTGGTGTTAGTCTTTCAAGATACCTTACTCTAACTTGGTATCCTAATTCTCTATCTTGCTTGACTTCATCAGCATATTTTACGCTTTGCATTTTAATCTCCTTGTATATGATAAAAACGGTTTAATGGACATTTTTAGTTTTATTTCCGCAGTAGTTCTATAATCGTTCTGCGACGGAAGTTCTTCAGTAAGTTTCGAAAGTGGTGCGGTGCAACAACATGCGCAAGAAAACAAAATAAGTAACAAAACAAAAGGTTCGACGTAAAAACCTAATAAATTCATAAGATCTCCTTGTTCCTTGTTAAGGAACTTTTTTAATTATTTTTATTTAGTTATTTTTATTTAGTTATTTTTTATCATTTCATGGTATCATAATAGACAACAGTTGTCAAGATGTCTTATTTTCCTCAAGTGTCGTAAAATAAAGGTAGTATAAAATGATGACAATTACTCATTATATAGAGGAGTTTTTGGCCTATCTAGGAATAGAAAAAGGGAGGTCTATAAGAACAATTAGAAATTACCGATTTTATCTTAATCGGTTCGCTCATTATATGGAGAATGAGCACAGAATCAAAACACCTGAAAAATTGAATATGGATGCATACAGATCATTTCGTATCATGCTTAGCGACCCATCAAAAGGAAAAAAATATGGAATCACGATGGAGCTTAATAAATCAACACAAAATTATCATTTAATAGCACTTCGTGCATTCTTAAAATATCTTGCAAAGCGAGATGTGAAAACAATCGCTCCTGAAAAAATCGAACTAGCGAAAACAGGAAGCCGAGAAGTAGAATTCATCAGCAGTGATGAATTGAAAAAACTCATTGATGCGCCGCGCGCGCAAAAAGATGAATGTGCACGACTTCGAGACACAGCGCTTCTTCTGCTTTTTTTCTCAACAGGTATGCGCGTATCAGAACTCACATCTCTTCGAAGAGATGGTATAGATCTTGACCGTGATGAGTTCACAGTATATGGAAAAGGAGGAAAACACAGAGTCGTGTTTCTTTCTGATACTGCGCGCGCGGCGCTCCACGCATACCTCGAAAAACGCACAGATATCGAGCCGGCACTCTTCGTTAGTCTTGATCGCGCAGGAGAAAAAAGAATGCAAAAATCATACGAAACCGGATCAAAAGAAAAAAAGAAAACAAAAACTGTTGGAGAAGTTCCGCAGGGTGGTATGACAGCGCGAACTGTTCAACGACTTGTTGAGAAGTATAGACTCATTGCCGGAATTCCTAAACACGTCACACCACATACACTTAGACATAGTTTCGCCACCAATTTACTTCAAAACGGCGCTGATATACGTTCGGTACAATCAATGTTAGGTCACGCATCCATTACCACAACTCAAATTTACACACATATTACAAACAAACAGCTTCGAGAAATACATAAAAAATATCACAAAACATAATATAAAAAACAAACAAAAAACCTCTTAGATAAAAAACGAAGAGGTTTTTATTATTAAATAAATCAATTATGCTCGTTCAACATAAGTACCATCTTCTGTATTAACACGTATTTTATCTCCTTGACTAACAAATAGAGGAACTTGTACTTCAACCCCTGAGTTAAGTTTTGCGTGTTTGCTTGCATTACCCGACGCAGTATCACCTTTTGTACCAGGTTCTGTATAAACGACCTCGAGAGTAACGTGTTTTGGAAGTGTTACATTGATTGCCTTTCCATTTAGATACATGATGCGCACCTCCATGTTATCAGCGAGATATTTCGTAACATCTGTTCCTAGATGTTGTCCACTCATTTCAAATTGTTCGTACGTTGTATTGTCCATGAACGTATACATGTCGTCGGATTTAAAAAGGAACTGTCCGTTCGACTGAGTGATGTCAGCTTCAGGAAGACCGTCCGACGCACGATATGTTTCTTCAACTACAGATCCTGTAAGAAGGTTTTTCATCTTCGTCGTGTACATAGCCGCCTTACGCGCCACCTTTTTCGCCGACCATCCTATAACGATATGAGGCTCATTATTATACATGAGGTTTTTTCCTACTCGAAACTCATTTGCATACATAATATTTCTTTATACTACCAATTAAATACTTATTACTGAGACATAGTAAATAATAATTGAAAGATTGTAAACCCCCTCGCGTTCTCGAGAAAACAAGATTATTTTAAAAAACTATATTTCTTAGATTGAATATTGTTTTACAAAAAACATTATAGCGTTTGGGGTAAACCCCGTCGTTTTATACTTATAATAAGAGTTTATTATTACCTCTAAGCAAGCTTTAATTTCTTGATTAATGAATATTATTATAAACGACTGGGGTAAATAGCTTGTCTCGAGCGAAGGCGCCTGTCCTGAACTTGTTTCAAGATCTGTGTATCTGTTTCAGAATCTTCCTTGATACATTGTGTTTTATGTCATCCTGAACAATGTCATCCTGAACCGACCTTGTCATCCTGAACTCGTTTCAGGATCTGTGTACCCGTTTCAGGATCTATGTATCTGTTTCAGGATCTACCTTGATACAATGTTTTCTAGGAAAACTTATAACCCATATTATTAAAAGTTACACGGCAGATGCTGAAACGAGTTCAGCATGACAATGTAGTTAAAAGTTACACGGCAGATGCTGAAAGGGCGCAGATCCTGAGACGAACTCAGGACTAAGGGTTCAGCATGACAATGTGGTATAATTCTTAATTTATAATCCTCAATCCGCAATTATTCTTCCCTCTGTTGTGTCTTTCTTTCCATTCATATACTATTACGCATGATAAGAAACTTCTCATAATTAAATTGTATGCGAATAAACAAGTTTTTGAGCGACCAAGGATATTGCTCTCGTAGAAAAGCGGATGAACTAATCGCGCAGGGCCGTATACATATCAATGGCAAAAAAGCAGTACTTGGCGATGATGTTACGGGAACAGATATAATTACAATAAATGGAAAACGACTGACACTCAACACAGCTCCGCACACATACATCGTATATCATAAACCAATGGGGATTGAGTGCACCGTGAATCCTCGAATAAAAAATAATCTTATATCAACGTTACATATAAAGGAACGTGTATTCCCTGTCGGACGACTCGATAAAGACACCACAGGACTATTAATTCTCACAAGCGACGGATCAGTTGTTAATGCACTTACACACCCAAAAACAAATGTGACAAAAGAATATCTAGTTACTGTAAACAAAGATATTGAACAATCACTTATCCGCGGTCTCAAAAAAGGAGTAGAAATAAACGCATCATCATTTGGCGAAGAACCAAGGTATGTGAAAACAATGCCTTCTCATGTTGAACAGACAAGCGCGCGAACACTCATTATAATTATTGCGGAAGGAAAAAACAGACAGATCAAGAAAATGTGCGAAGCTTTTGGATATCGTGTTCGCGCGCTTCACAGAACAAGAGTCGGAAAAATAATTCTCGGAACTCTTGCTGTAGGAAAATGGAGAAAAATGACACCAACAGAACTCGAATATATTCAGTCATTTAATTGATTGTTAAAAATAAAATAACTTGAAAACGCCTATTAAAACGGCGTTTTTTAGCGAATATAAACATATTGATTTTTCTCTGATTTTATGGTACTTTAATATGAAAAAATATAAAAAAACAAAAAAAGGAGATTAAAATGAAAGATATTTGGAATTTTATTACGCAAGCACGTAAGTATATTAAATTAGGACGATATTACGCTTTGTTACCAAAAACAATGAATATACTTGCAAAAATCGTCATGTTTGTAATTTTTACACTTCTGGCAAGTGTCATAACAAGAATGTTCTTTGACAGTAGTAAGTATGATGAATCAATGATATGGACAGGAAGTCTCGTGTTCGGTTTCTTCGGATATGTAGTATTAGCATCTATAATTCACTCTTGGTACGAAAGATACTATTTAGATAAGATGGAACACATGAGAGAGCTTGCTGAAATGTACGATGAAAAAGCTCCGATTCAAGGTAATGAGTTACAAAAAATGTCTCTTCATGATCTATACGAAACTGAATACAAAGAAAAAAACACCTTCAGCAACTTATTTTCTCATCTACGAAGGGAACTCTGGCCTGATACGGATCTATTACAAGAACTTATATTGTCTTCTATAAAAAACAAAGGGCAAAAAAAACTGATTCTGTCTTTGTTTCGGGACGTAAAAAAAATCGGTCATCTTTATGATGTTGATGAAAAAGAATCTGTTGATATAACATACAGATTAAAAGATATTATTAACGCAACAGAAAAAGTAAGAAGTTCCGTAGAAAAAAATTCTATTGATATCAAAAAAGTGGATCCTGAATATACGAAACTTTCTTTTTGGGATTTTGTGGTTTTTTATAACTACACTGGAATACTAGTCGCCAAGGGCAAAAAAGAAGACGCGCGAAATGGATATCGTTACATTGATGGATTTATTAAATGGATCGAGCGGGCTATTGAGCGCATAAACACGACACAAAGAAATATCAAATCTGTTCAAGAAGAGATTACAAAAAGAAATGAGCCGAAACCATCTATACCTATGGATGTTATTTTGTACAAAAAATATATTGGATGGTATGCCGCTGGAAACCATATCCTATATAGAATCCTGCGACAAGCAAATACGATTCTGTTTCAACCACTTACAATACTTTGGTTTATGAGACAGGATTTTCACTCAGAGAAACTCGATGATTTGAAAGATAGAATATATCGATGGATACTCGGAGGATTTATTGTGGGCATAATAAATATTCATTTTTTCTTTTACTTTGGAATGTCATCGATTGTGAAAATGGATGATTCACTCATTCGTGAAATGAAGAAAACAGGAAGAACAGAGATTATTTCTGGAATTGATTCATCGGAGTTTTCAAAACTTCGAGGAGATACTTATTTCGAACGTGTCGAAATACTACGATCTCTCGGCGAAACTGTAGATATTACATATCCGCTTTACTACTTCGGGATGGCAAAAGACTTTTTCAAGGGTGGAAAAATATGTGTTTTTGGATTAAGTCTAAGTGTTTTCGATAGATGGAGTCCGAACTCCCTTGAAATGAGAAGATTATACATCTCGGCACACCTGTCACTTCATCCGGAACAAAAAAAACAAGTCATTGCTCTTCAGAAAATTGAATATATCGATTATGTCTCATTGTTTATGACTGATAACAATCGGTATAAAAAAGCTAGTAATTGGTATGAGAAGTGGCTCGAGTTTTTTCCGTGGGGACTTGGATTGATTATTGTTTTATTCCTAGGTGCGTTACTAATTGCACGAATTCAAATCAAGCCAATTAACGAAAGTGTTTGCTACCCTCACAAAGCTCGTGATGTGTGGTTTCAACGCTGGCTCAAGTACCAGTTATGGTTAGTGGTTCTATGTTTAATTCTTGATGCGGATATTCTCTCAGTGATAGTTTACATTGATAAGCTTATCAATATTGATATGCTTATAATCATATCACTGATTCCAGTGATATATTCTGTCATCATCGAATGGATATCATCGAGATATTGTAACGACAAGTATTTAAGGTCATCACATATTAAAAAGGAAAAGAAAAAAACAGATATAGAAAACAAAAATTCGGAATATGTTTCCATACAATCATACGAGGATTATGTTGAAACTGAAAGTTGGATAACCGTATTTACAATAGCGGCTTCTGTCTTCTCCGCATTTATACTGTATCACGTGTTCATGCTTTTACTTCTTAATATTGCGGAACCGGGACAGTACATAATCGGAATACTCGGAAGTCTGCTTTACGTTACACTATCTATTTTCTTCTACAAAAAAACTAGTAAAGAAAGAGTATTTTCTTTTACCGAAAAGAAGCTGGACAAAACGACCGGGAAGTTGATAAAAAAGGAACGATCTCACGGGTGGATGCTTCCACTTGCAATGATTGCGAGTTTTTTACTTCTCAGTCTATTAAGGAACACGCCGGTGTTAGATATTGCAGAGATACTCTTTTATATTACGATTATTGTCTTTGTAATATATTTAAGAATTGAAAGGAAAAATAAAAAACTCCCTATAATATATTCAATAATCGAAGAAATGTATAAAAAATCGAAGAAATGTATAAAAAATTTCTTATGGAACAGTAAAGACAGCTAAAACAAAAGGCTTCTAAGCCTGTTAATAAGTCAATCGCTAAAAACGATTGACTTTTTTATTACTTTATGGTAAGAATTAAGGATTTAAATAAAACAAAAAAATAAAAAAGGAGAAAAAATGTACAATTCAATTAATGAGCTTTTGCTCTTTTCAATCAACAGCGACACGTTCATTAGTTTGAGCATAATTGTCGCAATATTTATTGTCTTCATATGGTGTCTTCTTATTCTCACATCAAAAAAAGATCTTGGTCTTGAGTATGTTGTTGGGTTTATTGTTTTAATATACGGAATATTTGTTTTTTATCCGTATATGCAAAACTCAATTAAAAATTCTTTTTTGCTGTTCGATAGTCCAGCGAAAAACATTGGACTCACGGCAAACGACCTGCTCGTCCCTGTGATACTTGTCGTAATATCGCTCATGATCATGACTCTTGTCAGACCAGCGATTGACAAGTTTTACAGAATTTATGGACACCAGACATTTTTATGGATTTCGTTCCGAAAAAAAGTCATAGACTTGATCGTTTCTGGAAAGACCAAAAAGACAGACAAGCAAAATGAGTTTCGTTTTTGGAAGTTCTGGAAAACGTTTCAAGTGATGTTTTATACATCCTTGTCTCTTTTTTTGGTATATGGATTATTGGACGGCTGTATGAACGGCATATGGTTAGCAACACAGATAAACAACTTGTTTTATGTCGTTGTAATGATTCTCCTTTTCAATTTATTGTATAAAATAATAGGAGGAATTTACATGTCTGGATTTGTAAATCAACCATTCAAAAGGCTTCCAATCAGATTTCAAAAAAGAGAAGAACTGCTGGCTTTCGTATCAAACAACACGGAACAAGATACGAAAAACAGAGGAGATAATCCATTATATGTCTGGCCACTGAAGATAATAATCGCTCTTGCCTCTATTATTGTCATGTGGTTCCTATATGAAGTATGGAAGGCCGGTATAACAAGGTTTTTCGGGAACTATCAGGAATTTGTCAGACTGAGTATATATGGTATTGGTGACAGAGGAGGATTAGACTTTATTATCCACTTCCTTTGGTTCCCGTTCAAATCTGTTGCAATAATACTTTTTAGTATTATAACTTTAAACAAGTTTATAATACCTGATATGCGTATTATTTCTAACTTGAAAGATTCTGGAATTGTTGGACCAAAATCCATTTACAATACCAGGGGTGTAATAGAATATTGCGACTTCGAACACTCTTCGAGTTCCATCCTCGCAATATTCGGGTGGATTATCGCTTCTGTTGGGATATTTTATCCCGTTGTACTCGGAATATTCATGTTTTTCATGATATTCAGAAGTTACAGCGCGATAGACTTGTATAATCTATCTCAACCTGAGCTATCTGAGAAGAAAAAAGCATCTTCTTCGAGGCTTGCGACAACTTAGTGCAAACAAAAACATCAAAAGCTTGGAAATATCTTCCAAGCTTTTTTATTTGTTCAATTATGTTTTTCTAAATTATTTTTTGATTAAAAATGTTTTTCCACTAGGACAATATTTAAACAACTTGCACTCCAAACATCTCGGAGAGCGCGCCATACACACCCTCCTTCCATGATTCATAAACCAATGCGATATTATTCTCCAGTGTTTTTTTGGTATGATCTTCATCAAGTCCAATTCAATTTTTACAGGATTTTTGTGTTGAGTAAGACCAAGCCGCTGAGAAAGACGTATTACATGTGTATCAACAACGATCCCGACAGGAGTACCAAACCCGTCTCCAAGAACAACGTTTGCGGTTTTTCTAGCGACTCCTCGAAGCGTAAGAAGCTCTTCCATCGTAGATGGAACCTTGTTGTCATATTCTTCAACGATGCGCGCGCACGCCTCGTGAATCGCACGAGCTTTCATATTGAAAAAATTAATCGAGGAGATATCGCGAGCTATTTTTTTCACGGGCGTGCGCGCGAAATCCCCAGGTGATTTATATTTTTTAAAAAGTTCCTTTGTTACAATATTAACTCGAGTATCCGTACATTGAGCCGATAGTATAACCGCTATAAGCAATTGAAATACGTTTTTGTAATTAAGTGCAGTATGAGTATCCGGGTATAATCTATTTAAAATATTAATAATAGATACAATTCTTTTTTTCTTCGATTGTTTTTTATTTATAACTGATTTATTTCTTTTTTTATTCATATCTTGTCTCCGTAAATCTACGAACAAGAGCATCGGAATTATCAATCGGAAGTCCATATCTGGAAAAAACCTCGTTTACATCATATCTATCACCTTCTTTCCAAAGCAAAACCAAAAATTCGGATGCTGATGGATTTTCAAACCACAAATCTCCAAAAGTGTTTTTAAGATATTCCGCGAGCGTTACTTCATTCATCCATGCTCGAAGATAATCTGCCGAATAAAAACCATCATCTTGATCAAATAAATAACTCTCTGCATCATATGTAAGTCCGGTATATGCATTGAGTTTTGTCGTATAAAAATCACTATCAGAAAAATCGCCTTTCGCGAAGAAATCGAGCTCCGCCTCAAGAATACCTATATAACGTATAAACACCATTAAATTAAAAAATGTATATCTGGAATTAATAATCCTCGCTGTTTCTTTGTTAATTGAGAATGTTTTTTCAAGCCACAATGGATCAATTGAGAGGTTTTCAAACAAAAAAGAAAAAACCTCGCTGAAAACATTCGTTCGACCAAGATTTTTTTCTGCAAAAGAAAGAGATGGGGATGCATGTGAATAATGAAGACCGTGACCAAGTTCATGCATGAGGTCCATAACATCATCAAAACCACCCTCTGATTTTGTAAGCACACGAACATCGTGAGGAGGATTAACAGGCCAACACGAAGCGCGCGCACTCTTCCCTTCTCTAAACTCACTATCTACACGAAGTCCTGGAATTTTAGACAGATCAAAACTTTGACGTAAAAAAGCCGAGGAAATGGCAGGAAAAATTTTTTCTTTTGAAAAAAGCCCATCAAAAGAGTCTTCGTACATTATATAAAGTACGTGCGCGCGAGACAAGCCTCGAAAAGATCTTCCTGTTTTTTTATTAGAAACGATCTCCATTTGTTCTTCGTATATTGATTTGAGCTTTTTGTAAGTTTCTCGCATATTAATACGAACATCCTCGTGAGAGTATTTTTTCATTACATCATTGCATTCGATAATTGAATTGGTATTTGTTAAACGCAACAACTCTGGAACCTGAATTTCAAGTGTTTTTTTGTTTAATTCAGTATATTCTTTTTTATAAGGTATCAAACTATTATACAAAACTTCTCGCTCAGAAAAATCATTTGTTTTTCGAAGTAATGTTGGAACATCTTGTACGTGCAAAGTTGAATCATTGTATTCTACTACGCTATTTGCTGAAAGTTCTGATAATTTTTGCTCCATATCAGCAGTCTTTGAATCAATAATATGTCCCATGACAGCGTAATAAAGGCGTTCGCTGTTTTCTCTTTGTCTAGAATTTGAACATTCCTCAATCTCTTTTTTCAAATCAACAAGTTTTTTCTCATCGGCAATATCTTCATACTTTTTCATTATTGATTCGTATGAGCTCTCTTTCGATATACCCGCAACAAGATCATATTCATCATTCATGATCTCTTCTTGAAGTTCTTGCAAACGCTTTTCAATTGTATCGCTTATCATAATATATATGTGTATAGTGTAACAATATCATAAATTTCTAAAACAAAAAACCGCAAAATTTTTAATTTGCGGAGCGAGTGGTGACGTGACGGGGCGAGAATCCTAGAAAAAATATTAAATTATGTTGCTGTGCCATCCGTAGCGCGAAGCGCGTAGGATGGAGGCATGGACGGGATTCGAACCCGTGATAGAGGTTTTGCAGACCTCGGCCTTAACCAACTTGGCTACCATGCCATAAAAAACAAATCTATTATATATAAGAAAGTGTGTAAAATCAACACAAATCAATGCTTTACATATTGAATATATATATTATATTCGCTATTATATACACGTTATGCGAGTGTCGTATAGCGGTTATTATGCCTGCCTTCCAAGCAGGCGACGGCGGTTCGACTCCGCTCACTCGCTCCAAAAGACCGTAAGCTTTCCTAAGCTAACGGTTTTTTGTTACAAAAACACAAAAGAACATGATATACTGAGCCCATAATATGTCTAAATTATGACAAAGATTTTTATAAGTATTGGTATTACACTTTTTCTAACAGGATGTTTTGGAGCTGACTTTTCTCTTTTTTCTTCAATTGAAAAAGAAACACTTGCTTCTGATGTTACTAAACAGTTGGAAAACAAAACACTTACCACCACCCAAAAAACAGAAATACCAGTTGTAATAAAACGAGTTCCACTTCCGGAAGAAGTTCGCGGTATGTATTGGACAGTAACTACAGCCGGATCAACAAAACGAGCTGATCAGCTTATTTCATATATGGAAAAATACGGTTTAAATACCGTCGTCATAGATCTAAAAGCAGATGATGGATCTCTTGGTTTTGTGCCAAACACAGACTCAATAAAAAAATATAAAGCAAAAAATACTATAATAAAAGATCTTGATGGTTTACTATCCAAGCTTGCCGACAAAAATATTTATCGTATAGCTCGCATCGCTATCATGCGCGACAACATGTTCGCTACCAAAAATCCCGCGGTCTCGCTTCATACAAAAAACGGAAAGATTTGGTATGACAAAATAGGATCTCTCTGGCTCGATCCGGCCGCACCTGAGGTTATAGAATACGCCCGCCTCCTAGCAGAAGAAGCGTATGCTCGTGGATTTGATGAAATACAGTTTGATTATGTCAGATTCCCTTCTGACGGAAGTATTTCATCTATCGTATATCCTGTATATAACTCCGCGACACAAACAAAAATAGGTGTGATGCAGAATTTTTTTAAAACACTCGGGGGAGGTTTGCAAGCCAAAAAAATACCCGTTTCATTCGATGTGTTTGGTATGACATTCTGGTCAACAAATGATTACGGCATCGGCCAACGCCTGATTGATGTATATCCATACACTGACTTTGTATCTCCGATGCCATACCCTTCTCACTATCCAAATGGCTTCGAAGGATACAAAAACCCAGCTCTTTATCCTTATGAAATTATAAAAAAGACTCTTGATAAAGGAGTTGAAATGATCCAAAAAGAAATTGGCGCACCTCCTGAGGAGATAAAGAAAAAAATACGACCGTGGCTTCAAGACTTTGATCTTGGCGCAGTATACACAGCGGAACGAATCGAGGCCGAAATAAAAGCATCGCGTGATGCAGGCTCGTCCGGTTGGATACTCTGGAACGCCCGTAACGTCTACGAACCCGCGAATTACACAAAAAAGTAACAGAAAAACACCATGTGTTTTTGATAATGTTTTTACATTATTTGGCTAATAATAGTCACGACTTTAATATTGACAAAAAGGCATAATTTGTATTATCATTACACGATTGCTCATTGAAAGAAAATAAATAAACAAAAATTAAATTGTCTTTATAGACAAGAAAGCGAGGCTATTATGTCACTGTGTCCGGATAATATCGGTGGTTCGTCTCATGAAGAAAAACTAGAAACAACCACACAGCAAGAATCATTTAATTATGAACGCGGTGTGTCACTGACAATCAATGGCGGAAAGAACGAACTTGATTCCGCGACCATCCCTATACAGTGGTGGTTTGATAAAAAGACAATAAAAAAGAAGCCGAAATACGTTCTGATTATAGAACAAAACGAAAAAGAATCTCGTTCTTCTGCCAACTGTAAAAACGGAAGAAGATATTTATGCGAAGTAACAGAAGGAGTAAAATATTTACAAATATTCTCTTCCGGATATCACAGATTAATGGTAATTGTGTTTGATTCTTCTGTAAAACTATCAGAAATTCAACGCTTAATAGCAAAAGAAAAAAACATATATACTGATCTTTTTTATGAATATCACTTATATTTCAGAGCCGAAAACGACCATGAAGAAATAACCGGTTTAAGTTTAACTGATAACAAATACATTTCATGGGCGGTAACAGAATTTACAGTTCCAGAAGAATTGTTTGCCAAAAGACCAAGTACAAAAACGGGTGGATGGATATGGAACTGGGCAAATGAGTGGTACAAAAAGGATCCAATTGATGAATGCGCTTACAGAAAAAGGAAAATATTCGCATTCACATTAAAACCACTTTTGGTCCTCTTTTTTTCTGTGCTTAAGCTTACATGGTTCTTAATAAAAAACAGTATGTTTTGGTCGATATACGGATTGATGTGGCTCTTGTATTTCTTCTTTGGATGCAGAATGGTTGGGCCGCAAGATTTTAAAGAATGTTTTGATGGAGGAATTCCCGGATTAAAAGAACTTCTTTATATCCAGCAGAAATATTTAGAAAAATCTGATGGTAACACTGACTGGACAAAACCCGTTAAAAAATACAAAAGCTGGAGTATTGTAAAAGACAAAAATGGAAATGAAAGAATTAGAAAAATGCCATTTTCTCCATTTGAGTTATCTGTCTTCACCGGGGTATTAATGTTCTTTATCTTTGTTCTTCCAAAAATTGATATTTCGATATCGGTAGCTGATGAGACGCTTTTGATGGCTTTGTTAATCATTATTGGAATCTCTGTCTTATTTTTTATCATTACTATGTATGTGAAAAATCTTTTCAATTTCAAAATAAACATCAAAGAATATAAGAAGGACAGGAGACTCAAAAAGGAACAAGAAAAAGAAAAAAGAATTGTTTTAGCGGTAAGTGCATATGAGAATTGGCTTGAAAAATATATGAATCGGGTACAAAAAACGGAAATCGTCGACATAAGACATCTTCCTCCTCCGCCACAAAAAACAGAAAGGATCATCCGAGCTTTTAGGGTTGCTTTTTGGGCAACTAAGGCAAAAGTATGTAAACCATACGCCAAATAAAAAACAATTTTGCAATCAAACTACACTCGTCCTATAACACAGGACGAGTTTTTTTATTTTTATTACATAAATAAGTTTCGTAAAACAAAAAAGGGTGGTAATTTACCACCCCTTTTTAATTAATTAAAACAATTTTGTTTTTTCAATTTTATCGATAAATCCCATTTTTAGCGCATTTTCAGGAGTAATTCTCTCCCTAAGCTTATCTCCACGACGCATGAGCTGTTTAATGGTTTTAATGCTTTGTCCAGATCGATCTGAAAGAATTGAGTTTAGTCTTTTTTGTAGGTAAAGGCTTCTTGTAAAGTTAATTTCTATTTTTTTTCTATATTCTGGCGCTAAACGCACTTTTAATTCACTTTCAATCTCGTGAAAAAACAACCAACTACTAGGATAGAGTATTCTTGTTGTACACGCTTGCAAAATAGTAACTGCAATCGAAGCACATTGTCCGTTAACAATTCCAATTACTTGTTTCTGTGACAAACTAATAATATCATACAAAGCGAGTCCTGCATCAACTGATCCACCACTAGAATCAATAAATAATTTAATGTCTTTGTGTTTTGTGATATTTTGCAAAATAAATAATTTTGATCTTATCGTGTCCAACAATTCCTTATTAACTTCTCCTTGTAATATAATTACACCTTTTTCGAACAAAAGATCTTCTGCCTGTTCATTTAATTTTTGCTTATCCATTTTGTAACTCCTTGCCCCGCCAGAGGCGGTGTTTTTTTTAATAAATGTGTATTTTAATATTCGCATTTTTATCATACTAATGTACACTAATAATATCCATAAGTCAATAGTTTAAAATGGCTTAAACAAGAAAAAATACACCTTTTCAAAAAGATGTATTTTTTAATTTAGTTTGAGTGTTTTACGCTACGACAGGAGGAACTTCAGGCTCTTCTATGGATTTCTCCGTCTTAACATTTGGTTTGAATCCTTCTGTTTTTACAACTTGAGCAACGTCTTTCATAATGCGTTCAAATGCCTTCTTGTCCTCTTTCAAGAAGATTCGCACCGCCTCTCTGCCAACACCAAGCTTCTCTTCTTTATATGTGTAACTGTTTCCTGATTTCTTGATCGTCCCATACTTCACTCCGAGATCTAAAAGATCACCTGACAATGAAATGCCTTCGTCAAACATAATATCAAACTCTGTTGTACGGAACGGTGGCGCGACTTTATTTTTAACCACTTTTACCTTCACCCTGCTTCCAACAATGTCATCTCCTCTTTTTATCTGCGCGGCCTTTCTGATCTCTAGACGTACAGTCGCATAAAACTTGAGAGCATTTCCACCTGTGGTCGTCTCAGGATTTCCGAAAAACACTCCTATCTTCATGCGTGTCTGATTGATAAACACTACGATCGTCTTCGTCTTATTAACTATACCGGCCAACTTACGAAGTGCTTGTGACATAAGACGAGCCTGAAGTCCCATGTGCTGATCTCCCATCTCACCTTCGATTTCCGCCTTCGGCACAAGTGCCGCTACAGAATCAACAACGATCACATCAACGCTATTTGAACGAACAAGCGTCTCAACGATTTCGAGAGCCTGCTCACCATTATCAGGTTGTGAGATATATAAATTATTTATATTGACTCCGATCTTCTTCGCATAATCAGGGTCAAGTGAGTTCTCCGCGTCAACATACGCCGCGAGTCCTCCTTGTCTCTGTACTTCAGAAACGATATGGAGCGCGAGTGTCGTCTTACCGGAACTCTCCGGACCATATACCTCAATTATACGACCTCTCGGAACTCCCATAACTCCGAGCGCGAGATCAAGTGACAGACAGCCTGTCGATACAGCATCAACACTCATCGCTTTTGCATCGCCAAGCTTCATGATCGCTCCATCACCAAAACGTTGTTTGATTTGATCCATCGCCTGCTCAGCAACGGATAATTTAGTTGAAACTTCTTCTTTTTTTACCATATATATTTAGATTTTACACCACGCTTTCACGGAAAACAAACGCACGATATTTTTTTGATACAAAAAAAGACGCTCGTGTCAGTTTGATATACCATACGAAAAGAATGGTCATACCGAATTAGACTTAAGCCTCATTAATATAAGTATACACCAAAACAAAAAAATCAGCCAATACAGGCTGAGTTGCAATGTAACAATAAGCTTTTTTAAATAAAAAGCATCACTTCTTCGTCAAAAGATCAGTTCCCATGCCGTTCATTACCATAATCTGAATCGTCTTCACTTGAGTTCTGCTGTACTTCGTGCGAGCTTCAATTGTCAGCGCATGGTGGCCGGTAACAAAATATACTGTTTCTGAAAATTTTCCTTGTTCATCAATATATATTACCTTACCATTGATTGTAAGTTGTGCCTCAGGCTTTGTCTTGCCTGTAATTATAACCGATGTGTCTGTTGTTTTATAATTATCAGCTGGAGAATATATATCAAGAACCGGTGGCGTCGTAATTGTATATATCTGCCATCCGAGATATCCGAAACATAATACTGATGCGACCGCAATCTGCGCCTTGCGCCAAAAATCAGGCGTGAAGCCTTTGCGTACCACATTGATTTTTGAAATATGATTATTCTGCTGAGAAGTAGTATGACGAACAACGTGTGTCTCCTCATTAAACTTCTGCATCAGAATATTTTCTTCAATCGAATACATCGACGCGATTTTTTTCAGGAAATTTTTTGTGTAAATATCTCCGGGAAGCGTATTAAACGAATTGTTTTCAAGCGCGTTCAAAAATCTTTCCGGTATCAGTGTCTTTCCGGCAACATAAGAAACAGACCAACCGCATTGCGAGCGGCGATTCCTGATCATTTCTCCGAATGTTCTGCTAGATAAAATAGTACTCATGGCATGGATGCTTATTGAAAACAATCGTATAAAGTATAATACATTAGAAAACGGGACACCACTGCCCCTTCCTCTCCTTATAATACAACATTTTTGCTAACTTATCCACAATCTTATCCACTTAATATTTCTAGTATAAAAAAAGCGTTACCCGATTGTCGAATAACGCTTATGATACAAGGGACAAAATTTAAATGTAGTTAAAAGTTACACGGCAGATGCTGAAATGGTGCAGATTCTGAGACAAACTCAGGATTAAAGATTCGGCATGACAGTGTGTAATATAATCCGCAATTCTCCTTCTCGTAATTTCCTCCTCTCATAATTCGTAATTCGCAATCTCCCTCTCGTAATTCGTTCACCCTGTGAAATAAGATTCGAAACAGGTTGAGGTTTTGTTTATAAATTAATCAAAAATAATTGATTAAACATATATAATAGTAAAAATTAATCCGAATCTTAATTTCAGGATGAAATTATTTCACAGGGTAAATTCGCAATTATCTCTCCTCCTCTTTACGAGTATTGTCATCTTCGTCTTCTTCTTTTGTTGATACAAAAGCATCCTCTCTCTCATCATTTATCTCATCATAAGGTGAGTCGCCGCGCGCGTCGCCACGGCCTTCAGAAATAACCTCGCTCACATCTTCTGTATTAAACATCGAGTTAAGTTGATCCATCGAAACAAGCACGTCGCGCGGTTTAGCTCCGCTTCCAGGACCAACGACGCCAGACTCCTCTAGCAAGTCAATAATTCGCGACGCGCGCGAGTATCCTATTCGAAAACGTCTTTGTAAATATGATGCGGACGCCTTGCCTGTCTTCACGCACAGTTCAGCGGCCTCCTGCAAAAATTCATCTCCTCCTTCATCAAAACCCATACTGCTTGTTCCATTTCCATATGCAGACGTTTTCTTTTCCGTTACTTCATCATTATATTGCGGATCACCTCCTTGAGATCGAAGCTCATCTGTAACGCGTCGTACTTCTTCTTCGCTAATAAAAGCGCCTTGAAGACGCACAGGATTTGGCATGCTCGACGACATGAAAAGCATATCTCCTTTACCAAGAAGTTTCTCAGCTCCAGACCTGTCGAGAATTGTTCTGGAATCAACCAATGATGCAACAGCAAACGCTATACGACTGGGTACGTTTGCCTTGATAAGGCCTGTAATAATGTTTACTGACGGCCGCTGTGTAGCGAGAATCAAATGAATTCCGACAGCACGTGCCATTTGTGATAGACGAATTATAGATCCCTCGACTTCTTTTGCAGCTATCTGCATGATATCCGCAAGCTCATCAATAATAAAAATAATATGTGGAAGAGATTTGTCAGGACGCTTTTCATTATAAGATGAAATATTGCGCGCGCCTGCATGAGCAAGCACCTTGTACCTATTATCCATCTCCGCGACAGTCCAACGAAGTGCGTTAATCGTCTTGTCAGCATCATTCACAACAGGACACAATAGGTGCGGAATACCATTATAAACAGAAAGCTCTACACGCTTAGGATCAACGAGAACGAGACGAAGCTCGTCAGGAGTGTTTTCATATAATAATGAAATTATAATATCATTAATACAAACTGATTTTCCTGAATTAGTCGCTCCAGCGATCAATAAGTGAGGCATATCAGCAAGGTTTGTAAGCATTGGTACTCCGGCAACATCCTTACCGAGCGCCATAAATAAATTTCCTGTACGCGATCGAAACTGTGGCGTATCAATAACATCACGAAGACGAACCATGCTTGCAACAGTATTTGGTATCTCTATACCGACAAGTGATCGCCCTGGAATCGGAGCTTCGATACGAACAGATTTTGATGCAAGTGCAAGCGCGAGATCGTTTTGCAATGCACTTATGCGCGAAAGCTTTATTCCTTCCGCTGGCTTAAATGAAAATCGCGTAACAGTAGGACCAACTTCGGTCGGACCCATGGTCACAGGAATACCGAAGTGCTGAAGTGTTTTTCTTATCTTTTCAGTATACTCGGCAACATTAATCTGGCTTGTCGCTCCATTATTTTCATCGAGAAGATTGATATCGAGTCGAGTAACTATTCCTGTTCGTTTTATTTCTTCTCGTTCAGGAAGATTCTTGTTTATAGGAGAAAAAGAAGAATGGGCGGGCGCGGGAGTGCGCAAAGAGTCGTCTGATTCATCATCAATGTCTCTTTCCTTAAAATCAAATGTTTCATCAGAATCATCATTCTCATCATTTAATTCCTCTCCTTGCACATATTTTTGAGCCCTTACCAACTCGTTCATCTCTTTCTCTCGACGCGCTTCATCACGAGCAATGGCACGTTCTTCCGATTTACGTTTCCACCACTCAATAATTCCAACATATTCTAGAACTGAACGCGGAGTAGTATTAAAAAGTATAAGAAGCCCAACAACAAAAAGTGTGGAAACTATCAAAAGTGTTACCCAAAACCCCGCGGCATTCACAACATAATATGAAACAATATATCCAAACACTCCCGCGCCCGCCCCATGTTTTGCAAGAGTATATTCAGGAACTCCTGATATAAGATGAGTTATCCCTACAACACCAAGAAACGAGAACGCTAGTCCGAGATATCTTGTTGGAGACACTCTGTATTCTTCTGGCAATAACATAGCGATACCAGCCCATATAAAAAATATTGGAAATATGATTCGAATAGTACCAAGAAGAAACTTCATTCCTGCATCAATGTTTTCTCCAAACACCCCAGCAAGTCCGAAAAAACTCAGAAGCATAATAAACCCAATTAGAAATATTATGACAATGTTTATGCCATGCCATACTTCCGGTGATATATCAAAAGGAAGATCTGCGGGAGAACGACGTTTTTTCCTATTTTCGTCCTGTACCTTAACATTTACTTTCTTATTCTTCTTACTCATGTGATATAAAAATACGATGGAATTATAGCATATAAAGAAACTTTTCGGATAATTTTAATATTGAAAAATAAAAATCCCTCTTTAATAAATAAGAGAGATTCTTATGGTGGGCGATTAGGGATTCGAACCCCAGACCCTCTCGGTGTAAACGAGATGCTCTAACCAGACTGAGCTAATCGCCCATGGTGGAGAATAAGGGAGTCGAACCCTTGACCTCCTCGGTGCAAACGAGGCGCTCTAGCCAACTGAGCTAATTCCCCATGAAAAATTTTTATACGAGACTTGTATAAAACAAAAAATACAGGAGAAATATATCAAACACACACAACAAAGTCAATCATATTTTTTGTTTAAAAATGAATATTTTTGTATACTAAATACAGTTTAAATGTAAAATCATATGCGTTTTTTTCTTAGTTTGTTGGGAATTGTTGCGGGATTTATGGTTACTTACAAAGCCGATGCTATCATGCGCGCATTCGGACGCATTCCATGGGCGGAAGAAAAACTTGGTGTTGAAGGAGGAACAAGGCTTTTTTGGAAACTTATTGGTATCATCATTATTTTGTTCGCAATCATGTATCTCGTCGGTGCCGAGGCTGGATTTTTCGGAATGTTTGGCAGACTCTTCGGCGGAGCACAAACAATTGAACCGGTGGAATAATTTTCACGTCTTATTTCATGAATGAAAAAATCCGTACACTTGTCTATTTTGTTTTATTTGTCAGTAAACAACGAAATAAACGAATAGAAGTGTGGATAACTTCTTGTTCATCTTTTTGATATAAATGTTCGATTTTCTCTTTTTTAATGTTTAAACAGTTTTATAAAAACCCAATTACTCGCTTAAAAGGCTGTTAAGCGGGTTTATTTATTTTTGTTTTTAAATTATATTTTTTTCTTGTACCAAAAAATAATTTCTGTGAATTGCTTAACAAAGCAAAAAAGTATTTAAAAAAATACACGATGTTCTATACTTACATATGTAAGGATCAAAACAATCCTACATATCTAATTAAATAATATTACTTCTATGGCAAAAGCAAAAAAAGCCACTTCAAAAGCAAGAGAGGCTCGCAAGGGCGGTTCAAAAGCTCGCCCAAAAAAAGCAAAATCAGCTACACGAAAAGCTGTTAAAGTTCGTTCAAAAGGTCGAAAAGAAAGCAGATAATTTTTTCAAATAAAAAAACAATCCCGAAATTATTTCAGGGTTGTTTTTTTATTAAAAATTTTTCATATATAAAAAATATTTACATGTAATTTTACAAAATACAAACACCTAAAAATGCTCTTATATAAGCGATTAAATTGCATTTTTAATAAAAAAATATTTTTTTAATCATTTTACAAAAAATTTTGAAAAAACATGATATGTGTATAATTATTTATATATTGCACAAATTTATTCACAAATTGCAAAAATAAGCGTATAATTATATCAAGGATGAATAATCCTATTTTAATTACTTCTATGGCTATGAAGAAAAAAGCAAAGAAAGTAGCAAAGCGAAAACCAGCTGCAAAGAAAAAGACAGCTAAAAAGGCAAAACGCTCTTCTAAGAAAAAGACTGCTCGCCGTCGCAAATAATACTTTCTTTACGAAAATCCCGTGCCGATCTTTGGTACGGTTTTTTCTTTTCTAAATATATTTTGTACACACAGATATGCACTTCTCGCTTAAAAAAATTTTTTAAATGCTTTATAGTATGTTTGAGGATGAATAATCCGCTCTAACTAATTTTCATAAATGAAACATATGGCAACGAAAAAGAAAGCTGTTAAAAAATCAGCGGCTAGAAAAGCCATTAAAAGAGTTCGAGCAAAAGGCAAAAAAACCACAAAAAAACGACCCGCGAAAAAAAGTGCCTCAAAAAAGACAACAAAAAAATGCTCCTGTTGCGGAATGCCGATGTCGCGATGCATAAAAAAAGCTATGAAAAACACAATGTCAGTTGAACCAACTCTTATAGCATTTCCTCGAGCAAGTGATACTCCCGATACACAATTTTAAAAACACAAAACAACCCCGCCATCGCTAACGCTCGGCGGGGTTGTTTTTTTATGTCATGCTGAACCTTTAGTCCTGAGTTCGTCTCAAGATCTGAACTCGTTTCAGCATCTGCCGTGTAACTTTTAACTACATTGTCATGCTGAACTCGTTTCAGCATCTGCCGTGTAACTTTTAATAATATGGGTTATAAGTTTTCCTAGAAAACATTGTATCAAGGTAGATCCTGAAGGGAATATACAGATCCTGAAACAAGTTCAGGATGACATTGTTCAGGATAAAATTGTTCAGCATGACAACATTAATATTCCGCTCTCGTTCCGCTCAGCCGAACTTGTCACATCGAGCGACTATTGTAATCTCAAACCAACATTGTCATCTCGAACGAAGTGAGAGATCCACAAACAAAAAACCACCGCTAACGGTGGTTCGTATGTATAGAAGACAAGGTATTGGCGATTACCTACTCTCCCAGGTCATAAGACCTAGTACCATCGGCCCGCAAGGACTTAACTGCCGGGTTCGGAATGTGACCGGGTGTACCCCCTCTGGAAGTATCACCAATACTCTGTCTTCTATAATTTTTGTGATGAATAAAAATGAAATATCACAAACGCATTTTTCGCACGCATACTGAAAAAGAAAGAATGAATCGTATTATATACTCATATATATGTGCATCGGCTTATTAGTACCGCTCGGCTAAATGCATTACTGCACGTACACCTGCGGCCTATCAAGGTCGTAATCTCCGACCAGCCTAATAACGAACTCTAATCTTGGGGACAGTTTCCCGCTTAGATGCTTTCAGCGGTTATCTTAACTAATCATAGCTACCCAGCTATGCACCTGGTGGTACAACTGGTACACTAGAGGATTATCACTCTCGGTCCTCTCGTACTAAAGAGTGGACCCCTCAAAGTTCTACGCTCGTGGTAGATAGGAGACCGAACTGTCTCACGACGTTCTGAACCCAGCTCACGTACCGCTTTAATTGGCGAACAGCCAAACCCTTGGGACCTTCTCCAGCCCCAGGATGCGATGAGCCGACATCGAGGTGCCAAACCTCCTCGTCGATGTGGACTCTTGGAGGAGATCAGCCTGTTATCCCCGGAGTAACTTTTATCCGTTGAGCTTCCGCCGTCCTATATCGTACGGTCGGATCACTTGCTCCTGCTTTCGCAACTGCGCGGCTTGTATGCCTTGCAGTAAAGCTGGTTTATGCGCATGCACTATCGTTCCGATTTCCATCCGGAACTAACCAACCTTTGAACGCCTCCGTTACCATTTGGGAGGCAACTGCCCCAGTTAAACTACCCACCAGACACTGTCCCTCTCGCCGATATAGGCGAGTAGGTTAGAATTACCATTAAACAAACGTGGTATCTCACTGGCGACTCGGCCTTGTCCGAAAACAAGACGTCAAAGTCTCCCACGTATGCTGAGTATGTTCAACAATAATTCAATATCAAGTTGTAGTAAAGCTTCACGGGGTCTTTTCGTCTAACCACGAGAAGTGAGCATCTTCACTCACCTTGCAATTTCGCCGAGTACATCGTTGAGACAGTTATGAGATGATTATGCCATTCGTGCAGGTCGGAACTCACCCGACAAGGAATTTCGCTACCTTAGGACCGTTATAGTTACGGCCGGCGTTCATCCGCGCTTCGGTTCGAGGCTTGCACCCCTCCCCTTAACGTTCGGACACTGGCCAGGCATCAGCTCCTATACATCATCTTGCGATTTATGCAGGAACCTGTGTTTTTGGTAAACAGTTCCCCCATATCGTTCGCTGCGCCCCCGCTAACTAAAGCGGGGGAGGCCTTATCCCGAAGTTACGGCCACTTTTTTGCCTAGTTCCTTAACGATGTTTCTCTCGTACACCTTAGGATATTCTCCTTAGCCACCTGTGTCGGTTTACGGTACGGTTATCGTGAATTTAATCTTAGAGGATTTTCTGGGTTCCTTACTCATGTGCCTTGACCTTGGGTTGCCCCTCAGTCTTGGGCGAGCTTTCGTGTTCAAGGCGGTGGATTTGCCTGCCGCCGCACTACTTGCCCTCCACGTACGTAACCAAAATTACGCGCACAATTGTAAAAAACGTCCCCCCATCGAAAAACACGATAGGACAGGAATATTAACCTGTTGTCCATCAGCTACGCCTTTCGGCCTTGCCTTAGGATCGCCTCACCCTGGGTCGATCAACGTGGCCCAGGAAACCTTGGCTTTACGGTGAGTAGGATTTTCACCTACTTTTTTGCTACTCATGCCAACATACTCACTTCCATACGCTCCACCATACCTCACGATACAGCTTCGCCGCGAATGGAACGCTCCTCTACCGCTCATAGTATAAATACTATAAACCCGCAATTTCGGTGGATAGTTTAGCCCCGGTAAATTTTCAGCGCGCTATGTCTTGACCAGTGAGCTGTTACGCTTTCTTTAAAGGATGGCTGCCTCTAAGCCAACCTCCTGGTTGTATGTGACATAACACTACTTTTGACACTTAACTATCACTTAGGGACCTTAAATAGCGATCAGGGCTTTTCCCCTTTTGACATATGAAACTTAGCTCCCACAGTCTGACTCCTATGTAACATCACGCCGGCATTCGGAGTTTGCCTAGGTTGGGTAGGCTTGCGCCCCCCAGACCAGAACAGTGCTCTACCACCGACAGACTTTCACATAAGGCTATACCAAAATATATTTCGAGGAGAACCAGCTATAGCCGAGTTCGATAGGAATTTCTCCTCTAACCACAAGTCATCCCAAAGTTTTGCACAGCTTATGGGTTCGGTCCTCCAGTAGTTATTACACTACCTTCAACCTGCTCATGGTTAGCTCACTCGGATTCGGGTCTTGAGAACGCAACCTATCACTCTATAAATAATATCCCGAAACAAAACGGATATTATTTATAAAGTGATTGCGGCGGTTAAGCCTCGCTTTCACTATGCCTCCACCCTCGCAAGGGTTTAAGCAGCTACGTCCTGCAAACTCGTTGGCTCATTCTTCAATAGGCACGCCGTCACCCCGTAAAAACAGGGCTCCGACTCGTTTGTAAGTATACGGTTTCAGAAACTATTTCATCTCCCTTTCGGGATGCTTTTCACCTTTCCCTCACGGTACTTGTTCGCTATCGATCATCAAAAATATTTAGCCTTGGCGCATAGTGGCGCCTGATTCCTACAGAATTTCACCGGTTCTGCAGTACTCAAGTACGTCGTTCATACGGTGTGTGAATGATTTCGCATACGGGGCTGTCACCCTCTTTGGCGAATCTTTCCAGATTCTTCTACTACCACACACAACTTTTTTTACCGCATCTATGAAATCAGAGTTCATAACAACAACAACTTACTACGCCATACAAGCAACGCCTCTGAGCTTTAAAGATATGCAACTAAATAAAATTTAGTCACATAAAAAACACTTGTATGGTTTGGGCTCTTCCCCGTTCGCTCGCCACTACTAAGGGAATACTGACACGACCATTTATCACTAGGCGAAATCGCCAAGTAATAAACAATCAAGTCCTTCGTTTTCTTTTCCACCGGGTACTAAGATGTTTCAATTCTCCGGGTATGCGTCACTGCACTATGTATTCATGCAGAGATATTTCGTCTTCAACGAAATAGGTTTCCCCATTCGGAAATCTCCGGGTCACTGGGTGCTTGCCCCCTCACCGAAGCTTATCGCAGGCTGCTACGTCCTTCATCGCTTTTTGATGTCTAGGCATCCACCGTACACTCTTAATTGCACACATATACGAGTAGATACTTACTCACTTCTTTACTTTTACTAATTTGTATGCGCGCGAAAATTACGTTTGTAATTTTCGCACGTTTATTCAACTGTCAACGAACCCTTATGTTGAATGACAATCAACTTTTATATATTATTCAAAAAATTCAACAAAAGCTCTCATATGATAGAGCAAAAAAAGGGCTAGGTCAAGTGTATAAACCTCACATGTTGTTCACAGGATACATATTAATAAATAGCTTTGTTGACAGTCTTTTTTTAATTTTTTAATTTTAATCATAATAAAAAACATAATAAAAACAAAAAACCCGCTCCATTAAGCGTGTTTTAAACAAATAATCTTTTTACTATTTTTTTTATTATCGGCCCCCCACTGTGCCTTACGGTATATTATTCTTGAAAAATTGTCAAGTAGGTGGTGTCAATAACTTGTTTATAACTATTTTTTGTCGTTTTTTCAAGGTTTTTATTGGTTTTTTAGTGTTGACTTTTTACCGAAAATAAGATATTATTTAATGAAAAAACAAAATAAATTAAAAACAAAAAAATACGGGGGTACGCGATGTACGAAATAATTGTCGTCTGCTCGAGCGCACTATTCTTTGCATCTGCTATAGATTATGTACGATGCGCATGGACCGAAAAAACAAAACCGGTTCCAGCAACATGGATACTTATGATGACAACTATGAGCTTGTCGTTCTGGATGTATTGGAATAGCCCGAACAAATCATGGACTGGAAACATTGGAGTTACAGCAGGATTAATGGCAAATTTTATAATTTTCAGTGGAGTTATTTTAAAGCACATTAAAAACAACACTCTTCATATCATGTTTGATACAGTACAAAAATGTTGTCTAGCCGGAGGATTTAGCACTGTAATTGTTTGGATCATCACGAAAGATCCTTTGTTGTCATATGTTCTTGTACAAGGTATTGCTGTTATAGGGTATTTTGCGACAATAAAAAGATTATGGAGGGCACCATCAAGCACAGAACCGATGTTTTTGTGGATTGCAGTTGTATTTGCAAACTTACTTGCATTATATCCTGCATTCATAAAAGATGATGTATTTTCTTGGATATATCTTTCTCGTACAATACCATCAAGTATATTCATGGTATATCTCATAAAAAAAATAAATCGTCGTTCCATACAAAATAATTTTTCTTCAGAGTTGTCGTAATAAAAGATTACGACACCTTTATAAGAAAAATAAACTAAAAACAAAAAAACACTCACCTATTTTTAGGTGAAAAGGAGGATTCATGATTAGTCTCATATCAGGAATTATTGTCTGCGCAAGTATAATTCCTTATGTAATCCGCACATATCAGAAAAAAATTGAGCCAAACATCGTATCGTGGTCGATATGGTCGATAATCGGAATATCTTTGTTATTAAATTCTATCGCTGCAAAAACATTTGAAAATAATCCGTGGCCACTTGTTTTTAACACGATAAATCCAACTATAATTGCAATCATGGTCGCGATCAGATGGCATCGCGAACCATTATATCTGTATGAAAAAATATCCGGTATTATTGGAATCATTTCAATTGTGTTGTGGTTCATATTTCAAAACAATCCATCACTTGCTGTTTTTTCACTAATACTGGCACTTGTTGCTGATATAGCGGCTGGTATCCCTACTTTTTTGTTTGTTATTAAAAAACCAGATAAAGAACGTCCTTTCGTTTGGTTTATATTCGGAGTAGGATATGGTCTTTCTATATTTATACTTGGAAACGATTGGGTTGAATATCTTGTTCCGGGATATATGACACTTGCCGGAATTGCAATATCAATTCCTCCTATCATCTACAGAATAAAAAACTCAATCCCATTAAAAGAATGGGTTTGAAAAATTTCACAAAACAAAAAAACACCTCGCGAAATAGCTTGGTGTTTTTTAATTAGTATAAATTATTTTTTATTTATTATTTCCGTCATCCATAAAACATTACCTTCGGAATCAATAAATTTAGTTATTAAGAAACTTTTTTGTTTTTTACATCGTTCTATAATTTTTACATTTTTTGATTCAAGTATTTCTGTTGCTTTTTTTATATTACGAACAGAAAAACCAATTCCAGCATGACTTTTGTTATTATTGTTTTTTATCTTCATCAAAGCAATATTAATTCCATTTGCACACGTCAGTTCGGACCATACCTTTGTATTATAAAGCTGTTTTAAGCCTAGTATATCTCTATAAAAAACGAGTGCTTTTTCCATATTGTGTACAGGAATACAGAAATGATTAATATGTTCAAACATAATATTTTTAAATTATTACTTATATCTATATTTTATCATAAACCACAAAAAAACAATTGTTTTCTTCTCGTAATTCGTAATTCGTAATTCGTAATTATTATTTCTTCTCGTAATTCTCTCCTCTCGTAATTCGTAATTCGTAATTTCCTATTTGCTTCCCTTCACCACGACCTTCGTTCCAACATCGGCCCACGCATAGAGTTTTTCTATTTCTCCATCTGGAACACGAACACAGCCATTTGTGCGCGGTTCTCCAACAATATTAATACCCAAAACACCGGTTGGCTTGATTGTTCTTCCGTGAATTCCATATTTTCCATTTGAAAAATCCATCCACCATGGCATCCATACTTTTCCGACTCGCGACCACGCTTTCGTAATCTTGTTGCGAACGGAGAATTCTCCCTTTGGTGTTTTCTGATCCGGTTTCCCTGTTGATACATAAAAAGAACCAACTTCTATATCACTGAGAAAATAAGTGAGTGTTTGTTTATCTGTATTTATAATAATTTGTTTTTCGAGTTTTATTTCACCTTTGATTCGCGGATCGTATCCATTATCAATTTCTGTCTTATCATAATGTCCGTCGCCATCCGTATCCCGATTAATCATTGATAATTTGTTTTTGAGTTCCATCGCATCCGAAAGCCCGTCACCATCAAAATCAGTTTCATCAAGACGCTTTCCGGCGCTATGTGGACTGTATCCACTGGCAATTTCCACATTATCATCATATCCGTCACAATCCGTGTCTTTCTGATTCGGATTCGTTCCATAAACAGTTAACTCTATTTGATCGGATATCGTATCGCCATCAGAATCTATTGAAACAACATCTTCTTGAGCAAAACAAAACACAGGTAATATACACAACAACCCGCATACAAATAAATTTTTAATCAAGAATTGGACCAACTTCATATCGTTCTAATGTTCGAGGAGAAATGTTTTTAATCGGACCGGATTGATATTTTTTAAGCACCTCCGGCGAAGGAATGTATCGTAAAACATCTTTTTCTATCATATATATTCGCTTTGTCTCCGTGTTACGAACAAGCATACCGCTTTGTATGGATCGTTCGTTAACGATAGGATTATATCCACTTGCAATCTCAGCACCATCCGAATATCCATCGTTATCCGTATCTGCAACAAATAAGTTTGTTTTGTGTTTCAGCTCTTCTTTTTTTGTTAAACCATCCTTATCGCCATCTGTATCTACGGATTTCGAAAGTTTGTTTGTTGTAAACAGCACAACCGGACTTCCTGTCTTTGTCTTTTTCGGATGCACATAATTACGAAGAGAATTCATAATCACAGTGTATGAATATACATAATTCTTACCGCGGCGCGTGCCAGGTTCCTGTGTAATAAACTCCTGTTTTGTGTCATCATATCCTGAAATGACGAACACATGATAATCCGGTCCTCCGTTTCGAAAGTTTGGGTTTTTGAGATCCTTGCCATGCGCTAGCGCTATAACTGGTCGACCTTCGTCAATTTCTTTTTTTATATCATCAAGCGTAGGCTTTTCTTTTATAATCGTCTCGAAAGAGAAAAAATTGCTTGCGAGCATATCTATATCTTTTGCATCGGTATCCTCATAATATCCTAGAACATTTTTTTGTATATCAACAATTGAAAGAATATCACGCGCCGCCGTATCCACATCAAGTGCGTTCCCAGTATAAAAATGTTCCACCATGACAAGAGTCGCCTCCTCACACGCCTCATGCCATGGGGCTGACCAGTCTCCTTTTGGCGCTTGTACAGTAAAAGGAACCGGTAGGTTTTTCGGCTTGGAAATGACTTTTTCTTTTTGTTCAGATGGCTTTGTTGGAATAACTACATTGGTCGCCTTCGTATAGTTTCCATACAAAAAAAACACAGGAAAAACAATAATGAAAACAAGATATTTCATACACTAAGTATATCAAAACATTAGAAAACAAAAAAGGAACACACAACACAATGTATTCCTTAAAATATTGTTTTGTAATTATTGTATCTGAAGAGTTTCTAACATCTTCATATGCGCATCATCAGATGCATCGAAATAAATTTCGTAATTATAATTTGATCCAATAACCAAATAAATATCAAGTTTGTTCTCCGTTCCTCCTGCAGTACCCAAAAACTGATATGCGACATGTCCTGCTATTGTTGTTTTCTTCTCGCTCAAAATTTTGGAAATAACAGATCCATCTTCCTGTTTTCCTTGAGATTCATAATATTTTTTGTAATCATCGAGTTTCATATGGTGCGCATATATCATAAGCGGTCTATGCTGTCCCTCAAATCCTTCAAAAAAGAAAAATATACGGTCTTTTCCATTGCTTTCTGAAACTCGTGAACCACACTTGTTAATTGAAAACTTAAAATCAGCGCTCGTATACAACTGATCACTCGTGCATGAAACTTTTTTCAAACTCTCATCAATAGGTTTTGGATCGGTGTTCGTATCAACTGGTTTATCCGTATTAAAAAGAGAGCACGACGCAAGAAACACGGAAAGAAACGAGAATAAAAATATTTTTTTCATATGATTATAATGATAATACGAAAAAAACACCTTTTTTGCAAATAAAAAACAACTCTTAAAAACTGAGTTGTGTTTACATAACAAAATGAAAAACAAAAGATAGTCTGCCATCCGTAGCGCGAAGAGTGAATTGGTGGATTTCAGTGGCCCCGCCACGAGTGAGAAGCGAAGCGACGAACGAGTGGTGGGCGTACCAAGAATCGAACTTGGGACCTCAACATTATCAGTGTTGCGCTCTAACCAGCTGAGCTATACGCCCGTGAAAAATATTTTATAAGTCTAATACTATATACTATTTGATTAAACATCAATAGTTTGGTAACCCGCCCTGCAGACGAACGAAGTGAGTCGTGCAGGGAGCTATACGCCCGTGAAAAATATATTCTAAATAAATAGTATTGAACCTTGAAAAAAACATCAATGGCTTGGTAACCCGAATATTACAAAATACTGCTCAATGATAATATATTTTTTTATCTTTTTCAATACTATGGACTTTGAACTGTTTTATATTACTTGAAATATTTGAGACAAACGCGTTTTTAATAAAAAACGACACCTTCCATAAAGAAAGATACCGTTCACGTATAGTGTTATTATTATATCTAATTTTATACTTTTGTCGAGATTATTTTGATTTTATAATCTCCATATACAACCAATAAAACATTTTTAGAAACAAAAAACGCCAGATTTCGATAATTCACAAGCAAAAAATTAAAAACTCATACAAAATAAAAAATGTTAGATTTCGCAAAATCTAACATTTTTTTAACAACAGAATATAATAACCAGACTACTGTCCCACTTCCGATCATCCGTCTGTACAGAGCGGACAATCTCGACCTGCTTCGTAAAAGCAAGTTTGCTTTCACACCATATATCCCTAGAAAGGATATGATCCATCCCCAGCTTCCGCTAGGAATGCCTTGTTACGACTTAGCCCCTGTCACCGATCCTACCTTCGGCCCCGTATAAACGGAGACTTCGGGTATTACCGACTCCCTTGGCTTGACGGGCGGTGTGTACAAAGCCCGAGAACGTATTCAACGTGGCGTGGCTGATCCACGTTTACTAGCGATTCCAGCTTCATGAAGTCGAGTTGCAGACTTCAATCCGAACTGAGACCGGTTTTAATAGGATTGGCTCCCCCTCGCGGGTTGGCTACCCTTTGTACCGGCCATTGTAGCATGTGTGTCGCCCAGGATATAAGGGCCATGCTGATTTGACGTCATCCCCACCTTCCTCCTGGTTAAACCCAGGCAGTCTCCCATGGATATGTAAACATAGGATAAGGGTTGCGCTCGTTAGAGGACTTAACCCAACATCTCACGACACGAGCTGACG
This sequence comes from uncultured Gammaproteobacteria bacterium, assembly GCA_964524845.1. GTDB lineage: Bacteria > Patescibacteriota > Patescibacteriia > CAZGFX01 > CAZGFX01 > CAZGFX01. The sequence continues at coordinate 56,132 of CAZGFX010000003.1, forward strand.
ACAACCATGCAGCACCTGTGCTAGCACCTTCAAGAGCTGCTCTGATTTCTCAAAGCGTGCAGCTAGCATGTCAAACCCTGGTAAAGGTTCTTCGCTTACCATCGAATTAAACCACGTGCTCCACCGCTTGTGCGGGCTCCCGTCAATTCCTTTGAGTTTTAATCTTGCGATCGTACTTCCCAGGCGGGATGCTTAAGGTGTTAACTTCGTTAAACGGCACTGAAGGGGTCGAATCCTCCAATACCTAGCATCCATCGTTTAGGGCGTGGACTACTGGGGTATCTAATCCCATTCGCTACCCACGCTTTCGTCCCTGAGTGTCAGGAGTGTCCTAGTACGCTGCCTTCGCTTTTGGTGTTCTAGCTGATATTAACGCATTTTACTACTACACCAGCCATTCCGCGTACCTCATCCACCCTCTAGTCCGGCAGTATCAATCGCGGCATATGGGTTAAGCCCATATATTTAACAACTGACTTACCGAACAACCTGCGGACCCTTTACGCCCAATAATTCCGGATAACGCTTGTGGCCTTCGTATTACCGCTGCTGCTGGCACGAAGTTAGCAGCCACTTATTCATTAGGTACCATCAAAGTTTGTCTCTAATAAAAGAAGTTTACATCCCGAAAGACTTCATCCTTCACGCGGTATTGCTCCATCAGACTTTCGTCCATTGTGGAAGATTCTTGACTGCAGCCACCCGTAGGTGTCTGGGCAGTGTCTCAGTCCCAGTGGGTCGGGTCATGCTCTCACACCCGATACTCGTCATCGCCTTGGTAGGCTATTACCCTACCAACTAGCTGATAAGACATAGGCCCCTCTTTCACCGCCGTAGCTTTACCACGTCACACCGAAGTGGACAGGTCTATTGGGTATTAATTCGCCTTTCGGCGAGCTATTCCCAAGTGAAAGGTAGGTTACCAATGTGTTACTCCCCCGTTTGCCGGTCTCCAACTAAGTAAATAATTGGATCCCTCGACTTGCATGCCTTAAACATACCGCCAGCGTTCATCCTGAGCCAGGATCAAACTCTTAGTTACAAAACATCTGCCGCGAAAAAAATCGCGAAAGATATCAAATTTTGGTTTATAAAGGAATTGGGACCGTAATATCTCAAACCAAGATATTGACGGTCTGGTTATTATATTCTGCTGTCAACGTACCAAATTGACCTCTTACGAAGTCGTGTGTGATTTTAGCAAAAATAAGCTTCTAGTCAATAGTATAGATGGGTAATCGACACTTTGTGCACAGTAAAACAGCTTATAAATAAGCAATTTTTTTCATATTGACTGTTTTTTTTAAAACAAATACCGTATTATAAATAAAAAATAAAAACTTAAAATACTTATAACAAATAAAAAGGAGGTCTTATGAATGATATTTTGCCTGAACAAGATTGTGTTATTTCAGAAAAAGTAAAAAAAGCAGTAAAACATGCGGACGGACTATTGTTCGTAAAAGTCACATCAAGAAACCCAAGGATAATGCCAGTTAAAAATGCAAGTAAAATATTTTTGTTTTTAACAGGCGACGATAAAAAACCAATTGAATTATCAATTTCAAATGTTTGTTCTATTCTTGGAAAAGACACGTTCAACACGCAAGATATGTGGCATAATACATGCGAACAAGACACAAAAAAACTATGTCAAGAAGTTGCGAATCTTCTTGGAAAAGAAATATACCATCAAACCGGATTCGTTCAAGACAATGGTCTTAGCGCATTAGGTCCTTTTATTCCAGAATAAACAATTTAATAAATAAACATCCTTCGATAAACTCAGGATGTTTTTTATTACAATCAAAATAATATTTTTAAAAGTAATTGTTCTATCCCTCACGTCATTTATCAATCGATCTTCTTAATCAAACGAACGAGTGTTTTTGCTTTTATTCCATTGCCTTTATTATCTCTATTTGCGTCAAAAATGACCGTTTCTTTATTTTTTCTATTTTCTTCTCTCCATTTTTTTATCTTTGCATGATCGCCAGAAAGAAGCACATCAGGTACTGATAATTTTTTATTTCCTATTTTAATCTCAGCCGGCTTCGTATACTGCGGATATTCGAGATAACCTTCGACACCATGCGACTCTTCATCAAGAGAACACTTCTCTCCTAGCACCCCGGGAACAAGCCGTGCCATCACATCAACAATAACGGCGGCGCCAAGCTCTCCTCCTGTCATAACATAATCACCAATACGAATCGCACCATCAATACACTCATAAATTCGATGATCGACTCCTTCATATCTTCCGCAAATCAAAATAATCCGATCATATTTTTTCACAAAATGACAAGCTGTTTTTTGATTAAAAGAATCACCGTTCGCAGCAAGAAGGAAGATACCCGTCCTCATGAGGGCGCGCGCGGACTTTTCTGTCCGTAGAGATTTTTCCATCTTATGAAATTTTTTCCAAGCTTGTGATCCATATGGACGAAGCTTTTTGAGTGTTTTGTATATCACGTCGAAAGAGATGATCATTCCAGCACCGCCGCCATATGGAGTGTCATCAACATGTCTATATCGTCCTTTCCCAAATTCGCGCATATCATGAAAATATAACTGTATTTTCTTCTCTTTCCGCGCGCGCCCTAGAATAGACTCGTTTATATATGAATCAAGTGAATGAGGGAACAACGTAACTATATCGAACCGCAAAGATTTCTTTTTCATATACTAATGGTATAAAAAAAACGAGACATTGTCACCCACACAACTAATTCGCAATTTAAAAAGAAAAATTGTATAATATAGGTACAATAATAAAAACAATTATGAAACCTCTTCCACACGTATTGATATTAATAAAAAGATCATTGGAGCTGATATTTGAATATCCGAAAATAAGTTTTTTCTTTGGAGGTGTTCTTGCCATTCTTTCTTCAAAGACATTTACTCAATATATTATGAATGGTGGCACAAACACCCCAAAAGGAATCGAACAAACAATATTCGTTATCGTTATAATGACAATTCTTTATTTAATTTTTTCTCTCTCGTTGCTCGTTTTCACAGGTAATGAGAAAAAAGAGGACAGCAACGCGACACGAGAGGAGTGTTTTTGTGTACTTATTCGTAACGCTCTTTTTATTATTCCAAAATTCATAGGAACAATATTTATGAGTATTTGGTATGTAGCGACCATGGCTTGGCCATATCTTATTGCCGGATCTTTGGCAATGATTCTTGCTTATGCTTATGGATTTACCGCCTCTACCGCTCCGACAATGCCATTGGTTCAACTTCTTTTTACATCCGGGTTCATACTTGTTTGTATTTCATCAGCATACTACGGACTCAAAACATTTTTTGCCAGTATTGATGCAATTGCCGGAAAACAACCATCTTCTTGCATGGTTCATGTCACACGAAGTGTTGCAATGACACAACATCGTCTATGGGAACTGTTTCTTGATTTGACTGCGTTTGTTCTTATTATTGCAACAAGTATTTCAATTATTGCGTTTATATTTGTATCAATTATTGGTAATGATCCTGATATTGATCTATATATTGATATTTTTGACACATTTATAAATACACTGCTTCTTCCACTTCATATATACTTCTTGTATTTCCTATACAAAAAATATCGCGATTCACAATAATTGTTTTTTAATCTGACAAAAAGGATATTGAAAAACAAAAAAACACCCTTCGATAAACGAAAGGTGTTTTTGTAATGATTAAGTTTTTTATTCTTCATCATCACCGACAATCTGACCACCGTCAGGCTTGTTCGGCTCGTATATTTTCAGGTTTACACGAGCATTATGGCGTGCACCAAACACACGTGCAAGTGTTCTGATCGCACGTGCTGTTCGACCCATACGACCGATAATCTGACCCATATCAGCCTGGTTCAAATGCAACGTGATAAGAACACCTCGCTCATCAACTGTGCGTTCGGTCTTTACGTCATTCGGATTATCAACTAGAGGCTTAATAATATCCTCCACGTATTTTTGATCTACTTCCAATGCCATATGCTTTTTTGATCTTATCTGTTTAGTATACGGAGCCTTAAAAAAATAAAACTCCAAGTCAATTATACACTAAATAATGAAATACGTCAAGTGTCAAGAATCTGAATATCAACAAGTAATCAACAAGTGTTTTTTTACAACAAAAAACAGAGATTCATTTGGAAATGCTTCTCTGTTTTTAAAAGAAAAAACTATCAATCATTCAACAATATAAACTCACCATTAATTACTTTTTGAAACCGGTAGGTCAAACCAGAGATATCTCCATCTGAATTAAAACCATATTGCCCTAATCCACCATTATAAGCTTTTAAACTAGCTATATAATCTTTTAATTTATCCGTATTTAGACCATTTTTTTTAATTCCTTCATATATAATATTCACTGCATCATATGCAGCAACTGTATTATATGGATATACGGTCTGATGGCCATATTTTTTTTCAAAATGAGAAAGAACTTCTTTTGCCAAAGGATTATTGGGGAACGGCAGATTAATAGCAATGACTCCATCCGAAAAATTACCAGCCGCCTCTAAAAAAGCAGGAGTTAAATGATATGCTAAAAATATCTGTTTTTTTAAATCAAGTTCCCCTGCCTGTTTTACAAAAAGACCAGCAATTTTTGGTGTATTAGGATTAACAAAAATGGCATCAATCTCTAGGGATTTAAGTTTGGTAATAACAGAACGGTAATCAAAAGAATTAAGTGGTATTTCCTCATCAAAAACAACAGTGCCATTTAAATTAGAAAACTCTCTAATGAAAGAGTTCTTAAAACCCCTAGAATAATCTGTTGGTTCGGAAATAACGGCAATTTTCTTATAACTATTATTTAAGACGTAACGAGCAAGCTCTTTACCAGTAACAGAATCGCTTGCCGCATTTCTAAAAACAAAATCACTTGCACCAGTAATATCAGGGCTCGACGCACCAGAAGATAATACTAACACCTTGTTTTCATCTACAATCGGCACAATTGAAGAAATTTCACTACTACAACCACCACCAATAATTATTTTTACATTATCAATATTGATTAGTTTTTGAGCTGCACTGACCGAGAGTTTAGAATCGATGCATTTTCCATCTTCGTATATTACTTTTAATTGTTTACCATTTACACCACCCTCACTGTTGATTTTTTCTACAGCAATTTCTACGCCCCCTTTCATTGCTTCTCCATAATCAGGATCTACACCCGTAAGAGAACCTATGAATCCGATTCGAACTTCTTGTGAATTTTGACGAGTGGAAATAAAAGCTATAAAAAAAATAACCAAAATTAAAAGACCAACAACTAATAATAAATTCTTCTTAACAAATGACATAACTGTTTTTTAAAAATATTTATCTGCCACTAAGTGGTGTAAGTTTATCATTTTGTTAAAAATTAACAAATTATATAAACAAAAAACAGAGATTCATTAAAAATGTTTCTCTGTTTTCTTAAATATTAGATTCTTGTTTTGGTCTCTATTATTCTTTTGGTTGTTCTGGTGTTTGTTCCTCAGAAGAAGCTCCTTCAACAACTGGTTGTGCACTCATTTCAGTTGTTTCTGTTTCTGTGGTCTCATGACCAGCTTCTACGTTGGTTTGTACTTTTTCTTCGGCTACGTTTCCTGCGGTTACAGGATTCTGTGTATTCTGTTCTTCTGTCATATTTTTTTGTTACTGATTATACGGAGCCTTAAAGACAATAAAACTCCTGATCGATTATACACAAAACTATGAAATAAGCTAATTATTTAAATAATTTATGTAAAAACAAACCTTATAAATTAGTATATGGGTAAATAATCTATAATTTTTTTATTTAAAAACAGAGAGACACTGAATTTGTTCCTCTGTTTTTAAAAAATATCCTCTTCTTATTCCGGTTTCTCTTCTTCTTTAGGAGTTTCTTCTTTTGATTGTTCTGGTGTTTGTTCCTCTGAAGCTTTTTCTTCAACGATAGGTTCTTCTACAACTGAAGGTGTTTCAGCAACAGGTTGTTCTTGGGTTTTTTCTTCAACAACAACTTGTTCTTCTGTCTTTGCTTCCTCAGCTACGCGAGCAGCTTCTGCATCGGATTTTGCTTTTTCTTCTGCCTCCTTCTTAGCTACTTCAGCATCGCGCTTTGCTTGTTCCTCAGCTTCTTTTGCAGCAATTGCCGCTTCTTTTTTCGCTTGTTCCGCTTCTTCAGCTTTCTTCTTTTCTTCAACGATGAGATTCTTGCGACGGGTTGTCATTGTAATTACATTCTTCTTCTCTCCTTTTATAATTCCTTGATTAACGAGCATATTATGCATCGAATCCGAAGGTTGGGCGCCTTTCCTAATCCACTCTTGAATTCTTTCTGTTTTCAAAACAACTTGTTTTGTTCGAGGATCATAATTTCCTACAATCTCAATATAATCTCCCCATGGATCTTTTGCTTTATCCTGGACGATTATTCTATATGTTGGTTTCTTACGGCGACCAACTCTTGTCATTCTTATAACTACCATACCTAAATTTAGTTAAACTAGCCTAAAAATTAATTAAAGACAGAGGAATAATAGAGAGTGAAATGAGTTTTGTCAATAATAAGCCATCTACATGTTACGAAACAACCTTCCGTATCGTATAATCGTATATAATAGTATATAAAGACTGAAAAATATTGATTATTTAGAAAAAACGCTCTTATCTATCTAAAAACCTCTGTTTACAAGATTTTTTTAACTTAAACACAACTAGGGCTTGACAAATCCAACCAAATAGTATATCATTATAAGATTTAAAAGTAATTTAAATAACACACACTAATCGAGAAGTTGGTGTGAAAACAATAAACGAAAACAAGGCATAGAATTTTATGAGGCGGAAGTAAATTACATTTTTTAAACCCGTCCTGATGGATAACTTCATCGGGACAGGAATAAAGAAAATAATTAACAGTATTTAAAAACAGACATCGCTTTAGTTGTGCGGTGTCAAAAACTTAAAACGTGCCAAAAGCACAGGAGGTTACTATGTTAACTCGTACATTAAAAACAATTGGAATGATTGTTTTGTTTGCTCTGTTAGTCGGAGCTTATAAGACAAAGAGTTTCGGTCAGACAGTATCGATAACGAAAGATGTTTCCTTAGGAAATAACAATATCGTTGCCGGTTCGGTATCTGCCGCTCTCGGACAATTTTTCGTTCGTGCGAACGCCGATAGTATTGCTGTTGAAAGCATTACGATCGGAACAGGAACTACGAACACCTTTCCCTACAGTGTCGGAAATATAAACGCATTCGCTGGAAACAAAATTTCCAACGTACGTTTATATAAGTGGACGGGTTCTGTTTGGTCGCAAGTCGGACCAACGATATCAACTCCTTCCACATCACCAGTTTTTTCAGGATTAGGACTGCTCGTACCAGCGAACGATAGTGTTCGCATCAGAATAATTGGAAACATTGCTGTCAGTGGTGTTTCTGAATCTGTCTTGCAATTAGGGGACGAAACTGTCACTGGAACAATAATCAGCTCTGGTAATCCGTACCAAACGGAATGCCTGACTGATTTGCAACAGATGATGATAAGTGTAGAACCCGGTCAGCTCACAGCGAGTATCGATCATACATCAGGACCAGCTAGTCAGATTCTTGTGGCAAGTGAGACGTATGCGACAATTGCTGATATGAAATTTTCAGCAAACATCGTAGAAAATATTGAATTGACGAAGATTGTTGTAGGCGGACTTGGTTTCTCAACCAATGTTACCCGTGTATATTTATATGACGGGGCTACGAAGATTGGTGAACAGCCTCTCACGCTCGATCCGGCAACAAGCGAGTATTACGCTGTCTTTGACAGTATGAATATAGCCATCTCAAAAGGATCATCAAAAATATTGACCTTAAAAGTCGATATTTCGGCAATTCAAGCACTCGCTACAAATTCCGAATCCACACGATATCTCGCTCCGTTTATTATGTCAGCCGACGCCATTGGTATTGAATCGGTTTTACCGATAAAAGCATCGATGACACCTGTTAATGCAGATAACTTTGCTCCCAATGGAACTCAGTCTTCTGTGTTTTATGAATTTGTTTATTCATCAGACGCTTTAAGCGGAACGACATATCCGACATTCGGATTTACAACAAATACAGATAATTTCACTAGTGGTAATGTTGTGTTAAATGGCGTTACAACTCTTTGGGATTCGACTAATAGAATTTCAAGACTTGGTTATGCAGATGCGACAAGCACAACCGCTAATGTCAATTACGACGTAGGGGATATAGTGTATGTATATGACGGAAATGGTTTGGTAAAAGGAGCTGGGTTTGCAATCGTAAAAGTTCCTGTTGCTATAGGACAAGGACTTTCAGGTATTTGTATTAATCGCTTAATTGGCGACGATGTCGGACTTGGTGGAACTACGCCGAGTGTAAACATATTGGTAATTAATATAACGAAGAATACCAGTAACACACCCGGATCTCTCTATTTGTATCCTCGTATTGCGCCACGACCTTTCAGGTGTGACGATGTTGAAATCGGATTATCAAATGCGATGACAAACACTACACTGCCTCCTCAGGCTAATCAGATGATCGGGAGGTTCAACGTACAAGCCAGATGGCAACGCGATCTGACGATTTCTAAAATCAAGGTTGTGGTAAACGGAGATAATAATCCGTTTTCGCCATACACTGTTGGCGCCATTTGTTCGAACGACGATCAAAGTGGGTGCAAGGTGAATAGCCTTGTATTAAAAGATGCGAACGATGTAGTTGTTCCTTCTGTTATCTCTTATTATATAGTTGATAACAAGATTGAGTTCGAACTTGTTGGTCCGATTACGATCACCCAAGGACAATCGAAGGAGTTTCGGGTTTATGCGAACACATCGAACGTCAAAATGAACGGAAATGGCGTTCCTGTTACTTCTCAGGTTAATCTTACAACTCAGATTCCTGGTGAACCCGGACCATTCCCTTGGATACAAGGTGGTATAATCGGATCATATGTTTCGGCATACGATAATTCAACAACAGTTGTTCTTGATATATCAGACGATCTTCCTCTTTATGGAGCAACTATTTCGTACGGTGGGTCAACTGATATTAAAGAAGGTGTTACACCGAAAGTAATCCGTCTCAATCAGAACTATCCGAACCCGTTCAATCCGACCACAACCATCAGTTATGAACTTCCGATCTCCGGTGTTGTAAGCGTCAAAGTATATAACACGCTTGGTCAGGAAGTACGAACTCTTGTGAACAATTCTGCTAAAATGGCAGGATTTCACTCGGTAACGTGGGATGGTAAAGATAACTCAGGAAAAGAGGTTTCAAGCGGAATATACTTATACCGCTTACAAACCGGAAACACCATAATTAACAAAAAAATGTTGTTCGTGAAGTAAAAACACTTCGCAAAACAACAAAAAAGTTTATTAACTTTAACACTCGCCCTGATAGAATTATCTATCGGGGCAAGAATAAAGAAAATTCAAACCGCCGAGAACAAAGTCTCGGCGGATTTTTTATTTTCCAAAAAAATCATTTCTTATTCCGCCAATTTTATAATACGAGAAATAAGTTTTTTATAAGAAACTCCTTCTGCTTCCATAAGCATCGGATACATTGATATATTGGTAAAGCCGGGAAGCGTATTGATTTCATTTATATATACATTGTTATTTTTAAGAAAAAAATCTATCCTGGCAAATCCAGTACAATCACAAAGCTTATATACACGACTGGCTAAATCCCTTATTTCTTTCTCCTGTTTTTTCGTTATTTGCGCAGGAATCTGTGTCTTAGTCATTCCTTTTTTATATTTGTCATCATAATCATAAAACTCTTTCGTAAGAATCAATTCTCCCGGACAAGAAATAACCAAATCATTGTTTCCAAGAACAGCAACCTCAAGCTCTCTATGACCGACAAGACCTTCTTCTATTATAATCTTTGAATCATGTTGATAAGCTTCGTGTATAGCGTAATTAATTTTCGAAAAATTACTGATTTTTGTAATTCCAACTGAAGAACCAGAATTTGCTGGTTTGACATACAAAGGAAATGAAAAACTGTTTTTAATTTCTTTTAGAATTCCGGTGATTTCGCTTTTTGAATTTCGAATAAAATCAATTATTTTAAATTTTGTTTGTGGAACAAGATGTCCTAAAAGATGAGCTTTAAAAACGCCCTTATCCATACATAATGCGGAACTTAAAACACGACAACCACAATACGGAATCTTTTGAATTTCAAACAATGATTGCAAAATTCCATCTTCTCCATATTTTCCATGTGTTACAGGAAATGCGATATCAAAATATTTTTTGAAATTACTTGGTGTTATTTCTTTTCTTTCACTTATGTCCTTATATTTATCAATCGATTTTACTATAAAAAAACCTCCTTTTTTGTCCCAAAAAACACAAATTGGAATATATTTGTTTTTATCAATGTTTTTATAAACATTCTGAGCAGACGATAAAGAAACGTCAAACTCATTACTCATTCCACCAAAAAATATTCCTATCTTTTTTTTCATATTATTCCGCCATCTTCTCTGCGTCGCGAAGTGCGAGAGAGATAAGTTGAGATGTTCCATCCGTACCCATTGTAACTCCGTACAGAGAACTTGCCGCGTGCATCACAGCTCTATTATGTGTAATACAAATAAATTGTGTGTTTGAAACTAGGTGCTGAAGAATATCAGAAAAACGATCTGAATTCGCCTCATCGAGCGCCGCATCAACCTCATCAAGTATAACAAATGGCGGTGGATTTGTGGCTATAATAGCACAAATAAGCGCGATAGAAGTCATCGTCTTCTCACCCCCTGAAAGAACTGATATGTTCATGATCTTTTTTCCAGGAGGCGTCGCCACAATCTCGATGCCCATACGAGAAAGCTTCGATTCTTTTTCAACTAAAGACTTTTTCTCTTCTGTTTGCTCCTCATCTCCCGTTGATGCGGCGCTCTCAGCCTCCTCGCCAACAACAATTTCTTCTTCTTTCTTTTCCTCAATTTCAACAAGTTTCAAATGAGCCTTTCCACCATTAAATAACTGTCGGAAATAAAGAGAAAAACTTTCATTAATACGTTTGAAGTTTTCATTAAACTTTTTCTCAATTATAACATCAAGCTCGCGAACAATGGCCTCAAGGTGTCCGAGAGATGTATTAAGATCTTCTGACTGTGTTTTCAAAAACGTATAACGCTCGGATACTTCTGTGAATTCTTTCGTAACTTCGGTATCAATACCACCAATATGTTGCAAACGCGCCTTTGTTTTTTGTATTTGATGTTTTAGCTCATCAACAGAAAGATGTGTTTCTTTCATTTCAATATTAAAAGAATCCATTTCTTCTGGTAAACACATCTCTTGCTTTATTTCTCTGAGAAGATCTTCTTTGCGTTGTTCAAGTCTGGCTACCTCTATTTTTATTTCGTTTGTATTAGATACGGCTTTATTAAATTCATTGGTAAGATTCTTCAAGTCTTCTTGGAGGGTAAATATTTTTTCTCTTTTTCTGTCTTCTTCTGCATTAAGCTCATCAATTTCCTTACGTTTTGACAACAATTGAATATCAATCTCCTCTATTTGTTTAGTGATATGATCACGATCACGTTGAAGCCCAGCAATAGCTTCGGTCTGATTCTCCGGTGTAATTTGGGATGCTTTAAGCTCCATTTCTGAACGCTCGAGTGCGCTTCTAGCTTCTGCGAGTCCCGTTTCAGACTCAGAAAATTTATTTTGCAAAACCTCAACAGCAACACGTGCATCTGCAAATTTCACATTAAGCGAATCCTTTTCGTGATTTAATTTTTCAAAAACCCCATTGAGTTCCGCCCTCTTATCTTCGTGCGATGTATCTGCATCAAGCATCTTATAAATCGTCTCGACCGAATCCAATATTAGACGTGCATCGTCTCTCAACACAAAAAACTCATCTAGTGTCTCCGCTGATTCTATTCGAGACACAAAAGAAAATTGTAACTCTTTCACCTTTGCTGCGCTCTCTTTGATTTTCGGAAGTGTTACAATATTAGAAACAGCGCTTTCTGCGATTGAAATATGATGTTTTACCTCTGAAATTTGCGCATATATTTGATCCTTCATTTCTGTTAGTTCAGAAAGATGGTTTTCCGCTTCTTTAAGTCGCGAGATAAAAGAAGAGTGTTCAAATTCTTTCGTACGAACACTTTCTTTCAAATCTTGTATTCTACGTTCAAGCCACCCGAGATCAGAAGCACCTTTCTGAACGTATTCGCTTTCGAGTTTTACCTGAATAATATTAAGGCTCTGTGCAAGTTGTGTACGAGATGTTTGAAGTCGTTGATACTCGTTTTGAATTGTATCGAAAATATCTGATCTTTTTTTCTCTAAAGAAAATTCTTTTAAATGAGACTCTATTGTTTCAATGTCTTTTTTTATCAATTCTTGCTCGTTTTGAGCTTTTATTGAAGCTTCAAAATTTTCAGTAAGTTGTTCACTAACGCCATTCCAAAGTATTGAATAATATGTTGTTTGAAGATCTATTAATGTTTTTTCAATCATCTCTCTTTCCTCCAAACGCTTCACTTGTCTCGAAAGCATTTTCATACGAGGTTCAAGTTCAGCAAGCGTCAATGAAATTTGTTCAAGATTGTCACGAGTCAAACCAAGTTTACCTACGGTCTTGTCGCGTTTGATTTGATATTCTCGCACACCTGTCGCCTCATCAAAAAACACTCGTCTGTCATAAGAACTTGATTTCAAAACTCCATCAATCATTCCTTGTCCTACAATTCCATACGACTTTTGTCCCACGTTTGCACGAGCAAGTAGCAATATAACATCGATGAGACGCACTTTTGAATTATTAATATAATATTCTCCTTCTCCTCCGCGAAACACACGACGAGTTAGAACAATCTCGCTGTATTCCATATCCTGTAAAGATCTGTCTTCGTTGTTTAAATACAATGACACCTCCGCCATATTAAGACGACCTTTTGATTCTGATCCAGCAAAAATAACGTCGTCTCCCTTTTTCGAACGCAAAAGCTGCATACTCTGTTCTCCGAGCACCCAACGCATCGCATCAGCAATATTAGACTTACCGGATCCGTTTGGTCCAACCACTGCTGTAATATCTTTTTTGAACGTAAGAACGGTCTTTTTCGCGAAAGACTTAAATCCTTGAATTTCTATTTTTTGTAGATACATTAGCCAAAAATTACAACACCGATACTTTAACACGTATTTTGTTAAATTTCTATACCAACGTGGGGATTGTTATTAATAAACAAAAAAGAGATTTAACAAAAACCTCTTTTTTGCACACTCGCTTCGCTCAACCCCCGCAAAGCGGGATCCCGTCTTGCGGGAATTGTCACCTCGAACAAAGTAGCCTGTCCCGACGAATGTCGGGAAGAAGTCTTCTTGCTCCATGACTTTTGACTTTTGACACATTCGCTTCGCTCAGTGCAAGCTTTTGATTTTTAATTTTGTCTTATAACCACCCTTTCTTAACAAGTCCTTTGCGAGCGGCTTCGACTTGTGCGTCTTGCTTGCTCGATCCCTCTCCTTCGGCAAGTAGTTCATCGGCTAAATATATTCCTACAATAAAATGTTTTTTGTGATCTGGACCTGTTTCAGAAAGCACCTTATAAGAAGGTGTTACACCAATTTTGTCTTGTGCCGCCTCTTGAAATAAACTTTTTGGATCAAGATACGATTTTTCTTCAAGAATATTCGAGAGATGTACAAGTATATGCATTTTTATGAATTCCTGACACGGACGATATCCCTGGTCGAGATACAATCCACCTATAATCGCTTCCATCGCATCAGCCATAATATATTGACGAGCTTTTGAATTTGAATCCTTGGCCTCGCCTTTACTGAGATACAGATGTGGTTCCACATCTAGTTTTGTCGCAACCTCCGCGAGCATGTTTGCATTAACAAGTGCGGCTCTCCAGTTTGTAAGTTCTCCTTCCGAATTCGGATAATTATGATAAAGATATTCGGTAATAACGAGTTCGAGTACGGCATCACCTAAAAATTCGAGACGCTCATTGTGGTTGAGTTCGAATCCTGGGTGCTCATTAATATATGAGCGATGCACAAGTGCTTGGCGCAATAAATCTTTGTTTTTGAAAACAACTTTTAAGTTATTCTCTAGTAATATAATATCTTGCATACATGTGGTTGCATTAATGTTTTCTACTGATCTTTTCTTCTTTTTGTTTCGCATTTTCATCCGCAGGGTGTGTTTCTACTTTGAACCCAAGTCTTCTTAGACCATCGCGAAAAATATCTTTTGTATTTTCATATCCCAAAAGTCCAAGTGCCGCACCGGCATCAAACCAACGCGCATCCTGTAATTCTGGCTCTTTTGGAATTGTGAGTTTTACATCTGTTGCCTCAATGAGATAATAATGGACTGTTTTTGGTATTGGGGCTTTGTTCGGTTCATTAACAATAATCGAAATTGTTCCCAATTTTTCACGTACAACGAGGTTTTTCAAACCAACCTCTTCACCTATTTCGCGTTGAGCCGCATCTTCCAAGTCTTCGCCCTCGTTCATTTTTCCCTTCGGAAACGTCCATCGTCCTATCGCGTCTTTAATGAGCACAAATTTATATCCATCTGAATCTTTGTGATAAACCATTCCTCCTGCAGAAATCTGTCTCTCTCCTCCGTCCGAAAGTATTTTACGTATTTCGATTCCACCTTTTGTTTCTATATTTTTCAAAAGAGATCCCAAAACACCGTTCACAAATTTACTCGATGAAGGTGAACCAAATGTTTTCGCTAGTTCGATCGCTTCATTAATCGCAACTTTTGGTGGAATATCGTGAACATAGCGCAACTCATATACACCAATACGAAGTACGTTTCGATCTACGTTTGATATATGATCGATTGGCCACGCCGGTGCATACTGTGCAATTAAAGAATCAATTTCTACACGGTGCTCCAAAACTCCTTTGAGAAGGTTTTTAATAAATCCATTATCCCGATATCCGACCGCAAATTCACGAACATTGCGATCAAGAAGTATCTGGGCATCTACTTCAAAATTATTAAAATCACACTCAAACAAAGTTTGAAGAACCAAAGAACGAGCAAGGTGCCTATTTGACATATGTGCAAAGAATGAACAATTATTTAATTTTAAAGCTTTTAAAAAGCATTAATGAACAAACAGAAAATAATCGTACAAAAATATGAACGATTTATTTACTTGTTGGTATTGAGATTCGCTTTGACGTTTACCTTAACGTCTTTTTTGTAGTATCCGCACGCAGAACACGCATGATGAGGTAGTGTTGATGTTCCGCATTGCGAACATATGTTAACGGAAACAGTTTCAAGCGCATGATGACCTCGACGAGCTCGAGTTCTTCGTTTTGAATATCGTTTTGACGGAAGACCCATATACTAAGATCATTACTGATTAATCTGATGCTATGTGTATATTTTTATATAAAAACACACATCTGCACCGCAACTATATACGTTATTTCGGTCTTTGTAAAGCCTAAAAAACGCCAAAGTGTTTGAAAAAATATGTTTTTTTATAAAATCATATTAAAAGTGCATAAACTATGGACAAAGTGTGGATAATATGTGATTATAATTAAATTAAAATAAACAGTTATTTGGCTAAGGTAAGACGATAAATCGTATTTTTCTTATTTTTAACATCTTCTTTGAAATTGACATTTTCTTTTTATGATGCTAACATAAACATGCTCGTTAAAAAGGAATTCTGATACGTGCTTTTATATGTGTGTTGACGAC
Source organism: uncultured Gammaproteobacteria bacterium (assembly GCA_964524845.1). GTDB lineage: Bacteria > Patescibacteriota > Patescibacteriia > CAZGFX01 > CAZGFX01 > CAZGFX01. The sequence goes on from CAZGFX010000003.1 coordinate 71,908, forward strand.
AAGCATGGAAGTTTTTCTCTAAGTACATCCGGCTCAGGCTTGATGTCGCTAGAGAAAAGTTTTCTTCAACACACATATGAGTGCGTGTTTCATAAGTAAAGCAGCTTAGGAAGTGTGTTGACGACAAGCATGGAAGTTTTTCTCTAAGTACATCCGGCTCAGGCTTGATGTCGCTAGAGAAAAGTTTTCTTCAACACACCTCCCAGGCTGTTTTTTTGTTTTACAATAAATTGAAGCGAGCCGAAGTGCTCGCATCAAATTGGATGAGACATCTTCCTGACATCCGTCAGGACAGGCGCTTTCGTGCTCGATGTGACAAGCTCCATAAAGCGATAGCGTGCGGGGTATGTAGAGATATTTTTGGATGAAAAGGATAAGCGACTTGTTCGAGAGAACATAAAAATATAAATCATGAAGCGAGCCGAAGTGCTCGCATCAAATTGGATGAGACATTTTCCTGACATCCGTCAGGACAGGCGCTTTCGTGCTCGATGCGACAATGTTGGTCGAGGTGACAAGTTCCGCAAAGCGATAGCGTGCGGGGTGTTAATATTGTCATGCTGAACCTTTAGTCCTGAGTTCATCTCAGGATCTGCGCCCTTTCAGCATCTACCGTGTAATTTTTAACTACATTGTCATGCTGAACCTTTAGTCCTGAGTTCATCTCAGGATCTGCGCCCTTTCAGCATCTGCTGTGTGACTTTTGATAATATGAGTAGATCCTGAAACAGGTACATAGATCCTGAAAGGAATACATAGATCCTGAAATAAATTCAGGATGACAAGGTCAGTTCAGAATGACACAGGCACATTGTATCAAGGAAGATTCTGAAACGAGTTCAGAATGACACAGGCACATTGTATCAAGGAAGATTCTGAAACAGATATATAGATCCTGAAAGGAATACACAGATCCTGAAATAAATTCAGGATGACATTGTTCAGGATGGTGGTGCAAATTACTGTGACAAAGCACCCGAAGAATCATTGGTATTTGATAACCCTGGGTTGTTGTTCTCTCCATTTTCATCAACAGATATCACATCTGTAGAAACAGTTGGTGCATTTGGATCTTTTCCTCTCATGCATATCGCGGGCCATGCTTTATAATTACTGAAAAAGGTTTCTTTTTCTTCGTGTCCATCAGAATATTTTACAACATAATCAAAAGATGCCTTGACTCCTTTATGAGCCCTCTCTGTACACTTCTCTTCTCCAAATTTTAACTCATCTGTTTCCACATATTGAACTGGGCCTGGGTCAGTCCACCCCCATACAGACGGTGTTGTTCTATATGCTGTTCGCCCATCTTTTGTTCCCCAAAAATCAAAAAATACATTTGTTCCCTCAACACGTCCACTTATTAATATATAATTACCTGTATCATTTAAAAATCTTAAATCTGGTTTCGGATAATATATTGTGGCATCAACCCCCGGAAGCCCATCTTCGAGATAATAAGTAACATTATACGAGTGGTTTCTTCGCTCAAGAATTTTGAGTCCTGATGAAAGCGCGGCTCGAAAAACAGTTGTTCCAATCTGACATAGTCCACCACCATATTCTTTCTGTGTTTTATTTCCTTTTATAACCAACTCTGGTAAATATCCTTGTTCCGCAGTCGTACTACCAAGAAGCGCTATAAGAGAAAACTCCTCGTTCGGAGCAAGAAGTGTTCCATCAACCGTATGAACACCTATTTTTATATTATGAATACGATTTGCTGGTGATCCTGCAAAATTTGATTCACCAGTTCCAACAACCTCTGTAATACCTAATGTATTAACATCTTTGGTGTGTATTTTTGGCAAAGCCTCTTTCACAATAAGTGAAACTGAATTTGTACGAGTATTAAACAAGGACTCTGTGATCGACTCAACTAAGTTGTCCATATCAATTTCTCGTCCGTTTCTTGAAGGAATAAACTCCTTAACCTTATTATCTTTTATTTCAAGTTTGGCATCCTGTGGAGCACGCTCAATTACAGAACGCATTTCTTTAATAGATTCGTATAACTTTTCTTTCGATATGTTTAGAGCCGGTTTTTTTGTTTCTTCATTAAAAGACAGAACTATCCATTTGATATATTCTTTATAAAAGAACTTCCATTTTTGCTTCTCATATATTAAAGAAATTGCTGGGAGTACTGATTTTAGTTCATCAAAAACAGTTAGAAGCGGGGACGCATCGCTTTCAGAAAAACGAGGATCAGTATTTTTTTTGATCAAGTTGATCGGTGTTATTGAAAAAGAAGAAACCATTGAACGAGTGTCTATTAAAGCCGCGTCCAGATCAAACTCGATTCCTTTTTGAGCCCGTGTTATTTCATATGAACCGTCTTCGTGCCACAAGAGTTCAGGCTCTGTTCCTTTTTGAACAAGTGTTTCGAGACTTTCTTCCATTGTCATGCGCCACAAACTATCATTAATTGAATATATAAAATTTGTTTTAATCGGAAAAATCATATGATTTAGACGTTCCCACATGGTGCCTGTTCTACCTGTTTCATATGCAAGAAGAACTGTTTTTTGAATATCAACATCAACAATTTCCTGAGCAAGCGCTGGATCGTCTGTTAATATTCTTGATGGAATGTTTATAGGAGAATGCCCGTCAATTAAATATGTAAATCCTTTTGCAAGTGCTTCTTCTGTTTTTTCAGTCAAAAGTCTTTCCGCAGTCTCACTGCTCAAGCCACCAACGGCATATCCATCGACCGAAACATTTGGAAATATACGTCCTTCATACTGATATATATATAGGAAAACAACTAGAGATACAACAACAAGACACCCACACATTATAATGAGAGCATCGATAAAATATCTGACAAGTCGTTGAATCATTGGTTTCCAAGAAGTGTGTTTAGAATGGCTTTTGAGAGATCTTCTGTCGTGGCGCCAATGTGTATAATAATTTCATCTCCTTCTTTAATTTGTTCCTTGAACAAAGATCTATCAATTTTAAGACTCTGACCATCAATAAATTCAATAATCACAGCGTGTTCGTCTATTTTACTAATACGGGCACGAAGCATATTTATTCTTCATCATTATCCACTCTAACGTTTACGGAGTGTGTTTTATTAATTTTTGGAATTTTGAGTGTTAGTATTCCATTTTTAAGCGTTGCTTCAGCTCTTGTTGAATCTAGATCAAATGGCAAAAGAATTGAACGAGAAAATGCTCCCCAATAACACTCTTGATACAAATAATTTTTATCTTTAACTGTATGATCAAGCGAGCGTTTACCACGAAGCGTTACCATATCTCCTTCTATTGCGATATCGAGATCCTCGGAAGTCACTCCGGCTATTGTTGATTTTATATAAACATATTGATCGTCATGATACACATCAACGGACAACTGGCCTTCATATTCGTCCTCAAAAGTATCAAGAAGATCTTTCTCAACATCCGGATAAGACACGGAAGAATTAAGCATATCCTCTTCATCGGAATTGGTTGCTTTTTTGAATGAAAACAATTTTGTAAGTTTGGACATATTTGTTTTTACAATATATCGGCACTATAGCGCATTTTTCGTCTAACCACAAGCAAAAATGTGAAGAATTATAATTAAAAGAACTTGCTCATTATACTGCTTTTTCATTCGTCTGCGGGTCACATCGCTCGCGAGCGACGTGACGGGGCAAGGAACCCGCAAAATAAAATAACACCTTATTTCTGGTGCTGAGAGCGGGAGTTGAACCCGCGACACAAGGATTTTCAGTCCTTTGCTCTACCAACTGAGCTATCTCAGCAGGAAAGCACCAGAAATAAGGTGTTGAATAAAAATGGTGACCCGTAGGGGAATCGAACCCCTGTTGCCAGGATGAAAACCTGGTGTCCTAACCCCTAGACGAACGGGCCGCGCAAGTCTTCATTCAAGACAAAGCTTTCTTATAATAAGGTGTTTTTTGATTCGCGTCAATGTATAAAAACAATAAAAACAGGTCTTTTTTATACTTGATAATTTTATACGAAAATGATAAAAATATATGACAAATATGTACGATCAAATTATTGAAATAACATAAATAAAGGAGTTTCTTATGAAACAAGTGCCAGATAAACATAAAAAGACAATCAAACGAATTTTGTGGACCGCGTGTTTTATTGACGAAGACGATTTGGAAAAAATTAAAAACCATAGTCCATCTGTTCGAAAATCCTGCAAAAAAATACTTGCCCCAATTATGGAGCTTGTAGAATTCATATTTAAAACAATGGACCACAATCTTCTTATGCCTGCCGTAGAAGAAAATTGTAGCGAGTACATAAACAAATTTCTATCTTCCGAAGATGAACAAAAACCAACCCCAGAAGATTTTGCAAACATTATTACTGCGTGCGAACAAACAGGAATAAGATTGCAAAAAGCATGGGCTCGGTACACCGAAAAACAAACCATTGAATTCATTATAGACAATCTTCGTTTACTTGAAACAATCGAAAGAGACAAAATAGAAGAAGGCATGAAACAACAAAAATTATTCAAGGACATCGAAGATTTTATATCAGAAAAATAACGAACTTATTTTAAAAGCTTGGGAAACACCCCAAGCTTTTTTTATAAAAACACTTTAAATATTAAAAAGATCCGTACAATGTATATGTAACTGTATCAGTATAATCAGACGCCGCAACTGTTAAATTACCAATAGCCGCTTTATAAGTCACAACAGTTGATTCGCTCGTTACGGGTCCTGTGTTTGTACAAAAATTAGCTTCCGCAAGAGGAAGTATTCCTACGTCATTTCCTGTTTTATCATACACCGCATCCACATCGGCCGTAGACGATGTTCCTTGAACACCATAACCTTCTGTTCCTGCAACTAGTGTTGTTGTTGAGCTCTGTATCAAATGCGATGTGCCGGAACTATACATTCCGGGATTTGATCCACTTCCTGCGCCATTCACTTTCAGTGTATAGCCATTTTGAGCGTTTGTCGTAACAGCGATCGATGTGGTCGATGACGCAGTATTAACACTGGTTGTACTTAACGACCCAAATGCAATCGTATCTCCAGTAATCTCAAGAGTTAAAATAGGAGACGATGTACCGGCGTTTACAACAGGACCGAAACGAGACTGTGTGAATGCCCCTTGGCGAGACGAAGCTTTTACATAATACGTCGTCCCTGAATCAAGTCCCAAAATATTTACGCCACTAGCACCTCCCCACCCTCCTGTTCCTGAGTATGTACGAAAATCCTCAATACCAAGAGTCGCTCCTACAGTATTATCGTCTTGAACATAGCGTGTATCAGCGACAAAATTATCGTCAGATATCGCCACAGCGAACTTATAATCAGATGCCTTATCTCCTCCGTTTACAACTAGTTTTAATCGATCATAATATGTTGAAGGATTGGAAAGTGTGAGCGTGACTACATCTGCTGTAATTGTATTCTCAAAACCAGCATCGGCTCCATAATTTGATGAATCTGTATTTGTCGAAGCAACCGGGCGCACGCCGCCTTGTTCTTTATAATTATCCGACGCAGAATCATCGAAACCACCACCAATAGATGATGTTTGAATTTTATAATTATCACTCGATGCTTCTTCTGCATATACGTGTATAATCGGCATGCACAATGAAACGAAAAAGATAAAAAGTGTTAGACGAGTTGTTATAAAAAATATTTTTTTCATAAACATGAAATTATTTTCTCTTTCATTGAAACAAGCTCCTCATCTGAGACGGCGTGCGCCCGATGCGGATCAAGTTCATGCGGATTATTGATTGGAATAAGATGAATATGCGCATGAGGAACACCAAATCCTTCCACAACAATTCCAACTCGACTGGAACCTGTTGCTTTTTTCAAAGCGGGAGCAAAAGACTTAGCATACGCGAACAACGCATTATATACTTCATCATCCAAATCAAAAATATAATCAACTTCTTTTCTCGGAATAACCAAAACATGCCCTGGATTTACCGGCCGAATATCAAGAATGCAAAAAAAATTCTCATTCTCATGAATAATATGACCGGGTATTTCTTTGTTGATAATTCTCGTAAAAATCGATGGCATATGTGTTTATAAAGAATCAAATCTACATATAGTGTAGCACAAAAAGAATATCGGCCAAAGACTGACCTACCTTTGATCAAAACAAAAAACGCCTTTTATTAAAAAGGCGTTTCTTTATATGACGTACTATTATTGATTAAAATTTATTTTTATTTTTGATTCGAGATACTTGTTCTCGCCACACTCTTCGCAATGAACAATTATGTTTAGATATTTGGCTTCTTTCGGTATTTCATTTATAGGATAATTGATCTTTTCACTCTGATCTTCTATGACATGACTACCAAAACGCAAAAGTCCGAATACTGTTTCATTTACACCGCGCGAAAGAAATTTATTATCACTATCCCCATACCAATACTCAACCGGCGCTTTTATAAGATCACCTTCTTTTTTATTAAATATGAGCGTTGCACGACCGGAAATAGTTATGACAACCGAAAATCTTTTTCCAAGTAATTTTTCTTTAATTGTTTTTCCTTTGTTTGCTTCATATATCATTAATTTCGGAACGACACCGTCATTGTTTTGCGCATTGATAATCGTTTCTCCGAAAAATAACAAGATCAAAACAAAACACAATATGACAATCTTCATGGTACCCCCTTTTGTTATCTTGTTCGTCCGATGAGGTTTCCATATTGTTTAAAAACAAGACCCCAACGACTACGTGTATAATTATTTATACGAATCGTTTTCGGAACAATCTTTTTAAAAAATAATTTAAAATTTTTTTGTTGCTTTTTGCCATTAGGGCCATCAAAAAGCTGATATAGAATCTCTGGTTCAGCTCCGACTTTCAAATAACCCTGTATCGTATTAAGCATGTGTTTGACCGATACGACAAAAACTCTTTTGTCTTCTTTATCACCATTCTTAACGGAAGAGCCTCGGCGTTTCATTTTTCCTCTTCCAAAATGATTTGAAAGAAAATCTTTCTTACTCATAAAACCTCCGTATGTTAGTTCGTGTTATGTGTTTTTTATGTATGTTATTTAATGTATTATTTTGTAAAAATGATACTATAATGTTCTTCTTGTGTCAAATTATCCCAATATATAAGCCATTTCCAGATATTGACTTTATAAATTATTAAATGTATAGTAGATTGAAAATAACAAAACAAAAAACAAACAAGGAGAAGGCGTTATGACACCGTGTTTAGTATCTACGAAAGCCATTCCCGGCAAAACAAAAATCATTCTCTTTGACAGTAAAAGCACACACTGGTTTCTGGGATTGAGTCCTCATATGCTGAAGAAAAAAGAACGGCTGGAATCAAGTTATTCCATTGTTGAGTTTTTCAACAAAAACAATTTTTTCTTTAAAACCGAATTCATTGATGGAATCATAAAAGAAAAAAGATTTTCTTCTATGATAAACAGGAGTTATGAATCCGTTAACGATAAGAAACACTACAGCAAAAGACAAATTCTTATCGCTACCGGAATTTTTGAAGACTATCCTATGAGTATTGTATCAATCGGGACAAATCCGATACACACTGTACGACAAGAAAAAGACAAATATGTGTTCGCTGAGATAAAAAAATTTCAATGGCACCATATGAAACTCGGAGACGGAATTGTCTTTCCTTGGAGAGAAAAAGCTTCGGAAGAAGATCGAGAAAAAGAAATTTATTATCTTCATGATTATGCTTTTCTAAAAAAAGTCTCCTCTAACAAGGTGTTTACAAGATTGACAGAATTTCCTTCCGACGAAGGAACGATGGTCATCGAAGAACCACCTGAAATTTTTGGGACAGACTCAATATCAGTAAGCGAGGAAAACGAAACATTTGTTCTTCCTCCAACAATTGAACAGGAATTTTCATCTGAGAAAAGATCATACAGTCTTCCCTGTCTCATGGAGACGTTCGGTATGTCTGGATACAAAGGAGTTGTAACCGTATACGATGATCGGAAAAACTCAATAGGATTTTTCTCTATCAATGAATGTAAAATCCTAGACGCAGAGATCAGAAAACCAAAAAAGAATGGGATGGATGCGATGGAACACCTTGTTCTGTTTCCAAAAGGAATTGCAATACTCGACACCAGAGCAACTCCGATTAAAAAAATGAACGTTCAACTTCCAGGAGGATTGTACGAAATAATGATGTCCGCGGAACGTAAACGCGAAGGCATTATAAAAGACGAAAACGAATTTCGTGCGGCCGCTATAAAATAATTATCAAAATTAACCAATATACCAATATACAGAGGGGAAAACTCCCCTCTTTTTTATTCACAATACAAAAAACTCGACAAAACTGTTTTTGTAATATATTATGTTTTAGAAAAAACAATCACAAAAAGGAGGTTTGGCGATGAAAAAGAAAATAGAAGAAATTGTTTTGAAAAACAAGGAGATAAAAAACACACGCCTTGCATTTTATGAAGAGCTTGCCATCATGCTCAGTGGTAAACGCAGTCCTTATCTACAAGGATTAAGTCTTTCAAAAGCAATTCATAATAGAACGATAAAAAAGAAGTTCCTATGGATTCCTTTTTTTTACAAACCTCACCTACTCCCGGAAAACATCGACGATCTGCTTGAAAAACTCATGGCGTGCAATAATAACACATGGCACGAATTACTGCACAAATTAAAAGACGACGACAAGTTGTTTTTAAAATTTTCCGAACTCCGTCGGGAAAAATATCCCGCATCAAACGCACAAGTATTTATGTAATTTTTACAAAAAACCGGTTCAAAGAGCCGGTATTTTTTATTGAAATTATTTATTTCCAAGATCAGGAAGTTTTTGACGAATCTCTTCGAGAATCGAATACAATGCTTGCTCAATATCTTCTTTTGTAAAAACAGAACAATGGTTTGGAGCTCCGATTGGGTTAAATACTCTGAGTGCTGACAAAATATTAATCGATTTATTGCTGTACACAACAACTTCCTTTTCCTCTTTTCCTGAGTCTATACCGACAATGGTTACGAGAACTCCTTGGGCCGTGCTTATAAGTTCCGACACGACATACTCTATATCTCTGCGATCAGCGTGAGACGCTTCCATATCCTCCTTTGTTAAGTGCGTCCACAAAATTCCACGAGGCATATCATAAGCTATGCGCGCGAGCGCCTTGCCCCAAAGCTTCATCTGACTTACAGACTTATTACGATACAGATGATGCACGATTCCGTTTCGATCAGCGCCTTTCGTGACCAAGGCGCTCGCGCACTCCATTGTTCTCGGAGTAACATCGCTCGAACGGAATGAACGTGTTCCTGATATAATTCCTGCCAGAAGTCCTGTTGCGTTTTCCGCGGTAAGAAACTCAGGATATCCTCCTACAATAAGTTCATAAAAAATCTCAGCGATGGTGCTTGCTGTAGCATCAACTAGAGCGAGCTGCCCGTAATGAGCATTGTTTGTCGTAATTCCAATATTAATAATCGGTGTCGTATAAAAAAGATCTGTGGCGCGAGTAAAAACATTTCCAAGATCACCGAGCTCAGGAGTGTTAATCGTAATAATCAAATCATATTTATATTCAGTAGTACCAACAACGACGTCTTCCGGACGAAACGACCCATCGCGCGGTTCGAAATAACAAATAACCGAATCAGAAGTTGTGTCATAATAAAAATTTTTCAGACCATTGTTTTTTGTATTCACTGATACCGAAAGTTTCCTTGCAACGGGCAGCTCGCTTTTTATTTCTCCATGTCCTGATAAAAAACTCATATGAGGCACATCAAACCCATCACATATGACATCAACATTCGGAGTGATTTTTTTACAAATAGAAAAACAAACGAGGCCGGAAGCAACCACATCTCCATTTGCATTCTTCGGTAATACAATAAGTATTGAACTGTGTTTTCTGATTAAATCCCAAAAATGAGAAACATCAGCATGATACAACGCCATGTCCTTCCTTTGTTATTCAAAAAAGATATAAGAATATATCGTATAATTGTATATCATGAGAAAATTGTAGTCAATTTATTTATTGCTAAAACAAGAGAAATTATTGACTTTATGTGGATATTTTATTACAACATACTTTTTTATCTTTTATTACTCAACAATCTTGACAGATGGCTTATTTTACAATAAAATCAGCGTGTTATGAATGTCACTGAACTTGCCAGAATTTTAAATCTTCCAACCAAACTTCTCCTCAAAAAACTTCCGGAGCTTGGTTTTCATATTGGAACAAAAGCGATAAAAGTAAATGACAAGCTCGTACCGAAAATTATGGAGGCTTTCAAAGGCGATGAAAAGCGCCAACGAGAGGCAGTTGAACAAGCGAAAATACGTGAAATAAGAAAAGAAAAACGCAGAAAAGGAGAATCTGTCGAATTTGAAAAACATGTTTCTATTCCGTCAAAAATATCCGTACGCGATTTTGCCACATCACTTAATTTACCAGTCGCGAAAGTAATAGGAGAACTCATGATGAATGGTGTCATGGCATCGCTCAATCAAGAAATTGATTTTGATATCGCGACAATCATCGCCGAGAATTTCGGATTTGGAGTATCTCGCGCAGAAGACACGGAGAAAATTGACACTCGTGAAGAAACCGCGGCGAAAAGAATCACCGACATAAAAATGGAAGACCTCGAAAAAGGCGTCTCTCGTCCCCCTGTTATAGTTATTATGGGACATGTTGATCATGGGAAGACATCGCTTCTCGATGCGATTCGTAGCACGGACGTAGTTGCTACTGAAAGCGGAGGAATTACACAACGTATCGGAGCATATCAAATTCACAAGAATGGACGTTTAATTACATTTCTCGATACACCTGGACACGAGGCATTTCGTGCAATGAGATCGCGCGGCGGAAGAATTGCCGACATAGCGATTCTTGTTGTGTCCGCAGATGATGGTATTCAACCACAAACACTCGAGTCGATTAATATTATTCAAAAAGAAAATCTGCCATACGTCGTAGCAATAAACAAAATAGATAAACCAGGAGCTGATATCGACAGAATAAAATCTCAACTCTCTGAAATTAACCTAACTCCAGATGATTGGGGAGGAAAAACAATGTGTGTTCCGATCTCGGCAAAGAAAAACGAGCACATTGATACACTGCTTGATACGGTGCTTATTGTGGCCGATATTGAGAATTTTTTAGCCGACCCTGACAAGGGCGCTTTTGGCACTGTTATCGAATCTCACGTTGATAAAGGAGAAGGTCCTGTGGCTACAATTCTTGTTCAATCAGGAACTCTTCGAATAGGAGATTTCGTAAGAGCGGGGAATGTTTTTGGAAAGGTAAAAACAATGATCGATTCTTTCGGAAAACAAGTTACAGAAGCAACGCCATCCACTCCTGTTAAACTTCTTGGTTTAAAAGAAATACCTTCAGTCGGGGAACTTGTTGAAAGCACAAATAACGATGAACAAATTCGCGAATGGAAAAAGAATTCAAAAAACACAAAGAAAGTATTTAGAACAATGGAACACTCGCAAACAACATCGTCTCAACAAGAATGTGAAAACAAAGACGATGATCAAAAAAGACTAGCGGTTATCGTAAAAGGAGATGTGTTCGGATCGGTAGGCGCAATTGTCGATTCAATTAAAAAAATGGATACTCACAATATTATACGAGTTATCAAACAAGGGCTTGGAAATATAAATGATTCGGATATTATTGCCGCGGACACTTCACATGCGATCGTCGTTGGTTTCAAGGTGAAAATAGACCGAGATGTCGCTTTGTTCGCAAAAGAAAAGAAAGTTGATTGTCAAACATATGATGTCATTTATCAGTTGCTTGATTATGTGAAAACAGAAGCCGAAAAACTTCTTGAAAAAGAAATTGTACGCAAAGAAGTTGGCAAACTAAAGGTACTTGAGATCTTTCGAACAGAAAAGAAATTTGTTGTTATTGGAGGACAAGTCCTTGATGGTATTGTGTTCGCGAATTGCAAAGGAAAGATACTTCATAACAACGAGTGTGTTGGTTGGAGTACGATAGAATCTCTTCGATCAGGAAAAGAAGAGGTAAAAGAAGTCGCACAAGGAGCAGACGCTGGCATCAGACTTGCTTTCACTGATAAAATTATTCCAGGAGACATAATAGAATTTTTTACAGAAGAAGAAATTAAAAGGAAATTATAGTTTCATATATTTTTTATTATCTTGAGACATAAGAGGCGTATAACAACGTCTTTTTTCGTAAATATAATCACATAGTCGGCTCTTTTTTTGCTGGACAAACCCGAAACAAGATAGTAATATCAATTATTATGAATGACCGAGTCGAAAAATTAAATTCGTTTTTTTATCACGAACTCACGGAACTGTGCGCTCGAGAACTTGAAATTCCATCTGATGCACTTCTATCAATAACACGAGTAGACATAAGCGGAGGATTGGAATCTGGCACCGTATATATCAGTGTCCTTCCTAAAAGCAAAGAAGAAGAGGTTGTTTCGATTCTAAAAAGAGACTGGAAGAAAATTACGCATCTTCTCGCAAAAAAAACATCTTTCCTCAGACGTCTTCCACACTTAATGTTTGAGATAGACAAAGAAGCTGCAAAAATTTATGTGGTCGAGGAAATCATAACAAAAATAAACAAGCCTGAAACAAGAAAAAAAATAAAGCGAGCAAAAAAATGATGGAACGCGCATATGTTTCATACTGATATTCGAAAATGTTTAACTGCAATAAACACGGCACACTCCGTGCTTTTGATCATGCACAAAAACCCAGACGGGGACACGACCGGATCAGCTCTTGCACTGGCACAGTACTGCGATAAAATAGGAGTTATTTTTGATATTATTTGTAAAGATATTGCTCCCGAACATTTTTCTTTTCTGCCTTTGTTTTCTCGCATCAAACTTCCAAATGAAGTTTCGATAAAAACATACGATACTATTATCGTATGCGATTCCGGATCTCTTTCTTTTGCAGGCGTTGAAGAAATCATTACACCCATGAAAGGTGTTGCGACAATTATTAATATTGATCACCACGCGACAAACGATATGTTTGGAAATATTAATATAGTCATGTCTGAAAAAAGCTCAACATGCGAAGTTGTTTCGTATATTTTTAATGAAACAGGAGTCGAAGTCTCCTCCGGAATTGCGACTTGCTTACTGAACGGAATTATTACAGATACAGGATTTTTCAATAATGCAAACGCGAGTGCTGAAACACTTGCGTGCGCTGCCAAATTACTAAAAGCAGGTGCACGATACAATACCATTACGAAAAAAATATTTGAGGACAAAAATCAAGAAACACTTCTCGCTTGGGGAGATGTACTTAGTAATATAGAGATCAATAAAAAATATAATACTGCTTTTTTGTGTATACCTTTTGAGCTTGGCGAACAAACCTCAGGACTTTCAAATTTTCTTATGAACATAGACGGCGTGGAAAGAGTTTTGGTATTAAAAGATCTCGGAAATGGCACCATCAAAGGCAGTTTACGAACAACAAATACTCGCGGAAACGTGAAAAAGCTCGCTGAGTTTCTTGGTGGCGGAGGGCATGTGATGGCTTCTGGTTTTGTAATTCCTGGAAAACTCGTATCCGACGAGACCGGTAAATGGCGTGTCGAATAGCCTTTTTGCTCCATAAATATTTTTATGATACAGTACGCTTACATTATTTAAAAACGTATGAATCTTATACCAACAGTTATAGAAAAAACCCACGAAGGAGAGCGTGCTTATGATATTTACTCTCGCCTTCTTAAGGATCGAATCATTATACTTACAGGGCCCATCAATGATGTTGTCGCGAGCACTGTCATAGCTGAGCTTCTATATCTCGAATCACTTGATCAAAAATCAGATATAAAAATGTACATTCAAAGCCCAGGCGGATCAGTAAGTGCCGGACTTGCTATATTCGACACGATGAATCTCATTAAATGCGATGTATCGACTATTTGTATAGGATTTTGCGCAAGTATGGCATCGCTACTTCTTGCAAATGGAAAAAAAGGAAAGCGCTTCGTGCTTCCAAACGCAGAAATTATGATTCATCAACCATGGGGCGGTATGGAAGGAACTGCTTCTGATATACAGATTCACGCAGAAAATATTATAAATACGAAAAAGAAACTTAACGAACTTCTTTCGAAGATCACAGGACAAACATTTACAACTATTGAAAAGGACACTGATAGAGATAATTTTTTCTCAGCAAAGGATGCCATCAAGTATGGACTTGTTGATAAGATGATAGGAGGAAAATAGTTTTAAAAACTTACACTGAACGAAGCGAACGCAGTAAGGATGAGACCTCTTCCTTCGGTCGAGGTGACAGTGTTGAGCGAAGCGAACGTAGTAAGGATGAGACCTCTCCCTTTGGTCGAGGTGACAATGTTGAGCGTAGCGAATGTGCCAAAAAAAATTGCCCAGTCTTTTTATAAGACTGGGCTTTGTTTTCTAGAAGAAATCTACACCTTTTGAGGCGCAGGTTTCTTTTTCACGATTTTTTCTTTCTTTTCGAGTTCGGTTTTTTTGACCTCTTCCGAAACAACCACAACAGGCGGAACAGGAGTGGTTTCAGCAACGGCTTTTTTAACGGCCGCGGAAACTTCTTCATCTCGTTGTTGCCCGAAAACACTTTTCATAAGTTTGTTTTCTGGAGATACGATTTTCTCGTATTTATCAGAGATGATAGTTTTGTCTCCGTTTCGCTCAAGAACCTTGATTTTGTTTTCCGAGTCCGTGAAAGAAAGGAACCCGAACTCAAAAAATTCTTTAGAAAAACCTTTGGTGGCCGAGAAAACCGCATCTTTGGAATCCAGGTCTTCAACAGATTTTTTGAGACATCTGCCGAGTGTCAGAATACCCGACGGCTTTTCGTTCGTGTCTTCAAGAAAAACTACATAGTCGCCGTAATCCTCATATATGGATGCGCGACACGGGTTTTTCCAAATTTCCGGCATTATGACGTCCAAAACACCACCGTGTTTTTTGATCGTCTTGAATTTCTTCAAAAAACCGGACCTTGTGTCATAAACAGTAGCAAAAACATCATCGGATCCGTCTTTTTTTCTGATGACACAACGGTATCCAACCGCTTCGACCTCCTGTTTATTACCGGGAATGCGAACCATCCACGTGTCTTCCGAAAAAGACAGCGTGTCTTCATCTGTCTTTCTAAAAGGCTTGAAATAACAAATGAATCCACGAACAATAGTGTCTCGCATTTTCCTGAAATTCGCTTTTAAAGTTTCCATGACAAACTCCTTTTTTTGTTTGGTTTTTTGTTTGGTTTTTTTGTTTGTTTATTTTTCTTATAGAACCCTCAATCGTTTTTAGAGATTGAGGAGTCAAAAGATAAATAATTTTTTAAGGAACTAAGTGTCAAAGTTTTAACTAAGACACTAAGCTTCTGAGGACTTAATTAGTCGCAAACACACAACAAACAGTGGCCGAACCACTCGCTCCCGAAGTAACCGAGACGGAAGTCCGATGTACCATCTGAGCCGTGGTACACGTACGGCACCCTGTGGTTGCCATCGGTGTCTTGCCAAAGAACATTTTTTTCATCGAAAGACAATATCTGTTTGTTTATTGGAAAAACATCTTTTTTCAAATCATATACAAGCAGAAGACCTTGTGCACCGACTAATAGTGCTTTTGTTTTTTTCAAGAAATCAATACAATCTTCAGTCGATACTGTTTGTAATATCGGGAAGATTTTTACTATATAGGTCTTTCCTGGTATGAGTTTGTACGATACTTTCGAGAAGTTTTCATCTGTCAAACCATCACTGTAACAATACGTGTCTGATAAACCATTTGTTTTTTCAGCAAAAGCAGCGAGCCACGTATCGTGGTCATAGTCTGAGGGAATCGTGATTTTGAATTCATTAATTGCAGGACCGAAACACTCATCAACAGACGAATAACCAATAAACGACACAACAAACAATGTTGCGATAGTTAAGAACAACAGCTTTTTCATTTCAATTCTCCTTTTTTTGGTTTTTTGGTTTTTTGTTTATTTTGTTATCGTGTAATGATAGCACGTTGGGATATTAATGTCAAGTGTATAAATATGGCTAAAAACAGCCTAGAAATACAGTACGGCTTTATAAAAAATATAAAATAGTATAAAATTCAAGTGACGAAAAGACTCGAAATTCAAATAAAAAACAAGGTAGTAAAGATGAAGCCGTCTAATTCAAAAAAGGAAACCAAAATTCAATTCATCGGAAAAACAGACTTGATTGCAAAAGAAATTGGCATTTCAAAAAAAAACGTAGAATACTTTATTTCTTGCATGTACAACAGAGAACACCTAGATAATTTAGAACTGAGAGTTTTGTTTTATACCTTCAGAGTATGGTGTCCAGAACTTGGCATATGTCTCGAAAAACCACTATCAGAAAAAGCCACGGCAATTGCAATTCACGAAGAAATGGAAGCAGAGGATATAATAAAAATAAAAAACCACGCGATTGAAAAAATAAAAACATATATCCGAATTACACGTAAATCAAGAGATGAAAACAAGTATGACATTTCGTTCGATGACACTTTGTTGGAAAAAGAATTAGAAAGTATTCCTGCCCCAGAACAAAAAAGATTTTTTAAATTTATCGAACAATTCACTTAATAAATATTGAACATTATTTAAAATAAAAATACCATTTTATAAAAACGGTATTTTTTTATTTAAAAATTCTACAAAAAATACTTTTTAAAATACTCTATTCCCTCCTCCTTTGTAAAAAAACGTCTATCAAGCTGTGCTTCAAATACTCTCTCGAGCATATCTCCTAGCAGTGGGCCGGCGCCAACACCAAGCGGAATGATGTCTCGCCCCGAAACAAGCGGGAAAACAGGAGAAGACATAACACCAAGAAGTTTTGCTCTATTAATACAATCATCGACAACTGTCATTCTTGATGGACATTCGGTTTTCGCATATGCTCTCCATAATATTTCAACATCCGAAATAGTCGCTGGATTAAGGGACACGCTTATTTTCAATATTTCCGAATCAGACACAATCTCTCTTTTACAAGCATAATCAACGTGCTGAGCAAGTTTCATTATTGATAGAAAACGATCTCTTGAAAAAACAAACTCGTGCAAAAACCTCTGCAAATATGATGAATCAAACAAACAACAAACAGCACATATAAGTACAGAAAACGGATCACGAGAAACTATTCCGTTCGCTATGTACTCAGCCGAATGATCAACAAACTTCTTTACACGATCCCAAACATGCGGAACCTGTGCTATGTGTTTATAATATTCCGGATGTAGTTTTTCTAATATAGAAAGCTCTTTCATTGCTTCAAGACCAAGACTTGGTGTTCGTGATTTCAAAAGAAGCTTAAACCATTCTTCCGTCACTCTCTCACGAGACAGTTCATGAAGCGGCATTGTTCTACACAACTCCTTTGTTTTCTCATCTATTGTAAAACCAAATCTTCCGGCAAATTGTGCGGCGCGGAGCGCGCGAAGTGGATCATCTCCGAACAACACAGAATCTACCGCTCTTATTATATGCGCGCGGATATCATCGACTCCGCCATACTCATCAATAATAGCTCCGGACAGCGGATCAAAAAGAAGCGAGTTCATAGTGAAATCGCGCCTCCGCGCCGCATCTCTGTACTCCATATACGGATCATAAGTTACGGTAAATCCGGTATGTCCGTGTCCTGATTTTGAATCGCGACGAGGCAATGAAACATCAATTTCTCCTACTTTTAAAACTCCGAAACTAGCTCCAATCATGTTCGTACCACCAAACAAAGATAGAATATCATGAAGTGTTTCCGGTGAAAGCCCATAAACTTCCAAATCAATATCCTTGTTTTCTATTTTATTACCCATCGTAGAAAGCACCTCATCTCGAACATATCCTCCAACAACAAAAGCCCTTCCGCCCTTATCGCGCACAAGTTCTGAAATACGAATAACCAGCTCCAATAAACGAGAATATTCGGGATCTGTGCTATATACAAGCTTTTCTTTGAACGTTTGCATGATATAAGTTTACAACAAAATACATAAATCAGCCACGAGCTAGATTATTAATTGTAAAAAATAAAAACGCCCATCGTGTATGAACGACGGGCATTATAAAATTACAATGTCGCTTGACGCATAAACAAAGAACAATTTCGAAGAAATATTTCTTTCTCAAAACACTTAAATAATTCGCTCATGCTCGGACAATGAACAACGCAAGTTTTATTTGAAACAAAATTTCTTTCCGTAACGAGATAAACTGTTCCCTTGTACTCATAATGAATTGTTTCAGAAAGTCTCATACTGTCATCAACAATTCCTAGAATCGATGGAAACATGTCGTGTAATATAGATGATTTCCATTCCTCAATAAAATTAAATGGAACTGTGTTTGGACGTGCAATAATAGGAAGATCCGGATATCCATGATCAGACAAAAAACCTTTCGTTCCTTCTAAAACATCAACTGGTCGACCTGTAATATATGCAACAAATGGTACTCTGTGTTGATGAATACTCCAAATGATTTGCGGAACACCTAGTTTTACTGGAATAATTCTCTGTTCTTCATTATTAAACAATATCTGATATAAAAATGTATGTACTTTTTCTTTATTCCAATATGTAGGAGTAGGCTCCGTACCATACCCATACTTTTTAAACATTTCTTCAGGGGACAATCTTTCGGGATTTCCAAACTTGTCCATTACTTTTTTAATCGAATGCTGTGGTGTATTTGTCAAAATTCCATCAATATCGCATGCAAATCCTGCAGGAGCCAGCCCAAACTCATAATTCCTCTTTAAACCAGCGAGCACTTCTTTGTTGTGCTTATCAAAAAACTGTGCCATTCAAGCCCCCTTTTTGTTATCTTAATTAATGTTTTTTAATAGATTACACTACGGATGATTTTAGGTCAAAGCGATTTTGGTTTCGTTTGATTTTTTGGCTGTTTATCAATACAATACACCTGTATTTCATACTACGCCGCGGTGGTGAAATTGGTATACACGCATGCCTTAGGAGCATGTGCGAAAGCATGAGAGTTCGAGTCTCTCCCGCGGCACCATTCGATCGTCGCTCCGTTCCTCACTCATGGCAGAGCCACCAGAATTCATCGCTTTGCTCAACTCCCGCGAAGTGGGATCCTACCTTGCGGGAATTGTCACCTCAGCCAACTTTGTCACATCGACCCACTTTGTCACCTCGACCAACATTGTCACCTCGAACGAATGTGAGAGGTCTCCCCCTCCGTATCACCTTGCCACATCTCGCTCGCACGAAAAAACTAAATTTTTCGTTCGAACGAGACGTTGCATAAACGGCGCACATTATCTGAAATTTTATTTTTAATTTTAATAACATGGAAACAAACAAATTGCCACGCAACATAATTTTGGCTAGTATTTTATTAATAGCACTATCAATCAGCTATTATTATTTGATTTTTCTGCCTCAAAAAGAAAATACTAGAATTAAAACCAACTGTATTGATAAGGTGCTTAAAGAAATGAAAGACGCTCATCCCAAAATGCAAACCGATGAGATTACTAATTTTAGAATTGCTAACGATAGAGGTTGCTTTATAGAGGCAGGTTGTATGCAAGGAGTACAAGATGCTAATTTCAAACCTAAATTTAGTGAATGCAATAATGATTATTATAATTCTTGTTTATCTAATATAAAAAACCAGGCAGAAGAAATGATTCAGGCAGAAAAATCAAAAAGGATTAATGAATGCATTGATCTTTATTCAAATTAAAATTAAAAGTAAAACATCATATAACACCAAATATACGACTATTCTTTTAAAAATATCTTAAATTTATTTTTCATTAATTATAGAGGGGTATAAGGTGTTTTCTCCGCGGAGTTTACCCCGCAACCAATGCGGGGCTACGAAAACGATTTATTTATAAGGGGAAAACAATTATAATAATTATAACCAACCATGAAAATTGCTATGAATAAAAAGAGTAAAAAGACAAAAAAATTAAACGTCGCTACGGTTTTTAGTGGTATCGGTGCTTTTGAACATGCGCTAGAAAGAATGAAAATTGAACATGAAATAATATTTGCTTGTGATAATGATGAACAATGTAAAAAAACATATTTTGCAAATTATAAGATACTGGAAGACAATTGGTATAATGATATTTTTTCTTTAAATGGTAAGAAATATAAAAATTGCGTAGACATTTTAATAGGAGGAAGTCCATGCCAATCATTTTCTATGGTTGGCAAAAGAAAAGGGCTAAAAGATGACAGGGGTAATTTAATATTTGAATATATTAAATTAATCAAAGACGTTGAACCAAATGTTTTTATTTTTGAAAATGTAAAAGGTTTATTAAATCATGAGCAAGGGAAAACATGGACATTTATTGAAAAATCATTTAAAAAGTTGGGGTATGTTGTTAAACATCAAGTTCTAAATGCAAAAAATTATGGCATACCGCAAAACAGAGAAAGAGTATTTCTAGTTGGATTTAAAAACAAAAAAGTAAATTTTGAATTTCCAAATCCAGTTAAACTTGAAATTACAATGCAGGATTTATTAGAAGATAATCTAGATTCTAAATATTATTTAGGGAATAAGGGCATAAGTTTTGTCACGAAACAAAAAAACCTAGATAAAAGATATACACAAATTAATGGCAATATTGCGCTTTGCCAAAAAGCTAATCAACAATTTAATTGGCATGGGGATTTTATTCTAGAAAAAGCAAAAAAGGACGTTGAAAATAAATACTATTTATCGGAGAAAGTTAAAGATTATGTTTTAAAAACCGGTACAAAAAATTTTTATTCAAAACCAAAAACAGATTTACCAGTAGCAAGACCATTGTTACAAAGTATGCATAAGATGCATAGAGCTGGAGTTGACAATTACATAACCAAGGGTGAAAAAATAAGAAAGCTTACACCAAGAGAGTGTCACAGATTAATGGGTTTTTCAGATAATTTTAAAATAGTTGTTAGCGACACGCAGGCTTATAGACAGGCTGGCAATAGTATCGTTGTCCCAGTTATTATTGAGGTATTAAAAAAAATATTATTACATTTATAATAATTTATGAAATTACAAATACTAGGTAAAAATTACAAAGTACTTGATGCAAAAGAAAAAATAACAATAGCAGATTCTTTTGTTGTAAGACAAAATAAAATAGGAACAGGAAACGGTGAAGCTAAGCTTTATGTTGGCAACGACAATGAAGAAGTGCGAAATTTTTTTGGCAGTAGCGGTTTTGCAGTCGACTGTTTCTTGTTAAAAAAAGACCTAATAAAATATTTAGAAGAAACTAAAGTTGAATATTTAAATCCAGAGCAACCCTATATCAATAAAAGCAGTCTCCCTGAGTTATGGAAAACAAGAAAAGACAAAGTAAATTCATTGCCTGAAATTATAGAATTTACTGTTATAGAGCAAACTCAAATTGCGGGACCAAGGATATATATAAATTCTTCAGATGAAGCATATTCCTTGATAAGAGAATTATCTTTACCTAATGTAACATATATTTCAGTGATCAAACTTACAAATGAAGACAATAAACTGTTTTATTATTTCCGTTTATTCGCAGACTATTTTGGTGAGGTAGAACATCCATTTTTAATTAAAAAAGAAAGTGATGAAATAAAAGATGCACAACTAGACATTGTTGAAAAAACACAATTATACAAGGCGAGGGTAGGGCAAGGAGAATATCGAAAAAAATTATTAGAACTTTGCCCATTTTGTCCAATTACTTTGGTTTCTGATGATAGGCTACTTATTGCAAGCCACATTAAACCATGGGCTTCTTCAAATAATTTTGAAAAAACAGATCCAATGAATGGTTTTATGCTTACTCCAACTTTTGATTTTCTTTTTGATAGAGGTTTTCTTTCTTTCACTGATGATAAAAAAACAATTTTATCGCCATTTCTTTCTAATATGACATATTCAAAAATTGGAATTTCTAATAATAAGTTAATACTTCATCTGAAAACAGAAGGACGTGAGAAGTACCTAGAATATCATAGAAAAAACATTTTTAAATAAGGAGTTTTGGGCTTCGGGCATTCACCCCTTTAATTCCCCTCTGTCCTTCGCCCAAAACGAAAAAAGAAATTTTAAAATTTTTAAAACAATTCCGACTGCTGTCGGAAAAAAGAAAAGGAATACATCAGCTAACACGGCATATCTAGTTACTGCTTTTATACAAAAGCCTCCGCCCATATTTTGTTCCGCTACGCTCCACAAAACATCAGATATGCCAAAACGTTAGATGAAATTTTATTTTTTATGGATTATAATGATGTCCAAGCACGTCTAAAAAATATTTACTCGTCCATAGACGAGCAATATTCTTATGGTCATGAGGCTCTTGGTATGGCTCATTGGGAACAAACTGACAATCAAATTAGCTTTTCCTTTCTTAATCCAAACAATAAACCAAGGGTTATAAATCAAATAAACAATGTCATTTCAAACCTTGCCAACATAAAAGATTGCCTAAAGAAAAAACTTCAAGACAGAGGCGACGATCCTCAAGCTATTGAGTACGAAATTAACGACTCATTGTACTTGCAGTTGGTTCTCGATTTATCTAACCAAGAAAAGCACGGCTACCCGCTTACAAAAACTAGTCGATCTCAAAAAAACCCACTCATTAAAAACGTTAACCGAGGACTTTCACGCTCGAACAGACTAGACAATATTAGATATGAACAAAGCGACGGTTCTGTAATAGTTAATATGATGATCATTATAACCGCAGACGTAACAGACTCTCAGGACAATCTTTTGTGTCGGCTTGATGAATTAGTAGAAAACGCTCTTAAGTTTTGGGAGAATACTATAAAAAAATATAACATCGACTAACAAGGAATATCCGATTCGCGACCTAAATTAAATTATTTAAAATATTCTATGAAAAAAACATTTATTACAATAGTAATTATACTGATATTAATTATAATTTATCAATCACTACAAATTATTCGTTTAGAAAACTATCATTATGCTGTTCAAGTTGGTTTGTGTTCAGACATGGACGATTTCATTAAAAAGGATGATTGTTTAAATAATACAAAAACCAGAACAAACCCTATCTATAATTTGCTGTATGGGCTTAAGATATTTTAAAAATAATTCAATTCCTAACGCTCGCTCTTCCAAATTCAGTTTTCATAATTTGTTAGCGCTGTCGCGCAATTATAACAGACTATTCCGACTAAACTTCAGATACGCTGGAACGTTCAGTAAAATTGCTCCGCTACGCTACTACAAACATCAGATATGCCGAAACGTTGTGACGGAATTTCGCTTCGCTCAACTCCTCAAAATATTGATAATTATTTGTTATATGAAGGTTAGTTATTTGTCGATAATGTGTAGATTGCCTTATTTTTGGGTAGATTGAGACTGGATTTGTGTAGATTTAGATAATATGAAAATGTCTGATAAAGTATTTTGTGTTACACGTGCACTTACAATTTGACATAAATAAAGTTGAGAGCTAAACTTTATCTATAGATATCCTTACATAAAGTTAATCATTATGAAGAACACAACCTTCAAATCAGGCGTATATAAACAACAATACGAATACAAAAGCTTTTCTCCTACTTTGGTGAATACGACCTTCAAATGGTCAGATCCCAAAGTTGATGTATTATTGGAAGAAGCGACCAGATATTTGGGGGAGTTGAATGCTTATTCTTTGCTTGTTCCAAATGTAGATTTTTTTATTCGCATGCATATTTTGAAAGAAGCCACGACATCAAGTAGGATCGAGGGAACAAAAACAAGTATAGACGAAGCGCTTTTGCCGGAAGAAAATATTGATCCTGAAAAAAGAGATGATTGGGCGGAAGTGCAAAATTACACCAAAGCAATGGATTTTGCGATTGGAGAATTAGAAAAATTACCTCTTTCAATACGACTTCTTATAAATACTCATAAGATTTTATTAACCGGAGTTCGTGGTAAACATAAGAATCCCGGAGAAATCCGCACAAGTCAAAATTGGATTGGTGGCACGACATTGAAAGATGCTATATTTATTCCACCACATCCGAATGAGGTGGCAGATTTGCTCAGCGATTTGGAAAAATTTTGGCATAATAAAAATATTGATATGCCACACTTGATCAAAATCGCTATCAGTCACTATCAGTTTGAAACCATTCACCCGTTTTTGGATGGTAATGGACGCACCGGTCGATTACTTATCACTCTTTATCTTTTTTCACAGAATATTTTGCAAAAACCGACATTGTATCTGTCTGACTTTTTTGAAAGAAATAAAGGTGCGTATTATGACGCACTTACTGCTGTGAGAAATTCCAATGATCTGGAACATTGGATTAAATTTTTCTTGGTCGGTGTTGCGGAAACAGCTAAAAATAGTAAATCTACATTTGAGAAAATTATTGTGCTTAGACAACAGTCTGAACAAAAAATCATGTCCCTTGGAAAAAGGTCAAAAATAGGTCAGGAATTGCTTAATCATTTATATTCCCAACCTATATTAAACACTAATCAGATAGCCGATAGATTGCAAATTACTCAACCTTCAGCAAGCACGTTAGTTAAGCAATTTGAGAAAATTGGAATTTTAAAAGAAGTTACCGGTTTTAAAAGAAATCGGTTATTCGTATTTTACGAATATTTGAAATTATTTGAAAAAACAACTATACGACACACCTGAATTAAAAAATCTTATTAAACAAAAATCTAAACCGTAGAATAATATATTCTTAACAAGAAACATGTAATCCGTTAAGTTAACTAACAATCTAAAACTATGAACGAAGAAAAAATTTGTTGTCCGAAATTTGATCCAGTCCTTTGGGATGAGAAAGTTTTTGAGTGGCATGATAAAAAATTTATCAAGGATAAAGTTTTCACTTTGTTCTATATGCCTATTAACTTTGGCTCCGTCATGAAAAGAATAAATGATAAAGTTGAAAAAGCTGGCGCGAAAATGCCTGATTGGTTGTGTTTATCAGATCATACATCAAAATGGAACATGGATTTATTTCTCGCCGTCGACAAAGATATTCCTAACGCGGAAAACACGACAATAAGCGGAAAATTTTTCAGCAAGGTATACGAAGGCGCTTTCAAGGACACTGGTATTTGGATGGAGAATTTTGAAAACCACACAAAAAACAATGGCATTGCAATCAAAAAAATGTACATGTGGTACACCACTTGCCCGAAATGCGCCAAGAAATATGGGAAAAATTACGTTGTGATTATTGGAGAGATGTAATAATCGAAATAACTCATCACACGAAAAACCTTAATCGAACAAGATAATGTTCTAAAACAACGACAAACCACTATGAGATCTGCTTCAAATTGCTTAAAAAGACTTTCTTATCCGAAAAAATATGAATAAATTAGAAAAAGAAATTGCCGAACGCATCTACCATTATGAAAATCCGAAAAGAATCGCTCTTTCAAAAAGATATCCATTTCTAAAAAAACCAATTATTTTTTTGCGTCACAAAGTTAGAGACATTAAAAATTTTTTCGATCTTAGAATTAAATATGAGAGAAAAAATATTTTTTTTGATTGTATAGTAGCCAGACATCAATCTGTTTTAAGACGTAAACTCGGAAATAGCAATCCAAATCTACAAGAACAAAAAATCATAAATCTTAAACGAGCCATAAAACGATTAAACGGAATAACGATAGATCCAAATAATATTTTTTCGTTTTGGAAAATTGTTGGCAAACCAAAATATGAAAATGGATATGTTGATGGAATGTTGTTATCAAACGGCAAAATTATTGGAGGAGTCGGTGGTGGACTCTGTCAATTATCTAATTTTCTTTATTGGATTTTTTTACATGCACCCATTGAAACAATAGAAAGACATCATCATTCTATGGACGTTTTTCCAGATTCTGGCAGAACCCTACCATTTGGTGGAGGCGCAACAATTTTATATAATTTTATTGATCTCAAAATAAAAAACACATCAACATATCCATTACAATTAAAAATATGGCTTACCGATAATCATTTAATAGGACAGTTATTATCTCCTAAACCAATATCGAAGAAATTTCATATATTTGAAAAAAATCATTTTTTTATCAAAAGAGACAAACAATATTTTAGATATAATGAAATATACAAAGAAACAAAACTTAAAGGAGGTGTAGAAGAAATTAAAAAAATTACCTCAAATTTTGCTCCTGTGCTTTACAAAATTACAGACGAATATATCCAAAAAAATAATTTTAAGATTTTAGATTTTACAAACATAGAAATAAGAAGTAAATTTTGAGATACGCGCCATACTCATTCAATTGCTTCAATTAATTTTTTGTGGTTTTGTACTTAATGTTTTCACTTAACATGACATACTGTAAATAATCAATTAAACAATATTAAGTGATTTTATTCACTCTGTGTTTCCCTCACACGAAAAACCTTAATCGAACAAGGTACCCACCAAGAGCCGCGGCAAGTCCCCAAGGAGCGATCGCACCCATAAGCGACCGCTTTTTTTGTTTACTTAGTTATTTAAACATCCAAAAACATACTCTATATCACGTTTTTAATTAGAATATGGTGCGTTCTTGACACAAACAAAAAGTCGATGTATGTTTACGCGATAAACAAAAAGACAAAACAAAATAAACCGGCCCTTTATATAAAAGGAGATGACAGGTGGGCCTTTTTCTTCAAATGTGCGTCTGATATTAATTTTATATGCGTATCGCATGGCAAAAAAACAAAGACTTAATTAAAAACTAACAAAGACCTCGTCTTTGGCGAGGCAAGGAGAATTGAGATGAGAAAATATTATGTAGTTTTTGTGGTATCAGAACTTCCTATTGATACAAATTTCATTGAAGGAAAAAGCGGGACTCTTCATTTTATAAAACAAGAAATTGAAACCGGAAAAGAAATCGTGACCTCCGATGGTGAATGGAAAATCGAAAAAGCTACTCCTGAAAACTGTAACGGGGTTACATCGATTCATACCGGAAGGGGCGGCACCATTTCTGTTGCCATCACGGACTGGATCAAAAATTTATGTTCTTCTATTCAATATGTTCCGTTTTATAAAAAAACCAACTCAAAAAAATAAAAACATTTTTCCGGTTATATAAATAACCGGATTTTCATTTCCTTAAAATATAAATAATTTGTAACCAAATAACAAACAATCACACGAAAAACCTTAATCGAACAAGGTACCCACCAAGAGCCGCGGCAAGTCCCCAAGGAGCGATCGCACCCATAAGCGAGCGCTTTTTTTGTTGAGTGTCTCCACTCTCAAGATTCAGTTCTGTATTTTTTTCCTTATCCGCCGCAATAAGTACATCTCCATCTTCCGAATCAGCACGCACCACGACGCCTTGTTTTATATCCGACTGAGTATATACATAAATATATTCCGACGATCCCTGACGAATAAGTATTCCCGAAACATCAATGGGTTGCCCTTTTAAAAAATCTTTTTTATCAAACGACAAATTTTCTCCAGTAATTTTGATGGTTTTTGATCCATCGGTATTTGCAAGAGTAAACGATTTTTTCGAGAGCGATTTCAAAGCCCCCTCAACACGAACAGGCGCTCCTGTGCTGACATTATCAATATCATCTACAAGTATTTTCTCATGCTCGAGCTTACCGGACGTCTTAACCTCAATCAAATCAATTGATATATATTCTGCATCATTTTGTTTCTTCGATATTCCACACAAAAAGACATTATCACCGGCGACAACTTTGTTTGTAACTTTCTTCGACACTCTGCCCTCAATCACACTCTCATCATCAAGTAATGTAAACATTTTTGTTTTCCATATCGTTCCATACGGAAGTGTCACGACTCCATCAACACATATTGATCCGTCACCGGAAACGGGTGCATTAATCATGATTTCTCCTTGAAAAGAATTTTCACTTTCAGCGGAAACGTTTTTATTTTCTGTTTTATCCAAAACTTTATCGTCAATATATTTCGTAGGATTCTCCTCTCCTTGCGTATAATCAGCCGTCCATACCCATTCTCCTGAAATAAACGCATAACTATGATCTTCTTTTGCGCCAGTATAAACAATGTTTGTAATCACAGTATCTTCTCCGAACAAGATCCGTGCCTCATCGTCCGTATTATTAAAATTAATCTTCGAATCTTCTTTTTTTATAACAAAATATTCATTGGCTCCAAGCGTTGTTCCAAAAAGAGAAAAAGGCTTGCTACCACCTTCCATATCATCCACAAACAAACCATCGAGCGACACATCAACATCACCGGAGTTATAAATTTCAAACCATTCGACATCATCACTACCTTTCGGATTCGGAAAAATCTCAGTAATTTTTATCGTTTTGTATTTTTCAATCAACTGAATTTTATCAAGAACGGAAATATCTGTCGCAAGCGCTTTCAAACTGTTTTTCGTTCCGCGGGTTGGGTTCTCATACCACTTCCATCGTTCATCTATAATTCCATATGTCTGCCCTTCTTTATATGCTCCGTAATTTATGTTTTCAACGAGCTCGTTTTTGTTATTAAACAGCTCAATAACACTGTTTTTAGTGTTTTTTCTAATGCCTGAAATTTCCGCCGGAATAAGAAAATACTCGCCATTTTTCAGAATTGTATTTGAAAAATCAATATCATTAATCATATATTCATTTGCCCCTGCACGAAGCACCCATCCGTTTAAATTAATCGTACTAGTACTTCCATTCAGAAGTTCAATCCAAGAACCATTATCAGAAAAATAAATTTCGTTAAAATGCACCAAGTTGTTTAATTGCCATTCTGTTGTTTTTTGTGCACTCGTTTGTTGCGGCGGCACGCCCGTTTCATTTGTGTCTGCTATTTCGTCACCGCCATCACCTCCTGACGAAGCTTCATATTCTCTCATCGGCGTGCCGCCGAGAATTCCACCGATACCCCACCCACTCTCTTTCTTCTCATATGTAAATCCGCTTTCAGTGCCCTGCGGAACCGTATAATCAACTCCTGAGCACATGATGGCATCATATCTAACTTCAACCCGCTCGCCAGTATTATTGAGCGACAAAGCGCTTTTTAATACAGTCCCCGCAAGTCCCGAGTATTCTGACCCAAAAACACTTGGCTCCGAACTGATAATAATATATTCTCCTCCGTGAATGATAACACCCGTACCTACTGATATAGTATGGTTCGATCCATCAAATATGCGCCAATGAGAATCAATTGAAATATCATGATCGGTTGAATTAAAAAGCTCAATCCACTCTCGATCCGTATCGGACCCGGCCGGATCAAACATAATTTCCGTTATTTCAATACCAGCGCATCCATCCTCAGCAAACACAACGCCAAATATTCCGAGAAAAAACGCGCTGATAAATAAACAACGTAATGCAATTTTTATAACACATGTCATAAATAAAAAAACAAAGTAGAGACGAGCCGAACGCCTCTACTTTTCTTCATCAATATCAATGTCATCGAGATCAATTTCGTCTTCTTTTGCAAACTCTTCGTCTTTGACATCTTTCTTCGCACCACCAAGCATTATAAGATTTTCGGCAATAAGCTCATTATTACTTCGTTTATTACCAAACTTATCCTGCCATGATCTAGTCTGAGTACGACCCTCCACATATACGCGAGAACCTTTTGTGAGATATGTATATGCGATATCGCCTAGCGAACCCCATGCAACAATAGGATTAAATTCAGCAACGGATTTTTTCTCTCCATCACGCGTTTTGAATACATAATTTGTAGCTACACTAAATGTAACGACAACTCGTCCATTTCTCGTTGTGCGAGAAACCGGATCCTGAGCAAGGTGCCCGATCACACATTTTTTATTTAAGTCCATAAGGATATTTTAATAATTGTGTGTATTTGCTTTATTGTAAATTCGGAAACGCGCCGCCGCGCGCACGGACACCCTTGTACTGCACATAAAATACAATGTACCCATGGCTATGAGGCTCGTTGTACAAGAGAATAATCCGTGCGCGCGGCAGCAACGCTTCACCCAGCAAAACACTTCATCGTACAAAGTGGTAATTAAAAACTTTGTACGCTTCGACTATATAATTACATAATTTCTTGCACGAGCGCCGTCGGTGGATAATGCGATGTTTTAAGCCAAAATCTAATCAATCTTTTCAACATGTGAATATGTTTTTCGAGTGCCGCCCGCCCCCTCTTTTGCGAAGCAAATGATGGGGGTCGGTGGATAATGTGATGTTTTAAGCCAAAATCTAATCAATCTTTTCAACATGTGAATATCTAAAATAAAAAACACCGCTTTGCATAAAAGCATCGCGGTGTCTTTATAAAAACGGATTCTAAAAATTGTTTTTACTCAATCTCAAACGTAACGTATACACTCATCGTAAGTTCTTGAGTTCCGGGGTTTATATTTGGAGTAGCAACATCAGCTCCTCCAAATCCTGCTTCCATTGCCTTAGAATAGTACGGCATTGGACCAGGCTGATTCGATGACTCGGA
Source organism: uncultured Gammaproteobacteria bacterium (assembly GCA_964524845.1). Lineage (GTDB taxonomy): Bacteria > Patescibacteriota > Patescibacteriia > CAZGFX01 > CAZGFX01 > CAZGFX01. Next base: position 102,404 of record CAZGFX010000003.1, read on the forward strand.
GAAATTTATAATCTTCCCGAGCTTTACCCCCGCCACCTTTGCAAGCGATTCTGCCTTTTCTTTTGCTTTTAGAAGTGCTTTTTCTCGAGCCTCGGACTCAAATTTTTCAGGTTCATCAACAGAGAAATTCAAATCACCAATTGTGTTTATTCCGGCATTGGTTGCTGTTGTGAGAACCTTACCAACCGTATCAAGGTTTCTTATTTTCACCTCAATAGTCTCACTTAGTTCATATCCTTGAAAATTTCTCTTTCCTTGAGAATCCCAACTATATTGAGGATATAGGTTGTATTGTGATGTACGAATGTCTTTTTCAAGAATACCTATTTCTTTAAGCTCTTTTGTAAGTTTGTTTATCTTATCAGTCGCTGTTTTCTGTATAGTTCCTACGTCTTTGCCTGTTTCAATAATAGAAAGATTTACTTTCGCTATATCAGGAACGACAGTCACTGATGCGTCAGCGCTCAGTGTAATACTGTGATCTGGTCTGCTTTTGTCATTAATATCCAGACCGAGATTTTTATTTTCGGTTAATACGTTTGTTACTCTTGCAATTTGCAATGCTGCCACTGCGAGCAATGCCACCACAACGACTACAACGAGCGTTGTTAGCAATCCTTTTGGTATATTATTCATAAACTATTTGAAATTAACTTTGTACGAAGCGTACAATCAAAGTTTCATAAAAAAACCTTGATTCTGCGCTCCCTATCGCCAAATAATATGCCCAAGTATTTTTTCAATCACGCGCTCATTTCCTGAAAATACATACACGAATGCTTTATATGTGAAAACATAAATAATGCCTTCTCCTTTTTCTGTTTTTATGACACGACGCTCTCCCGTCTTATGACCGGCAGAGATAGGATCTTTTTTTATTGTCATCAAATTATCAACAAATGAAATTCCTTGTTGTTTTGGAAAAAGATTTATTGTTGTTTCCGTGTCTCCTGCACTGATACCGAGTTTTAAAACACCTTCACTACTCGAATCAATCGGCTTCATAGTCCAATCGTATCCACCTTTAAATGTAAGAAACAACTCATTATATGTATACCACCTTCCATAACTGAAAAGACCCCAAAAAAACAAAATAACAAGAAGGAACAGAATTGGCATGTATTTTTTGTATATTCCCATATCCATATACATAGTATACCGAACGAGCTCACATCTAACAAATCAGGACCGTTTGCCAAAAACCAAGAAAAACAGTAGTATTTTTATGTGCTTTATACAGTGTTTAATAAGTACATATATTTGTAAGTATTTTGCTGATTATTTTTTGCTTTCTTCGTTATATACTACGATCGAGAAATAAAAAGGTAACACAATATGAGCTCGGATGGCGGAATTGGTAGACGCGCCGGACTTAAAATCCGTCGCCTGAAAAGGCGTGAGGGTTCGATTCCCTCTCCGAGCACCATTTATATATAAAAAACAATTTTTTCATATTAATACTAAATTATGAAACCACTCAACAAAAAAATTATTGGTGTATGTATTGTTATCATAGTAATAATAAGCTTTTTTGTAATTAAAAACATAAATCAAAACAAGCTGTCCGGTCCAATTACAATCGGTGCGATACTTCCATTATCTGGTGATCTAGCAAACGTAGGAGAAGACATACGAACAGGCATAAATCTTTTTTTAGGAAAAACTCCTGATGCGAAAATTGTAATTGAAAATGATGAAGGAGACACAAAAAAATCAATAAGCGCAGTAAATAAATTAATGAGCATTGATAACATAAAATATTTTCTCGGGCCATTAGGCCCCGTAGCTTCTGAAGCGGTGTATTCATCACAAATAAATAATGGTCAAAACAAAGGATTCTTCGTTGCTCTATCCATGTGTGCAGACCAATTCAAAAAATACGAAAATATGCTGTGCATCTACCCATCGCCTTATTTTCAACTTAAAGAAACATACAAATATCCAAAAACGCTTGGCAAAAAATCTTTTTATAGTATTGTTGCAAACGATGCATTTGGAGAAGATGTACAAAAAATGACAGAAACCATATCTGCGGAAATTGGTTTACAAAACATAGGAAAAGACACTGTTGATATAAAAAGCACGGAGTTCCGAACCGTAGCACAAAAAGCAATCAAAACAAATCCGCAATTTATAATGGTCATTACTATGAATTTTCCTGCTAATATAAAAATAATAAAAGCACTAAAAGAGCTGGGATATACTGGGATGATTATGAGCGGAGCCGATGTTGAAGAAAAAACAATAGAGGAATTTAAAGATATTCTAGAAGGAGTTTATTTGAGTGGCCGAGCGAAACTTGAATACACTTCCGAGTTTTTAAATCTCTACACAAACCAAAAGAAAGAAGGAGCACCAAATCTTTATACAGCATTTGGATATGTATGGGCTGATATTATATATTCGATGTTACAATCTCACGAGGAAATTACCACGGGACAAATAATGGACTATGTTGACACATACTCCGACTCACTTGCCATAAAAGGGATGAAATATAACCATGCAGATAAAACAATAGAATTTCCTATGGAGATAGGTATTATTAAGAATGGAAAAATAGAGTTCGTTTTCTCATCAGATAATACATAAAATATTTACGCGAAACAAAAAACAACCTATCTTTTGATAAGGTTGTTTTTTTATGTTTTTTATTAAGATGCAATACATTTCGAATCAGGTGAAATTTTTTCTTCTACCCACTCGCTGTTTTTTTGTGAAATTTTCATGTGATAATTTTGAACATCTTCTTTCGCGTTAAAAAGAATCCCTGCAACAGATTTTGGAATTCTCGCATTATATAAGGCACGAGTAATAAGAGAGGAAACGATATGTTCGCAATACTTATCATCTTTAGTTTTCTTATCGCCTCCAGTCCTTCGCGCAACATCAGGAGAAAAAAATCTTTTTTCACTTAGAATTTTTCCATCCAAACCACTTAGGTTCATTTCGATTTTGATACCATAAGTATCATCAATTGCTGTTACATGAATAACATTTCTTTCAAAACCAACGTCAACAAAAAGCGTGCGTTCTCTGTCTCTTGCTTCAAACAAACGAGATTTGAGCTTGTGACACATACAAGACTCCTGTGTTTGTGTTTGTTGTGTTAATTAATATGAAACCTCTATATTTTTTGATCTTTCTTTTAAATAATTAAATGGCTTGTTTTCAATAATAATGTACTACCAAACATTAGTATTTGTCAAATGCTTGTTATTTGACAAACAATATAATGAGCATACAATAAGAAAAAATAAGTTGATATACCACATAAAAAACACGCGATTGCTCGCAGAAAGGAAGTTGTATATATGTACAACATACTAGAAATATTAGAAAAAACCGAAGCGATTCTCACCGGACACTTCAAATTAACATCCGGAAAACACAGTAATAAATATATTTTGAAAGACAGAATATATTTATATCCGGAATATGCCGAGTGCATTGCGGAACAGCTCTTTGTAGAGATATTGGCAATTATAAATGAAAAAGGTGTAAAAATAGACGTTGTTGTCGCACCGGCAATTGGCGCTATTATTCTCGGTCATGAGGTAGCAAAAATTTTTCAGAAAGAAAGATTTCATTGTATAAAAAGTGCATATGCAGAAAAAACCAAGGATGAAAAATTTATTTTCTCCAGAGGATATGACAAAGAAATCCCCGGAAAAAATATACTTGTCACTGAAGACATTCTCACAACAGGAGGCTCTGTTTTGAAAGTTATAAACGCCGTTAGATCTCTCGGCGGAAACGTCATAGGAGTTGGTGCTATTGTAAACAGAGGCGGTGTCACACCGGAACAAGTTGATAATGTACCTTTTATAAAAGCTCTGATCAACCTGCCAATTGAAGCGTGGCCACCACTCGAATGCCCCTTGTGTAAAGAAGGTGTCCCAATAAACAAAGATATTGGAAAGGGTGCTGAGTTTCTAGCCGAACAAGCTAGACTTAAAAAAGTCGATGAACAAAAATCAGATTTTCCAAACAACGAACTAGTACAACAAAATAATTAAATTAACAATTGCCGCTACATTAACTTATAAACATTCAAATGACAGAATTTTTATATGGTGTAGCGGCTTGATTTTTTATGTAAAACACGATACCATTTTGACTGTTAAAACACTTTTTAACACGGTTATTGAAACTTAATTAAGCCATTATTCGCGGGTGTAGCTCAGTTGGCTAGAGCGCAACCTTGCCAAGGTTGAGGTCACGGGTTCGAGCCCCGTTACCCGCTCCAAAACAAAATTGGAAGCAGAAGCATTGTTTTTAATTTAAATAGTTTAACAAAAACAAACTTCCCGCCCCGCAGATGAGCGATAGCGAATCGTGCGGGGTTACCCGCTCCATTACAGTTATATATAAAGATAAGGTTTGTATTTTTTTATACTATTATACAAAGATTAGCTTCTCGCCCCGTAGATAAACGATAACTAATCGTACGGTGGTTGCCTATAAAATTCACGAGCCAATAATAAGTATTGATTATCTACACATATGAATTTCCAACAGCTTTCTAAAAGAGCAATCGAGATCAGAGCTAAATATTCTATATTAGAGAAGAAAAAATACGGAAAAGAATGGACACGAGAACAGATAGCCGAAGGATTTGTTGGTGATGTAGGTGACTTAATAAAACTAGTGATGGCAAAAAATGGAGTTAGAGACATAGAAAATATTGATGAAAAGCTTGCTCATGAATTATCTGACTGTCTGTGGTGCATTTTGGTTTTAGCTGATAAATATAATATTGACCTTGAGAAAAAATTCATAGATACAATGAACGAACTGGAAAAACGCATTGACTCAGAAAAATAAAGAAACGTACTCACAAAACACTATTTTTTATTAGTGTTTTTTTGTTTTTATATGTTTTTGAAATAAAAAACGAAAACCTCATCTTATAAAATAAGAGGGTTTTTATTTATTAAAAATATCAATCATGGCATTTAAGAAATCTTCTGCGTATTCAAAATGAATATACGGAAAAGCAGTATGAGCATTTAATTCAAAAACAACCGGGCCATTCTTTGTAATTCCTATATCAATTGTATAAATCTGTCCTTCGAATTTAGAATCTATTTTTTCTTTAACTTTTTTATGAAAATTTAATATTTCCGTTGGTAATTGGGGTATTTTAATCTCGGTATATGGAGAATCATATGTGCAAATCTCTCCAATATTGTTTTCTGGTATTCGTAAGTTTGCAAAAACCCTATCACCAATCGTTATAAGTTTTATATCATGAATCCCCGAAAACAAACCATCAACAGTTATGTTGGTATCGGCAAACTCTTGAAGTAAATATTTCTTTGTGTTTAAGATTTCTTGATTTAACTTTGGTATTTTTGATTTTTCAAATACAATAACATTTTCACCTTTTTGCCCACAAGTTGGTTTAAGAACTGCTTTTTTGGTTGAAATTTCTTTCAAATTTTTTTCAAGATCATTCTTATTAGAAATTAAAAATGTTTTACTCATAAATTCATGTAATAATTGATATTGATTCCATTTATCGCCACACCAATTTCTAAATTCCGGAGAATTAATAGTTTTAACAGCGTTGTCATAATTTTCATCCGCCATTTTTTTAAACTGATAAACAACATCTGCTTTAAATTCTAATTCGGCAGGAATAATTCTACCCTCCTCATAACGAAAAACATTTTTGAAAAAACCATTGCCAATATACGAATCCGTATAATCAGCAAACCTAAATTCAAAAACATTATTACACTTATTAAAAAATGCGTGGTATTCCGGGTTTCGCGAAAAACCATCAATGACAGGATCCCCGGTCGGCTTTTTCCAAAAAACAAAATTCTTTTTCATAAAACAATCTTAACATTTATTTGAATTTTTGCCTATTTAGCACAAAAGTTTAAAAACCAAACATCACCTTGAAACAAGCCTGTTTTTTGCGTATACTCCTCGTGTGTCCGGTTTATTATCCCGTGTGTGTTTTCACGCCGAAGTACCCCGTACACCCGCCGTTGGCGTGTTACGGGGCAAGGCTCCATCTTTAAAAAGTTTTTACTAAAATTAAAAAGACTTTTCATGCCGAAGTAGCTCAGTTGGTAGAGCAATGGTATCGTAAACCATAGGTCGTGGGTTCGAATCCCATCTTCGGCTCCATTTCAATAGTAAAAAAAATCATCCGAGCGAGCGGGATTAGTATAGTGGTAGTACGTTTGCTTCCCAAGCAAGAAGCACGAGTCCGATTCTCGTATCCCGCTCATTCTGATGATAGAAATAGGTAGAAACATTTATATGTTTGAAAACAAAAAAATCACCGCGTCTTTGACGAAGTGATTTTTTATAATTCTATTTATTGCACCTGAATTTCTCTGAAACCACCACCAAGATGTGGTTCGACTTCAGAAAATTGTATATATCTGGTTATTGTGCCAGGACCAGAGATATCGACAGGCGATTTTATCAACGAAACTTCTTTTGGAACATAATTGATTCCGACACAGGACCTCGTTCCATTTCCTTCTTTTTTTCCATGAATATAAATTCCGTTCTCAACGAGCTTCGCGTAAATTCCCGGACCAAGTTTATTTTGTACCTTCATAAAAGAAAGTTGTGCAGAGTGCTCATCTCCGAAAACGAGAATAATTTGATCGCCCACAATTGGATGCTTGAATGAACCCATGACTTTCTCTCCTTTTTTTAATTTAAATTACGTTTATTGTGTTTGTTTTTTCTTGAATACTTTTTCTTATCCGGAATCCACTTCGTAGGAGGAGGCATTGAACGGCGAACACTCCTTACCAATTCCGCTTTTGAAGTATTCGTCCTTATTTCAAACTTTTTCCCTTTCATGACAAACTCCTTGTCTCACCAACAACGGTGTATTTTTATTTTTTTTTATTGTTTTAATTGAATAATTATATCAAGAATGTAGAAATTGTCAATATTCCATAAAACGTCTCATTTTGCTAACATAAAAGCCGTTCAATGATTGATGTGTCTACCAAACACATGGCACAAAATGCTAGGCATACGCCTCCAAGTTGAATCAGAAAAAGCGTCAGCAAAGTGTTTGTTTTCAAACAACAGCGCTGAAACATGGGTGGAACCGCGGAAGCGAAACCTTTCGTCCCAACATAAACATACTGTTTGTGTATGAACGAAAGGTTTTTTATTTTTTAAACGATTTAATTTATAAATAATAAATATATGTCACACGATCTATCCCCACTCGAAATAAAAAGACACACGCTTTCTCATCTTATGACGATGGCGATTGTCGAAAAATATCCGAATGCCGGACTCGGTGTCGGACCTTGGATCGAACACGGTTGGTATCAAGACTATGATCTTCCGGAACCACTTTCGGAAAATGATTTTGAATGGATAGAAAAAAGAATGCGAGAACTCATAAAAGAGAACATCGAATTCAAAAAAGAAATATATCCAAATGACGAAGCTCGTGAGATGGTAAAAGACGATCCGTATAAAAAAGAGCTTGTTGAAGAATTAATAGCAAAAGGAGAAAAAGAAATTTCGTTTTATCGTTCAGGAAATTTTCTCAATCTCTGTGCGGGACCTCATGTCGCACGAAGCGGAGAAATAAAACCGGACTCTTTCAAAATTTTATCTGTTGCAGGAGCTTATTGGAGAGGAGACGAGAAAAACAAAATGCTCACTCGTCTTTACGGAGTTGGATTTGATACAAAAGTGGAACTCGACGCGTATATAAACATGCTAGAAGAAGCGCGCCGCCGCGACCATCGAAAATTAGGGAAAGAACTGGAATTATTCGTATATTCGGATTTGGTCGGCAAAGGACTTCCTCTTTGGACGTCGCGCGGCGCGACAATCCGCCGCGAGATTGAACGATTTATCGTTGATGAAGAAATCAAACGCGGATATGAACATGTTTACACTCCAGATATCGCCAATATTAAATTATACGAGACATCAGGTCATTATCCTTACTACAAAGACTCGATGTACGCCCCTATAACCATTGATGACGAGTCATACATGCTCCGTCCTATGACATGTCCGCATCATTTCCAACTATATTCATCAAAACAACGAAGTTATCGAGAATTGCCTGTAAGAATTGCTGAACTTGCAAAACTCTATAGATATGAACAATCAGGTGAACTTACCGGTCTAATTCGTGTACGCTCGTTCTGTCTTGCTGATGCACACATAGTAGCTACGAGAGAACAAGCGGCGGATGAAATAAATAACGCGCTCGATCTTATTGAATATTCAGCGCAAGTATTTGGTTTTAAGCCAAACGAAGATTATTGGTATCAGCTTTCTCTAGGTGATAGGTCTGATAATAAAAAATATTATAAAGACGATGAAGCATGGGAACAAGCTGAGGACGTTCTCAGGAGTGTGCTCAAGACTAGATCAGTCAAAAATACAGAGGCGCTCGGTGAAGCAGCTTTTTATGGACCGAAGATCGATATTCAGATGAAAAACATAAGCGGAAAAGAAGACACCGCGTTTACTGTACAATATGACTTCGTAATGCCGAAGAGATTCAAACTCACATACATAGACGCCGACAATCAAGAAAAAGAACCAATAGTAATTCATCGCTCGTCTGTCGGAGCGATCGAGCGCATCATTGCTTTTCTTATCGAACGATATGCTGGCGCACTTCCTCTCTGGATGGCTCCAATGCACGTTGTCCTACTTCCTGTTAATGACTCACATCATGAGTATTGCCGTTCAATTGCTGATGAAATGCGCGCATCCGGAATTCGCGTTGAAATAGACGAATCTCACGAGACAATTGGAAAGAAGATTCGCAACTCCGCACACATGAAATATCCATACAGCATCGTTATTGGTGATAAAGAAATATCTTCAAAACTACTTCCTGCCAGAATATTTGGAGTCGAGGAACAGGTCTCATTATCAAAAGAAGATCTCATGAAAAAGATTATTGAGAAAATAAAAACATATTCGACAGATTATAAATTTTAAAACACCATATCATTGTTATCATGAACAATGTCATCCCGAACTTTTGGTCCTGAGCTGACCCTGTCATCCTAAGCCAACATTGTCATCCCGAACTTTTGGTCCTGAGCTGACCCTGTCATCCTAAGCCAACATTGTCATCCTGAACATTGTCATCCTGAATTTATTTCAGGATCTATGCATTCCTTTCAGGATCTATGCATTCCTTTCAGGATCTGTGTACCCGTTTCACGATTTGTAAAAAGAGTGGTAATGTTTTTCTCTCATTTATAGTTTTTTTCTATTGATTAAGACGTTTATTTTGTATTCCCTTTAACTAGTATTGACACTTTTATTACTGTATGTATAATGTATATATAACGTATATATACTATTATATTATGACTGCGATTATAAATTTCAAGGCTGATAAAAAAATCAAATCCGAGGCACAAAAGATAGCGGAAACGATGGGTCTTACTTTAAGTGATATACTCAATATATATCTTAGAGGATTTGTGAACAAAAAAGAACTTTATATAAGTTTACAAGAAGACGAATCAAATCCGTCTGATGAGTTTTTACATAAAATAAAAGAAGCTCGAGAAAGATTTAAAATCGGAAAAACAAAAAGATTCAAAAACAACAAAGAAATTGGCGCATATCTGAAACAAATCTAAAATCATAATATGAGTGTTTTTCTTTCTAATGGTTTTGAAAAAATGTTTAAAAACTGCCCACAAGAAATTAAAAACGAATCCATAAAAAGAATCGATCTTCTTTTAAAAGATAGGCGCAACCCAAAACTCAACAACCACATGCTTTCAGTAAAGTTAAAAGGGTTAAGAAGTATTAATATATCGGGAGATTGGCGAATTATTTTTGAAAATGTCCCTGACGGAATACTACTTATCGCAATTGGAACACATAGTCAATTATATAAATAAATGAAAAACATTAATATACAAACAAAAAGATTAAATATAAAAAACATTAACATCGCACACGCAGATGTTATGTTTTCATATAGATCAAACCCGCTAGTATATCAATATCAGTCTTTTAGACCGAAATCACTACGTGAGGTAGAAGAATTTATAAACACATATACAAAATTATTTAATATAGAAGGTAATTGGTTTCAAGTCGGAATATTTCTTGATTCAAATCTTATAGGAGACATTGGAATACATTTCGTCGGACCAAATAACTCACAGTGTGAAATAGGATATACAATATCTCCAGAATACCAAAATCAAGGATATGGTAGCGAAGCGGTGTATGCTGTTGTTGATTATTTGTTTTGTGATATGAAAAAACACAGAATCATAGCGTCTGTAGACCCAAGGAACACCCCATCTTTCAAACTATTGGAAAAAATTGGATTTCGCAAAGAAGCACACTTCAAAAAAAGCGTGCTTATAGAAAACGAATGGGAAGATGATGTTATATATGGATTATTAAAAGAAGAGTGGGATAAAAAATTAATTTGATATTTTAAATCTTTTTTAATATATTCTCCCCCGCAAGTCTTCCTGTCGCCCACGCAGATTGCAAATTAAAACCCCCAGTAAATCCATCAATATCGAGAACTTCTCCACCGAAAAAAAGTCCAGGGCATATTTTTGATTCCATCGTGTTTGGATTTACTTCTGACAAATCAACGCCACCAGCCGTAACAAACTCACTCCCGCTTCCACGTCCAACTAAAGCAAGTTTCGTGTTTTTTATCTCTTGTACAATTGCTAAACTGTGTTTCTTTTTCACATGCGCACAAGATATGTCACTTGGTATATCGCAACGATGAAACAATGAATCAACAATTGAAATCGGTATATATTTAGCAATTATCTTTTTAAATAAAATCGGATCACGAGAGTGTATTTTATCAAGAATTATTTGTTCTATATCATTTATCAAAACATCAGGGGTAAAATCAACTGATAAAATAATCGGCTCATTCTCCGAGCACGGATCAAACGCCGTTAACGACGAAAGAGCGAAAACCGCTGGACCTGATATCCCTTTGTGAGTAAACAAAAAAGCTCCTTCCGAAACATGTTTTTTGCCATCTTTAGACTTCGCACTCAAATGAACACGAGAGAAAGAAACGCCAGCGTGTCGCTGTATCCACTCTTCTTTTACAACAAAAGAAGTGAGACTTGGAACACGTCGTGTAATAGTGTGTCCTAGTTCTCTTGCAAGAGAATAGCCATCTGTTGATGATTCTGGATCCATATAAGTCATACCACCAACAGCGATAATAACACGATCAACATCGAGTGACGCACCGTCTGAAAAAAAGATTGAAAAAATGTTTTCGTGTTTTTTAATATTGATAACATTATGCGAAAAAAGAATATGCACCCCATGATTGGTAAATATTTTCTCAAATATACCAACAATGTCTTTCCCTTTGTGCGATGCTGGAAATACTCGCATATCATCCTCAACAACTATTGGTACACCGTGCTCCTCACACCATTTTCTCATAGCACTCGGTGGAAACACATGTAAAGCACGGCGCAAGAAGTTCGCCCCACGAGGATATTTCGAAAAAATTTCGCGAATATCATCAATTCCTGTTGTTACGTTACATCTTCCACCACCGGTCATAAGAACCTTTCTTCCAAGTTTGTCGTTTTTCTCAATGATGAACACCTCGGTATCACTACCTGACTCGACAATCGTAGCCGCCGCCATCATTCCTGCCGCCCCACCACCTATAATTCCTATCTTCATAATAATAGTGTAACAAAAATCACATGATAAACAACCCATGCTTATAAAAATAACTTAATTTATCTATAAAGTATTTTATTTATTGACTAATTCTATTAATTTGTTAGTATTGTAATACTTTATATTACAGCTAATATTTTCTATATGCGCGAAATAATAAACATATCTCTTCCATCACCAATGGCAAAAACAGTAAAAACAGCTGTCAAAAACGGCGATTATGCTTCTACTAGCGAGTTTTTTCGTCATCTGTTAAGAAATTGGCAAGAGGAAAAATTAATAAAAGAAATTCATAAAAGCAAAGAAGAAGTTACGAAAGGCAAAAGCAAAACACTTAAATCTCTTAGAGATTTGAGATGATTCGCCTATGAATATTTTATATAGTTCAAAATTCGAAAGAGAGTATAAGAAATTACCAATACCAATCAAAATTATTGCCGAACAACGAGAAAGTATTTTTCGTAAAAACATTTTTGATCTACGTTTAAAAACACATAAATTAAAAGGTCCTCTCAATGGTTTTTTATCTTTTTCGATAGGATACAAATTCAGAATAATTTTCGAAATATCAAAAGATAATAAAACAATAATTTTTCATTCAGTTGGAAATCATGATATTTACCAATAAATAAATCACCTTTCTGAAAAAGGTGACTTATTTATAGAAACAGTTATAAACTTTATTCATTCTTCATATCATCTGTGCTTCCGAGTTTCACATCAATGTTTCTAGACATTGAATCGCGAACAATTTCGAATCGTACAGTATCTCCTGGACGAAAAACGCTTATCGCACGTCGCAAACTATTATTCTCATCAAGTAGAACTCCGTTTATTTTTAACACAACATCTCCATTCTTAAGGCCAGCTAAATCAGCTGGGGATCCTTTCACAACAGATCCTCCGTCAAATGAATAAATATACGCTCCATTATCAAACTTAAGTCCATATGCCGCTTTTACCCTCCAATCGATCGTCTTATATACGACACCAATATATGGACCAACGAGCGATTTATATGATTTAAATTTATTATAAATAATTTCAGCTGTTTCAGAAGGCACGGCAAGTCCGAGTGTTTCCGAATCATAATATCGTGCGGACACGATTCCTACTACGTTTCCATTCATATCAAAAAGAGGTCCGCCAGAATTTCCCGGCTGAGTGGACATGTTCAAAATAAGTCCGTGTTCATACATAAATGCTTCTCGTCCGTTTCCAGCTGTCATCCTCTTGTTTTTGTTTGCTATCGTTCCTGTTGCACACGAAAATTCAAAAACACCCTGCGAATTTCCAATAGAAAAAACCTGCTGACCGATACGAAGAGTCTTCGTACTTCCAAATGTAACAACAGGATAATTCTGAGCGGGCACTTCAACAAGTGCTAAATCAAACAGTGGGTCAAGATAAATGGCTTTTGGTTCTATAATTTTCTTATCGTACGTAAGTATGAAATATTTCGGTCCTGCAATTGAAACAGCCGATACTTGTGGTTTATTGAAGTCGACGCTCTGACTAACAACATGGCGATTCGTCATGATTAGGTGTGGAGCAACGAAAAACCCTGTGCCTGCCGACACCGTACCCTCGTCACTAAGCGATCCATCTTCTTCATAATATATAGATACTGTTGATTGCACTCCTTTCTCATATGATGTAACCAATGGGAGATCGGAAAGTGGCGTACTCATCTCAACCGCGGCAAAAGCAGTATTCAGAGGAGATAACACGAAAATTATTATAAAAAGCGCAAATAAATGTTTTTTCATACTCGTTATATTATTACAATATCAGTATACTATCATAGTTTAAACTTGTTTCAAAATAAAAAAAGGTCATCCATGTTTTGGATAACCTTTTTGTTTAATAAATTTTTCAAGCTCAAAAAACAATATACAAAAGAACAAGAAGCCAAGAAATAATACCTATTGCGGAAAAAACACGGAGACGGAACCAAAGCGCCCATCCGCACCACTCTGCCAACCGGCACTGAGCTCGAGCTTGCCGCCGCGGAAGCTGAAGTGCGGCGCGCTGCCGAAATCAGAGCCGTCATCGGAATATTCATCTCCTGCACAGTCGATCCAGAGATCGTCGGAATGCTTGAGACGATTAGAATGAGTGAGAAGCATTACAACTGTCTCGAATATTCCGAGACCAAATTCGTTATCTGCCATAACTTCGATAGCCCTCCGTACAGATCGTCCTCTGTGAAGAAATCCAAGCTGCCCTTGTAGAATCAAAATGTCTGATTTCTGCTCTCCGTATACTTTCTGAAGAGCGTCTTCCGTCCTCTTTGAACGACGAAGGTGTGCTTCATTAATATCGATCTCGTTTCTTAAATATCCTTCATATGCTTTTCCCAAATGGAAAAGAGCAATTTCGCATGCTTCATGATACGTTGAAGCGATTGATTGCCAACGCGGAATTGCGAAATATCCCTCAGCCCCACTAAAAAGAGGCCCACTTGTGATTGATTCGTTTACAAAATGATCCCCGAGATTATGAAAAACCCTCCTAATAACGTTAACTTGTTGCAGTATTGGATTAGGTCTCAAATAGCCGGAGAAATATCCGCAGTTTGAAGACAATTCTTCATCAACGAACCGAAGGCTTGAAAGCCCTAACAGCTTTCTAAACACATTTCGGTCAACCTTCTCAATGTTTTGCGCATCCAAAAGGTCTGCAAAAAGACCGCTGTCAATTATTTTTTGCAACTGATCAACTTGTACTTTTTTCTGAAGTATCAGGTTTATCAATTGGTTTCCCTGACCCAGGGTTGCGGAATCATCTTTTTTCTTTTTCATAATGCAACTCCTTTCCCCGCCAAAGGCGGTGGTTTTTTTGTTATAAGTCCGCCTGTTTATAGTTTCGTAACAAACAAAACTAAGACGTACTCTTTAATTTGTTTTTATTATTCACTTCCCGATCAGTGTTACTAATCAGGAAGTTGAAATAAAAACTATTTTTCAGAGAAACAAACAAGGCAATAGTCTTTAAACCAGATGGTGTCAAAAGTACTATTAATAAATAATAATTTTCCATCCCATTTACGGCTCAAAAATGGAAGCCAATAACAACCGCTACTTTTATCATGCCAAACTGATGTTTTTTTATCGAAAGAAACCAATGGTATATTTAGTGTAAAACAACTTGGCATCTGATTATAAAGAAGCAAAAGTCCTTGCACAGATAAAAAGTCAGCCCCCTTTGACTCCAGAAATGAAACACACAATTCTCCGCTCGGTACATCTTTAATAATAGGAAAAAGCCTGACCCTGTATTCTTTTCCGGGAATAATTTTTTTACTTGTATTAATAAACTTACGGTCCGGCGAAGCGCCTTCTGAATCAGAACAAAGCACCAGATTGTCTTTATTCTGAACAATGAATTGATAAATACAAGATTCATGGCAAAAATCTTTTGGAACAGTAATGATGAAGTCATCAATTACAGAACCAAAATACTTATCAAAAGGCAACGAATCAGGAAAAAGAAGTTCTTTGAGAACTTGTTGAAACTCTTCACAATCAAACCAGTTTTTGTTTCTAGATTTTACAGCCTTTAAAACATTGGGTAATATTCCTTTTGTTAATAAAAACTGAAGATCGTCAGAAGACAAATCTTGTTCATGCAATTGTGAAATTGCTTTAAATAACTGACCGGATGTTGCTGTATTCATAGCAAGTCTCCTTTTCTTCCGCGTGTCGCGGATGTTTTTGTTGTTGTTTTCATAGTCCGCTCCTTCTAAATAATTAAACAGAAGAAACAGGTATGTTTTTTTTTCATTTAAATATACCAATTATACTAGTTTTGTCAAGACCGAGTAAAAAATCAATGGTTTTGTGTTTGTTTTAAAGTTTTTTGTGATAAACAAAGCGCTTTAATTACGCCCGAAATAAGCCACTTTTATAATTTATGCACTGTTTTTCCTCATAATTATTGACCCTAGGGCAAAAAAAGAGTATGATTATACGATTGGTAGATAGGAGGAGGCCTTGTTCTACAAGACCATGCCAATAAAATACTACCAATCTGTCTCTTTAAGAGATGGTCGGTTTTTAACCGGTTTCATTTCAAAGAGAGATTGAAAAACAAAAATACTTTCTTGAGGCCCATTAATAAAAAGTATCCCTTTTTATAGAGCTTGTCCTATAAGTAAAGTGTCCCTTCTCGCCGTTGGCGTAATTCGGGACAATATTAAAAATGTTCTTTAGGTATCCATTATTATCCCTTTTGTGTCCGCGGGTACACTAACAACTCGCACAACAATAGAGAGACTACGGTCTTGATGTAGAGAGAAATCAAAGATCGGAGATAGCAGAGAGTATATCACGCCACCAATCTTAACTGATAGGTGGCGTGGTAGGGAGAGAGAAGAGAAAAACTTGGGTGTATCCCAAGTTTTTCTTTTTTTATGTTTATATAATAATCATAAAAAACCCAACAAAAAACTTAATATATCATCACCTATAAACAAATACCCACACTAATATGGTCTCAAAAGAATACGTCGTCGGGATGAAACACATCACCGGAGGGCATCTTCGAATGTGCACGAAACTCGATGATACGGATATTATAATAAGTCCAACATATTTAAACGACATCTATTGTAAGATAATATGCAAATCAGATCAAAAAGATAAGTTTCCAATTATAAGAGAAGTTGGAAGCGAAATTAGTATTGTTAGAATTAATAAAACAGATGAAAATGAAACAAAAAACATCGTTATGCTGGCGACACACCCGCATATGTGTTTTTCTTTTTCGTTTGAACAAGAAAGAAGCGCAGTAACTATAAGTGACACCCGAATAAAAAACATATCGATATGCGGAAATAAAAACAAACACATAATTACTGTACAAGACTCAGGTGAGGATGTTGTTGTCACAGTAAAAGGCATTGAAAACCGCGTAATTCTATTCGTTCCGGACTCGTATGAGTGTGTTATTGTGGATGACAAGGGAACCAATTCCGTGAGCGTTCAACATGAAGGAGGTTCGTCGCGACACACTGTTTATGTGCACATCATCGGCGCCTGCAATTCCTTCATCGCAAAAAACACAAACCATAAATAAACTTATTCCAGAAACAATTTTAATGTCGTCCCGAACGAATATCATCCTGAACAAACATTGTCATCCCGAACAAATATCATCCTGAACATTGTCATCCTGAACAATATCATCCTGAACAAACATTGTCATCCTGAATTTATTTCAGGATCTGTGTTCCCCTTTCAGGATCTATATATCTGTTTCAGGATCTATAAAGTAAATAACATTAATATGCCATACCACGTTTATATACTAACAAACCACACAAATACAACATTATATATCGGAGTAACAAACAATATTGCTCGTCGTGTTTCTGAACATAGAAGCAAAATACTTGGAAGTGTTTTCACTAGAAAATATCGCTTAAAAAAACTGGTTTACGCCGAAGAATACGAGTGGATTTATGATGCTTTGGAAAGAGAAAAACAATTAAAACGCTGGCATAAGGAGTGGAAGTGGAATTTAATAAAAGAACACAATCCTAAATTGGAAAATCTTTTATAAATAGTTATAAAAGAAAGATTCTGAAACGAGTTCAGAATGACATAGCTAGACAATATATTAATGTATAAACAAAAATGTTTAGGATGATATAAATAACTAACAATGTAATCCTAAACAAACAATGTCATCCTGAAATGGCCTTGTCATCCCTAACAAATATCATCCTGAAATGGCCTTGTCATCCCTAACAAATATCATCCTAAACAAACAATGTCATCCTGAAATGGCCTTGTCATCCTGAACTGACCTTGTCATCCTGAACTGACCTTGTCATCCTGAACCAACATTGTCATCCTGAACCAACATTGTCATCCTGAACTCGTTTCAGGATCTATTTATCTGTTTCAGGATCTATGTATTTGTTTCATTATTCTTTTGCTTTTATAAAAATACACCCACAGAACAAAAAATATTAAAACAACCTTCTCAATCTTCTAAGTACAGTGTACATCTTATAAAAAAACGTATCATAAACATAATCAAACGTTCCGGGCCACACGATGTCCTCTCCAGTAAATTTCTTTTTAAAAATTGTAACACCTGTTAGAGGATGAGCACCGTCATCATCAGGAGCAATGCCACCCAAATTATAATACCTGATACCACGCGATCGATATATTTTTATAAGTTCCATATGTAAAAAATCAGGTGCCATCATTTGTCTATATGCATGATCAGATCCTCCGTGCACATAATACGCCGTATCACCATATACGACGGACACGACTCCGGCAATAGGAATATCATTATAATACGCGCACCATAATTCCGTAGCACAATCGCGTGTCTGCATAGAACTCATTTGTGCGTAATGAGAAATACTATGCGTTTTTATACTATGTCTCTCAGCGGTGAGATTAAGCAAGTGCCATAATTTTTGTATATCACTTACTCGCTCAATGCGTACACCTTTTTTCTCAGCGAGGCGTGAATTATAAATTAATTTTTTATGACATCCTTCTAAAAAAGCTTCCTCTGGAATAGCCAGATCTATCGCATATTCTCTTGATGGTTGTATATCGGTTGTATGTAAAAACTTTATCTTGGTATCAAACATTGTGTTCGGCTCAATTCTGATAAAAAGCTCTTGCGTATTAGCTGTTTGATAACAAATATCACGAGCACCGCTTAGAAACACTTTGATACTTTCTTCCCATTTTTCTTTTGAAACATCCTCTTCCCATACCGGACCGCGCGGAACATAAAGATAAGTCCTTCCCAAAAAAAGATTTTTCAAAACAACGCTTGCTGTCATAATCAAACGCCCTTCATCTTCTACACCAAAACGAAAAACCTGCATTCCCTCCTGCTCACAAAGCTCCCCCCATTCCCACGATTGTGTAAAAGGAGTGTGACGGCGCGATTGCACGAAAGCCGTGTATTCTTCTCTGTTTAATGAAAAGCGAAGTTCCATGATTATCTTGATAAAAATTTAAGTGCCACTTTTATTATCTCATTTTCTCCTTCGATATTTGAATCAACCATTGAAAGCGCCTGACGCGCATCATTCGGTCGGAAACCAAGAGAAACGAGCGCATCGACCAGATCATTTCCAGATCGCTTCTGTCCAATCAAAGCATCACCAACTGATATTACTGGCATCTTATCTGCGAGATCTGTCGCGATGCGCTCGGCCGTCTTCTTTCCAACACCAGGAAATGAGGATAACAATGTAATATCTTTTCGTGCAATCGCGCCTATGATTTCGTTTCGATCAGTACCGTCAACAATAGCAAGCGCCGTCTTCGGTCCAACCCCGGAAACGGAAATAAGCAGTTCAAAAAGTTCAAGAACATTAAAAGAAAGAAAGCCATAAAGCTCTGTCGCTGTTTCCGATGTGCGATGAAAAATAAAAAACTCAGCTTCATGAATATTTTTTTCGAGCAATGCATGTGCCGTCACCTCACCAACGAACACCTTGTATCCTATATCACCTGTTTTGACGACGACGTACTTATCTTTAACAACAAGTATCTGTCCTTTTAGATATGCAATCATATGGCCTATTTTAGCACATCCTCAACATTTATCCGATATTTGACACTCTTGTGATAAAGTGATATTGTTTTATGAAAAGTGTGGAATTTATTAAACTCATTTTATCTTTTAAAGATTAAGGGATTGATATAAATCCACACTTAATTATAAAAATGTGGTTGAGTTTCGAAGGAGTTGTCACCTAGTGACTTTCATAGAAATACTCGACCACATATTGAACATTAATAAAAATTATATATACCGCCTTGGGTTTATTATTAATTCCATTATTCTATATAGAATTATGATGTCTGGTATGAACCCAAGGCAAAATTGTATTCCACGGATGATATTAATAAACAACTATTCAAATGAATTAAAAATAACGTTATATCTCCGTGGAAAGTTTTCTGTGTGGAATTTATTAATGGTGTAATATCTTTTAAAGATTGTTTTTCAATATATAAATCCACACGAATAACCCCGCAAAGCTTAAAAAATGCGGGGTTTTCTGTTATTTTACCCAACAAACTTGACATTATTTAAATTATTTACTACTATTGTACGATATAAATAAACCTCATGCGTGCATGAGAAAAGACATAAAAAAAACAAAAAAGGAGATTTCCCATGAGTATTGAGAAACTTCGTTCTTTCAAAGAACAGTACGGAGATGTTGTCGTGTGTATCGCAATCATGCTAAAAAAAGAAAGTTCGGTAATTGCGTATGCACTCAATAACAAAGAAAGAAAATTAGAGTTTTCATTAAAACCGTCCGAGGTGGTCGGTGTTTCTGAAATTCTGACGAAAACCGATCGCGTTCTTATTTGTGCCGGAGGCGTATCGGACATGTTCATCCTCGGAGCACACAAGCAGAATCCTGAACTTCCGATCTTCTTTACTCCTACGCAAAACATAAAGAAGATTCAAGATCATGCTCGAAAAGAAGAAAAAGAAATTCCTGAAACAGTGGAAATTCTTTATGAACTCTCCTTTTCTAATGATCAGAGTGTTTGGCGTCCAAAACAGGTTGAGTACGCCGCATTGAGATCTTTGATTCGGATGCTACAAACCACTCAGAAACAACTGCGGATTAAGGTCGAACAAATATACAAACAGGTACGTCAAGCACAAACCTGTCTCAACGTAGCACTACCAGAAGGCAATCAATTCGATTTAAGAGAAGAACAGGGATTGCTTATGAGTGCTGAGTTTCGGTCATTGGAAACGGATACGGAAAGAAAAATTGTGGCAATGCTGAAAACAATTCCTGTATATAACGAATTATTCGAACCACTCCCGAGCATCGGACCTAAAACAGCGGCAATTCTTATCTCTCAAATTCAGGATCCCAGCCTTTTCGAAAACGTTGGAAAAATAATTAAACTGTCAGGTTTTCATTGTGATAAGAACGGAAGAGCGGCTCGAAAAAAGGCCGGAGAACAAATGAACAGTTCTCCAATGCTAAAACAAGCATTGTACATCTGGGGAAAAGACGTTCTTAATAAACAATCAGCAAAAAACCCGTTTAAACGGGTTATGTTGGCACGTAAGCTTTTTGACATCGAAAAAGCTCTTCTAATCATCGCGACAGAAACACCAAACATCTCGCCTTCGGACTGTAAGAAATGGGTTAAAGAAAATTCATGGCGAGCATCAAGCGGAGCCGTGTTTAATAAAGCATCGCGGTTCATGGTTCAGTGGCTTATTAAACTAGTTTATAATGCATGGTGTTCATATGATAAAAAGGGATCTTTCGACATGGAGAAGTATCTGGATCGTCGTGTAAAAGACTCTATCGAGAATATTCAGAATCGAACACAGGAAGAAATTCGCAATGTTTCATTAAATGTTCCGTTACTGGAAACATGGCGGAAACAAATCGCTACACTTGTTTCCGAAAACAAGGAGAAGCTTGGTATGATAAACGAAAAGTATCGGGAGCAGATTAATACATGCGAACGAACTATCAGTAATAATGAAAAGAAGATTCTCGATTATAAAGAGAAGTATGCCTCCATCGGCAGAAAATCTAGATCCGATACAAAAGGAAAAAACAAGACAAAAATTGCCGATCCGGAAATGATCTCTATTAAAAAAGAGATTCAAACACTGGAATCGGAAAACAAAGAATTAGCACGCCAGAAAAAAAATCTTCTGGTAGAAATAAAGAAGGCGTCAAAAGACATTGAAGAAAAAATGTCCGAGACGATTTCAGAATCAACCAATCACATGCAAAAAGACATACAAGAAGTTACAAAAAAACTTCTTGCACAATGGTTCCGAACAATAAATTCAAAAAACGGAATCAGCGTCTTAGACCTCACAGAAGTGGGCGAAGACGAAGAAGATACTATTGCATCATAATTGAAAATAAACCGCTTTCACTAAGGAAGCGGTTTTTTAATACTTATTATATTATTAAGGTTTGTGTTTCATAATCAAAACTTGACAAGATAATATAAACAAGCTAAAGTAATATGAAAAGTGTGGAATTTATTAATAGAGTCGGTATCTTTTAAAGATTATATGACGGAATATAAATCCACACTTAATTATAAAAATGTGGTTGAGTTTTTGGGACGGTGTCACTTAGTGACTTCAATCTCCGTACTCAACCACATATTGAACATTAATAAAAAATTATATATACCGCCTTGGGTTTATTAAGTAGCGAGATATTCTAAATAGAATTAACGAATGGTTTATAAACCCAGGGCAAAATTGTATTCCACGGATGATGTTTTTCAAACATTATTCGAAAGAATTTGTTCTTGATTACATCTCCGTGGAAAATTGTTTTACAAATCCCGCGAAGCGATGGCGGAGCATGAGCATTGTCATGCTGAACTTGCCAGTCCTGAATGTAAATGAAGGATCACAGCATCTGCCGTGTAACTTTTGATAATATGAGCAGATCCTGAAAGGGCGCGGATCCTGAAACGACGCGGATCCTGAGACAAGCTCAGGACTAAAGGTTCAGAATGACGTTAAAAAAACAAGCCCGCCGAGCGAATCGATGGCGGGGTATTCTCTAAGTGTTTTGTGTGGAGTTTATTATAAAGAAAGTATCTTCTAAAGATTAATAAATTTCTATAAATCCACACTTAATTATAAAAATGTGGTTGAGTTTCGTTGGTGGTGTCACCTAGTGACTTTTAATCGGATACTCAACCACATATTGAACATTAATAAAAAATTATATATACCGCCTTGGGTTTATTTTCTTCGTCTTATTCTATTATAGAATTAAAAATATGATATGAACCCAGGGCGAAATTGTATTCCACGGATGATATTATTGAAATATTATTCAAATGAATTATAAACGCAGTCTATACTCCGTGGAAAGTTTTCTGTGTGGAATTTATTAACGGTGTAATATCTTTTAAAGATTGTTTTTCAATATATAAATCCGCACGAACAGCCCCGTAGCATCAATGCTCGGGGTTTTTTAATACTTGACAAGATAATATAAACAAGCTAAAGTAGTATGAAAAGTGTGGAATTTATTATGCGTTTTCGTATCTGAAAAGATTGAAAAAGGGGTATAAATCCACACTTAATTATAAAAATGTGGTTGAGTTTTTTCTTCCCATGTCACTTTGTGACTTAAGAAACAATACTCGACCACATATTGAACATTAATAAAAAATTATATATACCGCCTTGGGTTTATTAAAATAATACTATTCTACATAGAATTATGAAAAGCATATGAGCTCAAGGCAAAATTGTATTCCACGGATGATATTAACAGAAAAATATTCAAATGAATTATCAAGTTGGATATATCTCCGTGGAAAGTTTTCTGTGTGGAATTTATTAGCGGCGCAATATCTTTTAAAGATTATGTATAGAATATAAATCCACACTTAATTATAAAAATGTGGTTGAGTTTTAGTAAAAATTGTCACCTAGTGACTTTTCCGATCGTCCTCGACCACATATTGAACATTAATAAAAAATTATATATACCGCCTTGGGTCTATTGTAGAAATTATATTCTGTATATAATTAAATCATTATTATGAGCCCAAGGCAAAATTGTATTCCACGGATGATATTAACAGTAAAGTATTCAAATGAATTATCAGCCACATCTATCTCCGTGGAAAGTTTTCTGTGTGGAATTTATTAAAATAATACTATCTTTTAAAGATTAATGTTTATTTATAAATCCACATTTGATTATAAAAATGTGGTTGAGTTTTTGGGACAGTGTCACTTAGTGACTTCAATCTCCGTACTCAACCACATATTGAACATTAATAAAAAATTATATATACCGCCTTGGGTTTATTAAAATAATACTATTCTACATAGAATTATGACAGGCATATGAGCCCAAGGCAAAATTGTATTCCACGGATGATATTAAGAGCGTCATATTATAAAATAATTATTGATATTATATGTCTCTGTGGAAGATTTTTTTGTGTGGAATTTATTAATTGACAACTATCTTTTAAAGATTGTCTCTCCATGTATAAATCCACACGAATAACCCTCTTCATCATTCGGAGAGGGTTTTTTAATACTTGACAAGATAATATAAACAAGCTAAAGTAGTATGAAAAGTGTGGAATTTATTAAAATAATACTATCTTTTAAAGATTAATGTTTATTTATAAATCCACATTTGATTATAAAAATGTGGTTGAGTTTTTGGGACAGTGTCACTTAGTGACTTCAATCTCCGTACTCAACCACATATTGAACATTAATAAAAAATTATATATACCGCCTTGGGTTTATTAAAATAATACTATTCTACATAGAATTATGAAAAGCATATGAGCTCAAGGCAAAATTGTATTCCACGGATGATATTAACAGTAAAGTATTCAAATGAATTATCAGCCACATCTATCTCCGTGGAAAGTTTTCTGTGTGGAATTTATTAACGGTGTACTATCTTTTAAAGATTGTCTCTCCATGTATAAATCCACACGAATAACCCCGTAGCATCAATGCTCGGGGTTTTTTAATTATACGTTGACATTGATAATATAAAGAATACAATAACAAAAAAAGGAGGTCACCATGCTCATTCCTCTTGATAAAGAAAAGAAATTATTGCTCATATCAGTATTCGCTACAACTATCGTATATGCGTGTCATCGCGTCTGGTCGACTGAGTTCTTAACACAAATAGAATATGACATTGTTTATTGGGGCGCTATATCATTTTCGATGTGGAGAATAGCTATTATCGGATATTTTATTGAAAATGAACAAAAAGTATTCGTTTCATATATTCTTGTCTTTTTATATGTGTGCGTTGCTTTGACAAGTATTATATTAAATCTATCATCGAAATTACTCTCTGATGTGATACCGGTGTACGTATGTTTTTTCATCGTATATATATTGGAAAGGAAAATATATACTGAAAAACAAACAAACAGAAAACCATCTAAAGCTGTTTTTACTAATAGAAAAAGCGCGAATACTGTTTTATAAAATCTCTTTATTGAAAAAATGAAGGGATTTTTTATTAAAAACAACACCGCCGAGCGAAGTGATGGTGAAATATTAACATTGTCATGCTGAATCTTTAGTCCTGAGTTCGTCTCAGGATCTGCGCCTTTTCAACGTCTACCGTGTAACCTTTAACTACATTGTCATGCTGAACTTGCCAGTCCTGAATGTAAATGAAGGATCACAGCATCTACCGTGTAACTTTACCTACATTGTCATGCTGAACTCGTTTCAGCATCTACCGTGTAACTTTTAATAATATGAAAGATAAGTTTTCCTAGAAAACATTGTATCAAGTAAGATCCTGAAAGGAATGCATAGATCCTGAAATAAATTCAGGATGACGAGGTTCAGGATGACAAGGTTCAGGATGACAAGGTCAGTTCAGGATGACATTGTTCAGGATGACATTGTTCAGGATGACATTGTTTTGTTTGAAATAAACACGATTTCCATATACAATCGTATATATGGAAAAATTTGTTCTGACAGCACCATTCGCACCTGCAGGAGACCAACCAAAAGCGATAAAATCGCTTATACAAGGGCTGAAAAACGATGAAAAAAATCAGACGTTACTCGGCGTCACCGGCTCCGGCAAGACTTTTACTATGGCGAATGTGATTCAGAGTGTACAACGCCCGACGCTTATCATCGCTCACAATAAAACACTTGCGGCACAACTTGCTAACGAGCTCAAGGAGTTTTTTCCGAAAAATGAGGTTCATTATTTTGTTTCATATTACGATTATTACCAGCCGGAAGCGTATATTCCGAGCACAGCGACATATATAGAAAAAGAAGTTGAGATCAATGAAGAAATTGACAGACTTCGTCATGCAGCGACACAAGCACTGCTTACACGTCATGACACGATCGTCGTCGCATCGGTGTCTTGTATATACGGACTTGGTAGTCCGGATCAATACCGTTCTATGAGTACAGAATATTTTGTTGGACAAATATTCAAAAGACAAGAGCTTCTACATCGTCTTGTTGCTATGCAATATACGAGAAACGACGTTGATTTTTCACGAGGGAATTTCTCTGTAAAAGGAGAAATCATCGAAATATTCCCCATGTTTACAATCGATAAATATTATCGAATCGTACTAGATGAAAACACAATAGAATCAATAGACGAGATTGATTATCTAAATCATACAATTCTTAATTCTCTCGATCGAGTTACGATATTTCCAGCAACTCATTATTCAGCACCGGAAAAAAACCGCTCAGCAATTATCGCAAAAATTAGAAAAGACATGGAACACGAGGTGAAAATTCTTGAAAAAAACAAAAAACTTCTCGAAGCAGAAAGACTCAGACAACGTACACAGTATGATCTAGAAATGATTGACCTAACGGGTTTTTGCAAAGGAATAGAAAACCATTCTAGATATTTTGATGGCAGGAAGGCAGGTGAACCGCCTTTTACACTTCTCGACTTTTTCTCATCGTGTAATCCGAATTTTCTTACAATCATTGATGAATCTCATATGACAATTCCTCAGATTGGTGCCATGTATAGTGGTGATCGAGCACGAAAAGATACGCTTATTGACTATGGTTTTCGTCTTAGTGCTGCACGCGATAATCGTCCATTACGATTCGAGGAATTTAAGAGTAGAGTTGGCCAGACAATATTCGTATCGGCAACTCCAGGAAAATACGAACATGAACACTCGTCAAAAATCGTAGAACAAATCATCAGACCAACCGGACTTCTCGATCCAAAAATTGAAATCCTTCCTACAAAAGGACAAATTGATAATATACTTCATGAAATAAACAAAAGAATAAAAAGAGGACAAAGATCGATCATTATTACAATCACGAAAAGAATGGCGGAAGATCTGACGGAATATCTTAAGGAGGCTCACATCAAAGTTCAATATATTCACTCTGATATAGAAACACTTGATCGAATTGATATCATCAGAGACTTAAGAAACGGAACATACGATGTCCTCGTTGGTATTAATCTTCTTCGTGAAGGACTTGATATGCCGGAAGTCTCGCTCGTCATGATTCTTGATGCAGATAAAGAAGGTTTTTTGCGCTCAGAAACAGCGTTTATTCAAATAATAGGGCGCGCCGCCCGACATGAAGAAGGAATGGTACTAATGTATGCAGACTTGGTCACAGGATCAATGGAACGCGCAATTGCCGAAACCGAGCGGCGGCGCGCCCTTCAGGAAAAATTTAATACCAAAAACAATATCATTCCACGATCAATAACCAAATCAATCACCTCGCGCGTTACAGCATCAATAACACAAAACAAAGAAAGTGTGAAGAAAATAGATACTGATGGATTTAAACTTCTTAACAAGAAACAAAAAGAAAAATATATTCGCATACTTCGTGAACAAATGAAGATAGCTGCGGAAAACCTTGAATATGAAAAAGCAATAGAAATTCGTGATGAAATAAATCTTCTCGAAAATACACGAAAATGAAAATCCTCCGGTATATATGCCGAAGGATTTTTTATTATAAGTTTATATTTATTACAAGATGATACCGAGCCGATCCTTAAGAACACCTAAGGCTCGTTCCAGTGTTTCTTCTTTTGTTCCGTTTGCATCTATAAGAACACACTCAGGATAAAATGATGGAAGAGACTGATACGATTCAATAACTCTTTCATAAAAAGACGTAACCTGTAGATCCATTCGATCGTGTTTTTTCGTCTTATCTAGACTACGTCGTTTGATAAGCGTATCGATTGTTATAGAAAGAATGATACAGAGATCAGGGTGATGATTTCCATAACATTTCTTGTTATTGAATTGGATCGTTTCAATATCCAGGCCTCGTCCGCCACCCTGATAAGCATGTGTCGAATAACCTGAACGATCGAACAGTATAAGATCATACTTCTTTGCAAATTTTGGAATAAGTGACTCAAATAACTGTGCGCGTGAAGCAAAATAAAGGTACATTTCACAACCGGGTTTAATATTTCTTTCTTTATCAAGCAACATTTCTCTTATTGCCTGAGCATCCGGATCCCCCCCCGGTTCGATAACACACCGAATATTAAAGCCTTGTTTTTTAAAAAGAGTTTTTAACCTTTTGATAAGTGATCCTTTTCCGGAAAAATCAATTCCTGATATCACTACGATTTTTGCTTTTTTTTCTATATTTTCTTTCATTTTTTTGTTCCTTTCTTTTTTTCACAGATAAGATTTTTTCATCTATTTGTTTTTGAATAAATTATAATTTTTCTTTTTTTACAATGTAGACGGATTCATTTCGTGAATCAACACTAACAAATCCTCGTGATTCAGTGTAAAACCGACTATTTTATAATCGATGATGTTGAAAAATATCTTTTCCGCATTATACGCAATATTAATGTTCGAATGTACCAAACTGGATGGTTTTGATTTTTCACAAGACATGATATCCAAAAAAGGATTTTCTTCACAATCTTTGTTTTTCAAAAACACATCAAAATATGCTGGTATTTTAAAAGTAGTATTTACTTCTTCGAGCCTTTCTTTAGTTAATTTATGAAAATGCCACAACAAGACATTAATTGCATCTATATTTAGAACAAATCCGACAACATCCTCATTGGACACACATAAAAAAACTTCTTTTTCGCCTTTTAAAATACTTACTGTTGGTGCGTTTTCTAATGATACAGAATTATTTTTTGGTATAAGACCAACCTCATGCGCTTTTTGTTTTGCCCTTTCCACATAAAAAGGGTTTGGGCCTGGTGTTCTCTCGCTCTTACTTATAAACAGTCTCATAGATAACTCCTTCCAGCCAAAACTGGTCAGCTTTATCCTCAGCCAATAGCTGACAGGATTTTAGCCGATTGTTTAATTGATTGTGTTTTTTATTATTATTTCAAATTCATATTTTTCACTCAACAATATCACGACCGATTAAAAAGTTCAAATAGAGTCAGTTTTTGCGAAAAAACGCATTATTTTTACAAACGAAAATGAAAAAACCACGAAAAACATTCGTGGTCTTCTCCATTACGGAATTATGTTTATCGCAGTGTAAAATTAGCTTTGACGGTCACCATCGCTTCTTTCTCAATGTTCATCGTATCATACGAACCATAGTCAGAAATATCAACGGAATTGACGGGCAAAAGTTGAACCACTCCCATTCCTGCGGATTTGAGAGAACCTATATTTCTATTTCCGCTTTCTGCTATTTTTTCAGCACGTACTTTCGCGTCTTTTACAGCTTCTGAGAGAAGGTCGATACGGAGATCAGCCAGTTTAGAATAAAAATATTCGAGAGATTGTGTCGTAAATATTACTCCCTTATCAATAATATCCTGAATGTTTTTCGCAAGATCAGTTACTTTTTGTACGTCTTGTGATTGGATAGTAATGATTTGTTGAAGATTATAATATCTGTTTTCCGGAGTTGAATTTTGATAATTATAATCATAATTCTGATACATTGTTACAGGAGAAATCGTTAAATCTTTTTCCAAAAAACCATTACTTATATAGAACTTCTTTACGATCTCAATGTCTTTTGCCATCTGAGAATAACCACTTTTAAGCTCCGGCATCGTGACGGTACGAGCAATCATCGCCGTCCATTTTACTGTGTCAGAAGTGATAAGACGTTTCGCGGAACCAGTGACAGCAAGCGAATCATCTGTGGAACGTGCTTTAAAAAACGCAAAAGAAAACAAAGCCATCCCAACAACAAAAAATATTCCCAAAATAATACCCAAACGATTTAATGATGTATTCATAACATTTTTTAATTTAATAATATACTCGAGATGAGTTTAGCATATTTTTTTATGTAAAAAAATACCAAACAGTTTCTGAAAATAACTTATTACCACCCAATCAACTCCTTGCCAATCCACTCCATAACCGCATCCGTGCGCATAGCGTTTTCAAGATATCGAAAATACTCCTCTGTGTTTGACATGGATAAAAATTGTTCGATTTCTTTTTTTGCTTCAGCAGCCTCCTTGGACCCATCATTTTTTATACGAAGAAGCGTCGCCTGATATGCTTCTCTGTCTTTGTTTATTTTGTTTTTGATTTCTTCTTCTTTTATGGATATCTTTTCTGCGTTGGCAATCTCTTTAATAATCAAAAATACTTTTGCTCTTTTCTCGGCTTGCGGAATAAAACCTTTTTTAAAGTCCTCTTCTTTTTTATTCTCCTGCAATAGAAAATCGTTCCAAGCGAGCCCATTTTGAGAAAGCATCATCTTTAGTTCGTGTATCATTTTTTCAAGCTCGTGATCAATCATTTGCTCAGGAATTTTTTCAAATGACGAATTTTTTATCACCTCATCGAAAAAATCAATTTCATCCTTCTCGCGTTGTTTTCTTTCTTTTTCCAATTTCATGTGATTTGTGATTCTTTCACGAAGCAGTGAAAAAGACTCCACTCCAAACCATTTTTTTACATTTTCATCAGTCATCTCTGGAAGAATGAGTTCGAAAACTCCTTTTACTGTAATCGAAAAGGTTACTTTTTTACCAGCAAGTTGCTTGTTATGATATTCTTTCGGAAAAACCAAATCAAAGCTCTTAGTATCACCTTTTTTAAGTCCATAAACCTCTTCTTCGAATCCAGGAATAAAATGACTATCACCAAGCTCAATCGGCATATCATGAGCATGTCCGTGTTCTACAGGAACTCCGTTCAAAGTGATTGTGTAATCTACATAAACCACGTTTCCTTTTTCTCCTGACCCGTCTTTTGGTTTTTCCTGAGCTCTCTCTTTAATAAGATGTCCAATTTTATGATCAACATCTTTTTCATCAACAGCGACATCTTTTTTCCGAACAGTTGTTTTTTTATAATCACCAATTGTTACTTTCGGTAACAGAGAAACCGTAAAAACAACTTCTACTGGATTTTCCGGAGCCGTTTTTTTCAAAGAAACTTTTGGTGACCCAATTGTAACAAATCCTTCCTTTTTAATAGTGTCCGCATAAAAATCCGTTAACATAGGTTCCAAAGCCGCTTCCAAAATTGCATGCTCTCCGACTTTTTGTTTCACATTATCATAAGGAACTTTCCCTGATCTAAATCCAGGAATACTTACATTTTTACTTATCAAAACAGCAGCCTGCTCAAGATATTTCTTTTGGTCAGCAATATCGATTGTCATCGATATCTCGATCTCCGTGTCATGGTTTTTTTTTGTTGTATACTGCATACTGTTTATTTATTATCGGAATCAGTATTGGTCTCACTGTCTGAAACCGTCTCTTCTGATGACTCTTTTTTTGTTTCTTCTATCACTGATTCTTGCGATTCGTTTTGTTTTGTTTCAGAAACATCTTTCATTATGACAGTTTCATCATTAGAAAAATCTGTTGTCTGATCAAAAGAAGCACCATCTTGCGATCTGCCAGCATTTGGATCTGTCATGTATTCACTCTCGTTTTCGCTTAATACATTTATTCTCCAACCAACTAGACGAGAAGCAAGTCTTACGTTCTGTCCTCCTTTTCCTATAGCAAGTGAAAGCTGATCATTTGAAACCAAAACATTTGCAGTTTTTTGTTCTGGAAACAGTTTAATATCAATTAGGTCTGCCGGTGATAGAGCAGATGTAATAAACACGGCCATATCATTTGAATAACTTACAATGTCTATCTTCTCTCCGCCAAGTTCATTAATAATAGTTTGTACACGTGTTCCTCCCTGTCCAACACACGAACCAAGCGCATCAATTTTTGGATCCGTGCTCGCAACCGCAATCTTCGTTCGTGCTCCAGCTTCACGCGCAACACCTTTGATTTCGACAAGCCCTGATGCAATTTCCGGAACTTCTGCTGTAAACAATTCTTTTACTAGATCAGGATGACGATGAGAAAGAATTATTGAAACGCCTCGTGGACCGGACTCAACACGTAAAAGATAAAATTTAAATCTGCTTCCTTGCGCATATCTTTCTCGTGGAAGTTGTTCCTCATATGGCAATATGGCAGAATGTTTTCCGAGCTCAAGTATAATATTTCTTCCATCCTGACGAAGTACTTGTGCAATGACAATTGTGCGCTCTTTGTCTTTGTATTGTTCAAACACTGATTCGCGTTCTGATTCTCGAAGTTTTTGTATCACAACTTGTTTTGCTGTAAGAGCAGCGACACGTCCGAACTCACCAGGAATTTCAAGTGGTGTTATAACCTCTCCTCCGATCTCGAGTGTTTTATCTATTTTTTTTGCATCTTTAAGCATTATCTGATATACAGGATTGAATCGCTTCACGATAGGCTTACCTAATTCATTGAGTTCTGGTTCCGCTGGTTGTACAACATTACCCTCCTCATCAAATTCCATGTCTTCAACAACTTCTTTTACCTCAAAAACATCTATTTTTCCAGTATTTATATCAAATTTTGTACGAATATGGTGATCTTTTGTTGCAAAATCTTTTCTATATGCAGCAGCAAGAGCCTGCTCGATTGTTGCGAGAACAATATCAAAAGAAAGTCCTTTTTCTTCGCATATTTGCTCTATAGCTAGCTTTATTTCGTTTGCCATAATAATTTTTAACCAATTAAAAAAGCCAGCTTTTAGTAAGCTGACTTAATACAATACAAGTCTATCAAAACAAATAATTGTGTCAATTGCGAAATTTTTACAAAGACAGGCTACGGATATTTTGAACTTATTCTTTTTTGTTATCCTCTTTTTCAATGATGGATTCGTTATATATGTTCTCTATTTTTGTTTTTGCTGCATCATATAACAAACGAGTGTTTTTTATGATGTTTGATATGTACGACTTAATAGATAAAATAATGTTGGATATTTTTTCTTTTATATTTGGTGTTTTTGTTGATATTTTTTCGTATATGTAATTCCATAATGATAGAACAAAGTCTGTGCACGTATTCATTGTTTTTCTTAATATAAATAAAAACTTATTATACCAAGAAACACCATCTTCGATTATTTCTTTGTTTTCTATTTCGTTGTCCTCATCATCTCTTCGAGTAATAATAGCCACTATAATTAAAACAACGAAGATCCCAATAATAGCATAACCTATCACAGTGCCATACGAACCTTTTGTGTCGGTAGGCACAGATGGTATTGTGTTTTGAAAATCTTCTTTTGCTTGTTCATTTTGAGAAGGTGTTATAATCACTTCTTTTTCAACGGTTTTAGAGGCTGGTTCTGTTGTTTTTCCGTCTTTTTCTTTTTCGGTTATTATCGCCTTGTCTGTGGTATTTTCATCAATCAATCGATCTCGAAGAACAACCCCAGTATAATTAAGATAAAAAGGGAAAACGTCTGATTTATAGCTTCGATCGCGTTTACTTAAATTATATGTAATGAAAAATAAATAATGTTTTCCATCAGTAAGTTTATCTGCAATATCAATATTCCAAGAAACAACATCGTTTTTTCCTAAACGGTCCACCTCGGCATCTCCAAGCCATATACCTTGATCCGTATATACCTCAATCACTGTGTTTCTCCATGTGATACCGAACATTCCTCTCTCATTACTTCCTGTGACAAGTGCTGCTGGGACAGGACATGCATACAAACTTTTTGTACACGGATCCGGAAGTTTCAAAAAAGCATTTGCTGATGGAGCAAGCGACAATATGCACAATGCAATAAAAGAGATAATAAATGTTTTTCTCATATGTGTTTAAGTGTTACATGAAAAGCGTATAAACCGCTTTACTGCGTTCAACGTACATACTAGCGCACTTATTACGAAGTCGTAACACCTTGGGTGTTGATAGACTGTTTATAACATAATGTTTTTTAAATGCTCTATCTTCAATTGATTTTTGGCTTTCTTTTCTATAAAAAGTCCGTCAATTCGAACAGACTGTACCCACGGATGGGCCAAAATATAATAATCAACCATCATATATAGTTTTTTCATTTTTTGCTCATTAATTGCATATATTCCGCCTCCGAACTGGCTTGTTCGCCTCAGTTTCACTTCAACAAAAACATGTTCTTTCGTATCTCCATCAACAGCAACAATATCTATCTCTCCACATCGTGCATATACATTCCGACCAACGATCATATAACCGCGAAATTGTAAATATCGAACAGCGATTTGTTCACCAAATGATCCGAGTTTTTTCGCACCGCGGAAACTACTTTTTGAAATTTCTTTTTTCATACTCCATTAATATTATTTTTAACGGTGTTCCATGCGAGCGGATTTCGACGAATATATTCTCTTGTTCTGTATAATTCTTTTTCATCCCGAATAATTCGATCATAAAACAATGATTGCCATGCGAAATCAGGATTTATTTTTTTTCCACATTTTGTCACTCCTATTTTAAAACCTCGAATTATTGATGCTATATTGAGAGACTGTGGGCCAAATCTATTACCAGTGCTTTGTTTGGCAAAATTCTGTGGAGATATAGTAGCCTGTGGTGGAGACACAATAGCCTGTGGAGACACAATAGCCTGTGGAGACACAATAGCCTGTGGAGACACAAAATTTTGTGTCTCCACAGTCTTCACAGAAAAAACTGTTTTTTCAAAAGATTGTGTCTCCACAGTCTTCACAGAAAAAACTGTTTTTTCAAAAGATTGTGTCTCCACCACAGACTTTTCAAAAGATTGTGTCTCCACAGAATTTTGCCCTTTCAAAACCTGTTTTCTTACCTTGTATTTTATCCGAATGATGCCATGAATATGATCTGGCATAACAACAAAAGCATCAACTGATACATGTCTGAAATGTTTTGGTATATCCAACCAACAACGACGAACAATATATCCCAATCGCGAATATTTCATCTTTATTCCGCATATCTCACCGAAATAATGAACTCTGTTTTTGGTACATATTGTAATGAAATAATATCCGGGAGACGAATAATCCCAAAACGGCAATCGTGTTGACGAAATCCTATATATTCCACGAAAATATAATTTGTTTTTCATAAAAATAAAACACCATGCTCAATGGTGTTTTGCTGGGAAATGATACGCTCAATGTAAAATTAAGACGATTCTTTCAAAATATTATTTCCGTTTCTGATTGTGTTCTGGAAGATATTTCGCATACTCCTGTGTGTGTTTCGCTGCTATAAACTGCTCGTTGCGACGTTTTTTTTGAAACATTCTCAAAATTGAAATCCCATTGTATTTTAAAATCGCACGAATAATATTAATTCCTGTAACAATAAACAACAACAAAAACCATATTCTCATACTAATATACACGGCGTGTTGCATTCGAGAAAATAATATAAAACCTCCGAAAAGCGCGAACCAAAAACAAATACCGATAAGGCTCGATAAAAGTTGTTTTGTTTTTTCTTGTAAATGTTTTTTTAATTTCTTGAAAACAAACAATACGATTGATGCAACAAAAACACCAACAAACAAAACAATGAAAAACTTTTCCATGTAATCAACAAATGGAACCGGTGATCGATCAAACCAAAAATAAAATCTGAAAAAATTTGGATTCATATAATACTAGAATTACATGTTAGATATTAGCAAATAATTATAATAAATGTAAACCCCTTCGCGTCCTCGAGAAAATGGGGTTATTTTAAGAAAGAAACAAATTATTTATATTTAGAATTGTATTATAAAAAAACATTGTGGCGTTTGGGGTAAATCCCGTCTTTTTATGCCTATAATAAGAGCTTATTATTGTTTTTAAGCGAGCTCTAATTCATTGATTAATAAATATTATCGTAAACGACCGGGATAAATCTAAGAAAAGAAGTCGCAAATATTTTTTCATTATAGATAATCCTTTTCAATCCTTAAAAAATAAAAGTCCGATGCATGTTATGCAAAGGACTTTTGCGACTTGTGGTTTCAATTGATATCGACCACAATGACTTTTCCAGCTCCCCTCATATTGACCAGTTCCTCGACAGGATCACGAAACTTATATCGCCCGGGCGGAAGATCGTGAACGATAAGCTCTTCACCAAAACGAGCAACTTCCTCATTGAGTCGGCTCCGCCAGTTTTCCGGCGTTATATCCGAAAAATCAATCCCCTTGAGTTGTGGAAACTGTTCGAGAAGAAACGGCTCGCACTCATCCGAGGCACGCTTAAACTGATGTTGTAAAAGGCTGTCGCCTGTCATGAAATTCAGGATGTCGCGTACTCCATCCATGCAGCGAGGCGACACTAACTTACTGGTTGTAATACTAAGAATATCGCCCAAATGAAACTTTTTTGTTGCCATTTTTAACCTCCTTGTAAAAGATCTGTTCCACGATTCTCTCGTGTAGAGAAAGCCAATTAAGCTTCAAAGTATAATAGCAAAATATATTAAAAATGTCAAGCAAACAAGTTTATCCGGCTACAAACCAGGAGAAATCTAACCTATAAAAAAACAATTCTAGATGTTTTCCACTAATATGTATTATGAGGAGATTAAACCGAACACAAAATACTAGATATTTATTTCACGATATAAGTTCGTAATCTCTCCATCTCATAATTCTTAATTCGCAATCCGTAATCTCCTATCTCTTAATTCTCTTCTTTATGAATTAATAAACACCAACCCAAAATGATAATCTCCTGGAACAAATTCTCTCTCTAGAATATACCCGCGTTTTGTTGCAATAGCTATTAACTCTTCTTTCTTTACTCTTTGTTCTTTAGGTGGCCCCATATTATCTGTTTCTGGCAACCAATCAACTATAACGAGTCGCCCTCCTGGTTTAATAAGCCGATGGATTTCGAAAAACATATCTGAACGCTTCTGTGATTGAAAAAATAAATTAATCGCAAGACCAACATCAACACAATTATCAGGAAGGTTTGTTGCGTTATACATTTCTAAATCGGTCCAAATCGGTTCCACATTAAAAACACCTTCATCAATACATCTTCTTTTTATTACCTCAAGCAATTCTTTTACGACATCAATTGCATATACTTTCCCTCTTGCTCCTACGAGCTTCGCAGCTTGTATTGAATAATATGCAGCCGCCCCACAACCAAAATCAGCAACAACATCTCCGACACCTATTTTTGCGTATGTTTCAAGAATAAGTTTTGCATCAATAAAATTTGCACCTCCGGAGACAGTTTTAGATCCTGGAGCAGCAAGCACAGCGGAAGGAATCGGTCTGCCGTGTTCACGAAGCGCAGACGCCGAATTCGTAAGATTCGGCTCAATATGAGACAAATCGGCGGGATCAATTCCCGCATCAATATTCATATCATGAAACTGGGTCGGTGGTGTTAAAGACATTGTTGTGTTTTTTTATTATATATGTATTATATCATTTTTCTCCAATTAAAAAAACTAATGACACTAATACATGAACGAACAAAAAATAAAAATATATATAACAAATTTTAAAATTATTTCAAAATGAAAATGTATTATTTTCTTTCTAACAAGAATTGTGCGTTTTCAATTAATTCTTATCAAAAAATATTTATTAATCAACTATTATTTGATAAATAACATTAGATCGAGACCCATTTTATATTTTTCTGTTATTACAAAAACTTACAAGCGGTTCAAAACTCATTCTATGAATAGGACATGGACCATGCTTATATATTGCTTCAACGTGTTTCTCTGTACAATATCCGACATGATGATCAAAACCATACAGAGGATACTTTTCAGACTCTTTTGTCATAAGAGTATCGCGATATACTTTTGCGATAATGCTGGCCGCGCCAACACATTTATACTTACTATCACCTTGTATTTCGTTTTTATATGGAACCTCTTTGTGTTTCGCGAGGCGCCCGCGATCGAGAACAAAGCCCTTCATAAAATCAGAAATTATTATATCAATTGTCGTGTTCACAGAATTGATAATATCATAAACGAGATTATACTGCGCTTGCACGATACCATCTCGGTCAATCACTTCCGCGGGCGCCTCGCGAATGAAGCACTCAACAGCATGTTCTCTAATAAAAACATCAAGCTCGTTCCTTTTCTTTTTTGTGACAAGCTTCGAATCTTTAATATGCTGAAAAAAATCATCTGTTTCACAATCTGCGCACATGACAACTCCTCCGACAACAATCGGTCCCGCGACACAACCCTTACCAACCTCATCAATACCAAGAATAAATGTGCTCATAATAATATTATATATCAGAAGAATTAATCCGTACAATTGACCATAATTACCCTCTTCTTCTAAAAAATCAACAAATCTCATTTAAAAATTAGAAATAAAAAAACCCCTTCTTTGTTTAAAAAGAAGAGGTGTTTAATAAATTGTTATGTGCTAAAAGGTATTCCAGGACGCTGATGTTCCGCAATACCATCAGGAAACAATGTTTCTTCTACTTCAGAATCTTCATCAAACAAATGACGCTCTTTTAATATACGAGACTTCAATATATCGATTGAATGAGCTATGTTCATGTTGTGTTCTAGAAGAGGTTCAATATCCTTAAAAACGTTCAACCACCATTCTTTGTCTCCTATAAGAGAGACGAACACTGTTTGAGAATTTGTTTTTCCTTCTTTGTTTTTCTTTATTTGCTCATAAAGAGATGAGTTTACCCATCTCCTATATGAACCAAGAACAACCAGTTCGAAGGGCGAAAGTCCTTTCAATAAATCGACGACTCTTTTGTGATTTTCTTCTGTAAAAGAAGGGTTGAGCAATCGTTCCATACCAATTTGCATTCGTTCCTGAATATCAAGATCATTAATATTATCGGGCATACCATCACGTTGATAATTTCTTTTTCCACTAACCGCTTCTGTTATGTCTGCCAAACGAATCATTGTAACAAGAAATAATTTGTGAGAAAACGCCACAAACTCATCCGAAATATCATCAAAAACCAGAAACGCCTCATCTTTAGCCATTTGAGAATAAGCCTCGTGGTGTTTTCCAATAACAAATTTTTCATTATCAGAAAAAATCTCCGCAATAATCTCACCAAGAAATGAGTGCATATCTATAACCGAACGTTCATATGGAGTAAGTTTCAGTTCGCTTTTTAAAATATGCGACGGCGTTGATAATTTTCCTATATCATGATACGTGGCATATTTTTCTAACTCGAGAATAAAACTCGATTTAGGATCATAGATCTTTCCGATGCGCTCAACTCCCTCTTGTGTTGCTTTTTCAATAATTGATTTTTGTTCTATCGGACCTGAAGCGTTCTTATATAAATCAATCTCAGAAGAAAGAAAATACACCATGCGCACCTTAAACAAAAGAGCGCAATAGTGTGGAAGCAGTTCCGGAATTGAAACGGTAATCATGTTTCGAATATGTGTTGATGTTGCTTCTGAATCCTTATACAGGATCAGTGTTTGGATAAATCTTTGTTTATTCGCTTCTTTTATCTCAGGCGTCTCAAGGAAATTTAAATCCATAAGTTTTATTTCTCTTGAAATAATCCACTGAAGTGAGGTAACGGCATCCCGCATAGCAAGATTATCCATTCCTTCGATATGATATTGAGCAATATCAACAGTATGAACATCTTCTGGATTAAGAATCCTACCTATTTCTACTTCTAGCATTTCGGATAATAGGCTATATCCACTCTTTTTTCCATATATTCGTAATGAAGAAAGATTTTCCAATGTTTTGGTTCCGTAGACCTGTCCTGTAATTATTTCTGCCCGAACTATTTGATACATTAATGACAATGGTAATTCGTTTGTGAGAATGTCTTTTTTTACAGTACTTTGAAATTCGTTTAGAAGCATACGTCCCATATGTATGGCTTTTTCTATATCCTCTTGACGATAAATGTCCGTCGAAATCTTTTCCGGAAGAAAACGCCCATTCGAAACCTCATCTACCAACAAACTCAAATAATTTGTACACAGAAGAATTTCGAAATTTGGAAACATAAAAGGCTCTTCTTCTTTAAATTCCTTTTGTTTGTTTTCGAACTCTTTTTGAACCTTATTAATACGATCTGATGCACCAACATAATCTTGTGCCGCAATAAGCGCGTCTACTTCATTAAGACGAAAGACGTTTACGCGAAGACTAATCTGGTTTTGTTTCTTAAGTCCGATAATTTCAAAACGATTTTCATGATAAAAAAAGTCGTTGTATACATCAATAATATACTTATACGATTCCAAAATCGATTGAGCCGTCATGTAAAAGTGCGATTGACATTGCAAATACAGAACTATAAATCTGAAATAATAAATTAACTGTAGACTACAACCCTCTTTAGCAATCTGTTGATATATAACATAAGAGTGTTCATCTATTAATTTCATAATTCCTTTTATATCGAGATACACGGAATCAAGAACGGTTTTTACGCGAATAGGAGTAAGATAAAAACTCTTACCTATTGTGTTCAGTATTTCTATAATCACGTGCATTAAACGAAGATAATCCCCTGTTTCATAATATACATCTTTAAGCAAATCAAAAATTTCTTTTGGATTTGAAAAAATTAGAAACGGAAGATATCGACGAATTTTTTCAGTATTTTTATGATGCCGTTCAGTTCCCAAAAAAGGTAATCTTTTGTCTCCTTTATGACGTCTGTTAAGTTCGCTTATTGCCGTAAGATATATAACAATATCGTTTATATCAGGTTTGTCTGGCAAATTTACAATTGTCGATTCTGATATAAGATCCATTTTAATCTCCTTTATTTTTTATTTTTATTTTATTTTTATCATTTTATTCTATGAATAAACAACAAAAAAAGCAAGTCAGCGTCTATTTCACAATGATATAGCCCTCTTGTCATCTTTCTATCGCAAAAATGTTATTTTTATAGAAAAAAACCACCTGTTAAGATGGTTTTTTGTTTGAATGATTAAAACAATAATTAAGCGCAGAAGCACAATAAACAATAAGTATCAGACCAACCGCTATCGAAATAATCCTGACTAAATATATTAGACCTGATCTCGCAAAATGGTGCCAAACTATTACCATCGGTGTCTTTCAAAAGAGATTCTTCTTCATCAAAAGATGCAACTCTTTTTTCTATAAGAAGATTTTCTCCTTTCAGACTCAGGTTATAAGCAAGAAACAATCCGTGTGTACCAACGAGTATGGCGTTCTGTTTTTTTAAAAACGCAATACACTCTTCGCCTGTTACTGTTTTCAATATTGGGAAAATTTTGACTGTGTATGTCTTTCCGGGTTCCAATCTTGTGGATGCTTTATCAAAATTTTTACATGCCGGATCCAAATGTTCTTCGTTGCCATAAAACCACGCTTTTTCAAATTTTGGGACATTCTTCATAAACTCATCACACCACACATCGTGATTATAGTCTGCAGGAACACTTAATTTAAACTCCTTAATTGATGGGCCGAAACGAGAAAATATCTTTGCTTCAAACTTATTTGCATATCTTTTTCTAGCTTCCACCAATGGTAATATTTCCTTATGATAATCCGAGGATGATAAGTATGCGCCTCCTTCGTTTCCAAATCTTGCTATACAACAAAGTCCTGTGAAAGAGCTTTCACAAACATATAAATCGTAATTTTCATATGTTCCGACAAAAAGACAACGATCACAATCGTGTTCGTAACGTGGATTATCTTGATTTTTTTTCATTTCAATTCCCCTTTCAAAGATTTTTTATTTTTGTTTTTATTGTTTTAAATTAATTTTTCTTATTCACTCCCCGATTAGCTTGGCCAATCGGGAAGATCAATGAAAAACTTTTATTTTAGATTAATTGTGTCTCCGTTTAAATCCCTGAAAGTAACACTAAACTCTATCAAGGTATCATCAGAATTAGTTACTACCATAGGCATAGAGTTTATACTAGGAGAGAAAAAATCTCGACTATAAGATTCATGCATAGATATACCGGCGTGTTTATCGTTTGCATTAGGGTCAATTAGTGGTTTTTTTATTTCCTCTATCTTTTCATCGTACCTGTTGTATTTAATAACAAGTAATGAATCACCACACCTTTCTGATACTGTTCGGCTCACATGATATTTATCAGGCGGGTCCTGTAACAAAGAAGCGCACGTAGTGTAAGTCTGAACATTTAAATACACTATACCTATCGACCCCACAAATAAGATTCCCAAAAAAAGAAGAAAAAGAAATAAAGAAATTATAATAGAAGAAAGATGTATAAAATCCTCCTTATCAAAAGTGTATATTTTAGGATCACAAGCAGATTTAAAAATCTCTTTCACTTCTAATAAAACACCTAATACCAACTGTTTCAGAAATGCTTTCATTTCAATTCCCCTTTATTTTTTTGTTTGTTAATTTATTTAACTTATTTATTTATCAAGTAATTATACACCGTTTGAAGTAAAAAGTCAATATATAAAATATAGCCAAAATAAGCCAATTTTGGGTTTTTATGCCTTTCTCATCAACCAATTCGATTGGTATTATCTTTTAGATCGAACATTGTCACCCCAAGCATTTTTAATGTCATCTCGACCGAAGGAGCCTGTCCTGACGGATGTCAGGAAGAGATCTCCAACGATTCCTTCGACCAACATTGTCTCCTCGAGCACGAAAGCGCCTGTCCTGACGAATATCAGGAAGAGGTCTCATCCACACGAAACTAACAACTCTAATTTTCAACAATTAAAAACATCATCCTTTGTCTCGGAGAACAATTTCACAAGCGTTTTCTTCCCCTCCGGAAACAATGATAGTTTTTTTGCAACAACAGGACGAAGAGATAAAACAAATTTTCCAATATAAAAATAATCAATCATTGATAGTCTCGTATCCAGAAGCATCTTCCCTGCTTCTTCAGCACGCTCCGGAACGTATTTAATTATACGACGTAAATCTTCTTTTAATATTTTCTTTGAATTCAAAATAACATGTGCGGCAACAGAACGAAACTCCGACACCCAGCGTATCGCATATCGAAGTTGTCGCTGATCCAGATGTTTGTCTTGAAGCAAAATCGCAACACTAGAAAATATTTCAGGAACATACCTGGCTGTAATCAAAAGTGAATATATGTCGACATATCGCCCGATCATTTCTACTCCTGCTGCTTCCCGAAACTCCTCTATGTTTCTCATTATAAAAATAAGATCGCTCTTGTTCGGGCCGGCCGCGCGAAGTGCCTCCCAAGCCTCACTACGCAATTCCGGCACGCTTTGTAAAACCCTACGAATATAAAAAGGTCGCGGCCGGCCCGCTAAAAAATCTTTCCACACATCCATGCGTCGTTTTTCATCACGACGCATAACAGAACAAGCATCAATAATTTTCTTATTCATGATCAAATCCTCTGATTTCAATCGCGTGCGCGATTCTATCAACTCCAATAAGAAACGCCGCTGAACGTGCGTTTGTATCAAATTTTTGCATCGTGTTCCACACTTCGTGTGTCGCCTCTCTCATAAGACGCTCGAGTTCCGTCGTCACAGCTTCTTCCGACCACATTTTTTCTCCTGTGTTTTGCATCCATTCGAAATATGAAACAATCACACCGCCTGCGCTTGCAAGCACATCAGGAATCACATTCACTCCTTTCGTACTATGAAGATAAATATCTGCTTCTGGAGTTATTGGGTTATTTGCAAGTTCTAAAATTATTTTAGCTTTGATTGTATCGGCGTTTTGCATTGTGATGACATTTTCGACAGCTGCCGGAACAAATATGTCACACACTTTCGAAATTAATTCCTCGTTAGTAATTTGTTCAACGTTTGAATCTCCAAATCCTTTTATACTATCATTATTGTTTTGTTTATATGACAAAACTTCTGAGGGAATAAATCCTTCCGAGTTATATATTGCCCCTGTGGAATCTGATATTCCAACAATCGTATAACCGGCTTCATATGCTAAACGAGCAAACTCTGCTCCAACGACACCAAATCCTTGTACAACTATTGATAAGTCTTTCGATGATCCCATATGATCTAAAAACTCCTCGAGAACAAATAATCCTCCGCGCGCAGTAGCTCCGGCACGACCTTTTATACCACCAAGATCAACTGGTTTTCCTGTAACTACACCAGGCTCACTCTCTCTAACTGTTTTTGAATACTCATCATACATCCAACCCATTGCAGAAGCATCCATATATATGTCCGGTCCGGGAACATCTGTTTTCGAACCTATGTTCGGAGCAATCATTCGAGTATATGATCTCACAATAGCCTCGCGCTCCTTCTCACTTATCGCTTTCGGATCAATAACAACTCCTCCGACAGCTCCTCCGTAAGGAATATTCACAACTGCTGTTTTTATAGCCATCCAAAAACCAAGTGCCGTTACCTCATCCCACTGAACACTCGGGGCTAGACGAACACCTCCTTTATAAGGGCCTCTTGCGTTCGTATATTGAACTCGATATCCTGTCAAAACTTTTTTGGTCCCATCGTCCATAACAACAGGAACGGAAACTTCAATAATACGATTTGGTTTTTTTAGTCTTTCATATACAGCTCCATCTACCTTCAAAAGATCAAGTGCTTGTTTGAGCTGATATACGGCTGATTGGAACGGTGTGTTTGGCATATATATTACATTAATAAATTAAAAATTTATTTTGTAAGCAACTCAATTAAAGAATCTTTTGACTGTAATCCGACAAGTCTTTCGGACACTTCCCCGTTTTTGAAAATAATAAGTGTCGGAATAGACATAACTCCAAATTGTGCGGCAAGCTCTCCTTCAGAATCAACATCAACTTTTACAATTTTTGCCTTCCCTTCTACCGCTTCAAAGACCTCTTCGAGAATCGGTGCCTGCATAGAACAAGGACCACACCATTCAGCATAAAAATCAACTAGCACCGGAACACCGGACTTGAGAACCTCTTTGTCAAAATCAGCGCGTGAAATATGAGCTACCATATTGTTTTGTATATTAAATAATTAATACTGTATACCTCAGTATAAAGCATTCTCTCGTGATTGCAAACTTATTTTTTCCGCTTTACAAAGCTTTTCGTTTCACGTTTTTTTCTTTAAAAACCACTTGTAGAAAGATGATTGGCTATATGATGTATTTTGTAAAATTTTTCGAAATACTAAATTGCGAGATGAATTATAAATAAAAAAGCGCTTATAAAAAGCGCCTTATGAAAAATATTTTAAACAAGTGGTGTAAAAGATTAATTTGCTTTATTCTCCTCTGTTTTTGGTGAAACAGGAATAACTTTATTTTGTTCTGAA
The DNA here is from genome assembly GCA_964524845.1 of uncultured Gammaproteobacteria bacterium. Classification (GTDB taxonomy): domain Bacteria; phylum Patescibacteriota; class Patescibacteriia; order CAZGFX01; family CAZGFX01; genus CAZGFX01. The sequence goes on from CAZGFX010000003.1 coordinate 147,182, forward strand.
TTATCAGAAGTGATACCAGAGCCAGCGCTTACCCCAGAAACATTATTATATACAATTCCAGAAAGCGCGGAGTGAGAATTAGGAATCGCCCCAACAACAAATATAGTAACCTGTACTCCATTAATAAATGTAATATATTCTCTCACATCTCCCAACTCAGCAATTTTCGTATCATCAAACAAGAAGCCTCTTCCTTCTATTTCAACAAATTCGAAACGACCAATATTTTCTTTTTTTGAAATCGTCTCACCGCGAGAATTGAAATTGCTTACCGATAATGGTTTGAATCCTGAACATGTCTTTTTTGATACACACTCTTTCCCAAAAACATCGAGATGCTCACTGTCTGTAAATGCAACAGCCTTTATATAAGTTCCCTGAATACTTTTTGGGTCGTTAGAAAGCACATACGCAGACGCATTGTCTCTGAAATTTTTCTTTTCTTCGAAAACAAAATTTCCTGGAATGGTTATGTTTAAATTTTTATATGATAAAGTATTTTTTGTTTTTTCTTTCACAACATCTTTTCCGAGAACAAACTTGTTGTCTATCTTTTTATCAGAATCATCCGCACGAACGTTTTTTAAATCATCAATCTCTTTTTTTAGAACACTATTTTCAGCCTGAAGTTTTTTAATCTGAGACTGTAATTCTTCTTTACTGTTCCCAACAGATTGAACACCGCACCCTGTTGTGAGAAAAACAATAGAAATGGCTAAAATAAGCGCAAAAGATGTCTTTATAATATAATTATATATTATCATATTACTCAATAATTGAATGTGTTATTTCTTAAAATAAATATACAATTGTGCACCAAGAGTGATTGAAAACATATAGGCCATGTTTGTTAAAACAAACAGAACGACATAATAAATAATATTTTCATACCATAATGAGGTAATGAAAAAATCATAATGTAAGAAGGTCTTCACAGCAAAAAACATCATCCACAAAACAATGTTTGTGATAAACATAGCAATGATTCCTCGTAAAAATATGGCCCACCACTTTCCGTTTGTCATATCAATACTTCGTTCCACGGAAGTTTTTGGACGAACATTTTCTTTTACGAAAACATAAGGAGCAAAAAACACATTAATACTTCTTATAAATGCTACGAACAACAGAATAAACGATACAAAACTAAGCACAATAATCGTCACAAAATGAGGATAAACAAGACGAGCAAGCACAAGTATAACGAATATTATAAGTAATGATGGTGTAGCTGAATATACCAAACTTTTCCAAAGCACAGCAATATATGGAAAAATCTTTTTGAAACCAAAAGATATGCACTTCCCTACCGACAAACGAGTGCCATCAAAAATTTTTTTCATTACAGCCAAGTGTGAAACAACAAATAAAAACAAAGAAATAATTGATATGATCCAACCTATAACACTTATATAAGTAGGCATATCTATACCGGCAACCAAGCTAACTTCATCAAGTACATCGAAAAATATTCCAAACAAAAACGCGAGTATCGTTCCAATAAGTGAAAACAGAAACAAGGACCAAAAATATGTAAACATTGTTTCAAGCGAATCCATATAGAGCTCGCGGAAACCAATGATTGTTTTTTTCATTTTTTTCATCATGGATTTTAAATAACACGCATATTTTAACACAAATAAAACATTATATAAAATTAAGTGTTTAAAATAATTTCCTTAACATTTATTTTCCCTCTAGTCCAATTAATTGGATAATAATGATATGTTGAAACAAACAAATTCCTTATTAAAACTGTTCTGTCGACCAACATTGTCATTTCAAACGAACGTGCTTGCCCTGACGTATGTCAGGGAGAAATCTCTTCCTCATTATCACTCGAACCAACATTACAAATTGTTCCTCATGGAACAATGTAAAAACTTGGCTAATAATGAGTGTAATACGGAGCTTGACATTATTAACCAGTCAATTTACACTAGAATGATTTAATATAACCAAAAAAACACAAACAACAAAAACTCAGCTAAGTGCTGAAGGAGTAAGTCATGAAAAATTTATTTGTCTTTTTATTTATTGCCTTAATCGGCAACTGCTCGTTTAAATTGTGGGCGCAAGAAGAGACTACGACAAGCGAAGAGTACGAATATGAAGAATTCGTACCATTTAAAAAAACTGCGGTGAACATAGGTGGAGAAGGCCTAATAACCAAAAACTGGTATGAGTACAAAAGCAGGGGAAACGAACCCTTAAATAGTGGTTCTTTCCAAATCTCTACCTTCATAAATCAAAATATTTTAGGAAGGTTTGATTTTATCGCAAATACCAGGATAATCCTTGGTGTTGATACTTTTGAAAACAATAGAAAAAACAGAAATTTGTATTTAGAATATATTGGTGCTCTATACATGGAACTGAATACTTCTGTTGGGGACATAAGATTTGGTAATACACCAAAAACCAATGTTTTTATAAGCGATTTAACGCTTGTGGAAAATTTGTATTTACCATTAAGCAAAAGAAATGGCTTCGCTTACGCCGATATAGGCGTTGGTTTTATAAATAAAAACATTGGCCTAGGAGCCAATCTGTCAAGAAATCAGTTTTCAAAAAAGGGCTGGGAATGGGAGGTTCTGTTTTCCAAAGAAAATATACTTCCTAATATAAAAGGCGGGGAACTGGCTTTTATTAAGTCCTTTGGGACTGATGGGCCTGAAAAAATAAAATACACCCAATTTATTGGGTCCGTAAAAACCGACTTTCTTGATTTCCTGAAAATGGAAGTTTCAGGTTTTTATAGAAACACAAGTAAGAAGATCTTCTTGAATACAAACGACACCATTCCAAGTAACGACTCTTCTTACACAAAAGAATATCCTGCTTTCGGAGTATATCTTGAAGCTGGTATATACCAAGATGTCGACGAAAAAGTATTACTGAATTTGTATGGATTTCTTGATATATATAAAAATAGGCTGGATCCCTTGTATATAAATAGACCGGTATTTACTGGTCCAAAAAATACGAGGACGGGTGTTGGTCTACGTATGGAAACAAATAAGATAAAAACAGATCTTATTATGTTCCACAACGTAGGAACACTTGAAAAAAGCGCCAACATATTAATAAATGTGGCGTATAAAATAGAATAAATGTATCCTCCGCCCCAGTGGATACTACCAATAAAAGCCTCTTATCGAACCTGGATAAGGGGCTTTTCTAATATACAAACATGAATTGTTCCACGCGGAACAACTTGTAATTTCATCTTGATTATCTTTAATGTCGTTTTGACTATCTTTAATGTCATCCCGAACTTCTTTAATATCACTTCGAATCCCGCCATCGGCGGGAAGAAACCCCCAACATTGTATTTCTATGTCATCCTGAACCCTTAGTCCTGAGCCTTTAGTCCTGAACAATGTCATCCTGAACTGACCTTGTCATCCTGAATTTATTTCAGGATCTATGTATTCCTTTCAGGATCTATGTATTCCTTTCAGGATCTGCACCATTTCAGGATCTGTCTTGACACATTGTTTTCTGGAAAAACTAACTTCTCATATTATTAAAGCCACACGGCAGATGCTGAAATAAATTCAGCATGACAGTTTTAAAGTATCAACAGTTTATCAACACCTTATTTACAGCATGACAAATAAATTGTATAAATAATATTATTTTTATAACACTATTCTAATTATTCTCAAAATATGTTATTATATAAATGTTATTAAATTAAGAAAAGTCCATGCCCAAAAGAATAAAAATAATTGCAACACTTCTTTTAATAGTGTTTGCAACAACTCTTTCCGGATGCGGGGATACTCCTACCGGAGCTGTGACAAATTATAAAAAAGTTACGCTTAATTTTTGGGGTGTCTGGGATGACACGTCAACGATTCAACCAATTATAAATTCCTTTACCGCTTTGTATCCGAAAATACAAATCAATTATAAAAAAGTAGGTTACGATAATTACAAAGAAGAACTTCTTAATGCATGGGCGGATGGGGCTGGTCCTGACATACTTTCAATTCCAAATGATTGGATACGAGAATTCCAACACAGACTTACGCAAATGCCACGAAGTGTAAAACTTCCTAAACAAGTTGTACAAGAAGATTTTTCAGGAAAGAAAACATTTTACACAGTGCTCGAAGATGCTCCGCTTAAAACACCAAAAGTAATCAAACAAGAATTTGTTGATGTGGTTACACAAGATGGAATCATTAACAACGAAGTTTATGGACTTCCATTCAGTATCGACACGCTTGCTCTCTATTACAATAAAGCGATGATTACGACCGCGGGTATTCCTCTTCCTGCAAAAAACTGGACCGACCTTGTATCACAAATTCCTTTTCTTACGAAGCTCGATTCAACCGACCAAACAAAAATAATTCAGTCCGCTATCGCACTTGGTGGATCAAAAAATATAACTCGCGGATCTGATATTTTGGCACTACTCATGATGCAAAATGGTGCTCCAATGAGCAGTGATAGAGGGGTTGATTTTGGTGCTGAGTCAGGCGTTCGTTCTCCTGCATACGAAGCACTTTCTTTTTATACTGACTTTGCAAACCCAAACAAGGTTGTTTATTCATGGAACGACACTCTCCCAAACTCACTTGAAGCGTTCACATCAGGGCGATGCGCATATTTTATAGGATATGCATATCATAAAAAAGTTTTGGAAGAAAGGTCTCCAAAGATGGAAATTGGTGTTGCGCCAATGCTTCAAATCGATCAAAGCAAGCCTGTTAATTTCGCACGATACTGGATGAATGTCGTATCAAACAAATCAGAGCACGCTGATCTTGCGTGGGCATTTCTTACTTATGCAACTGACGCACAAAATGTAATTCCTTATTTAAATGCTACGAATGCACCAACCGCACTTCGCTCGCTTATATCAGCACAAAAACAAGATGAAACTGTTGAAATTTTTCTCGATCAAGTTCTTACGGCACGAAGTTGGTACCGAGGAAAAAATGCACTTGCAACCGAAACTATTTTACAAAACCTCGTCGCATCATTTATGCTTGTAACAAAACCGGACGATCAGCTTGGTATAATAGGACGAGCATCCTCACAAATTAACGCAACATATTAAACACGCCACATATGATACATTCTATTTTATCTTTTTTCTCATATATAGGAGCACAAATACTTCCAATCATTGCAAATGCTGCCGATACGAGCACAACATCTCAAAATGCTTTTAAGCCAATTTCAAATATAAGCCGAGGATGTTATGCGCATGGAGATTGTACTTTGTGTGATTTATTAGATGTGTTTTCGTCCGTTGCAGAGTGGGTGATAGGTTTCTCCGGTTCTGTTGCATTGCTCATGGTAGTGTGGTTTGGTCTTAAACTTCTACTCCCAAACAATGCTAGCGAAGGAATAAAAAAAGCAAAAACCGGAATTATAGCTTCTGTTACAGGGCTCGCAGTAGTATTAGGTGCATGGACGATGATGAACTGGGGACTTGCGTTTCTTTTAAAACCAGACATTGCTCCAGCAAACCAAGAAAAATATATAAAGCCCGCATTATTTAAAAGCAACAATGCATGGTACTCTATATGTGAAGAGTATAGATATAGAAACATTGCAACAAATTATAATATCGAAACACTTGGATATGAATGTAATAATGATGGTGCTCTTTGCGGATTTAAAAAAGACCAAAACAACGACTGTCAGACTGGACCCTGTGTTTATGGGGTGTGTAATATAATAAACAACAACAAAACAACATATTGCACAACACTTTCTTATGGTAAAAATTTTACAACAAATGGAAAATTTAATGGGTCAAACGTTGACGTAAACTATGATACAAAATTTAACACATGGTGCGCATATAGATATGGTGGTACATGTTCTCCAATAAAAGAAATTCGAGATGGAACGGTTATATATGAAGACGAGGGAACCCCTGTTATTATAGAAGGAGGAAACACTGGTGGAATCTGTCCTAATGGATCAGGGTGTATATATCCAAAAAACCAGTCTTGGAGCGTAGAAAAGGGGTTAGATTTAATCAACAGAACCGGTGGTTGTGAAAGTATAAAATCACCAGCTGGATGTACAGCATGGTCTTCGGAATGCAAATGGGAAGCTGGAAAATCAGGGGCCACTGGCAAATGTAGCAAATCTTCTAAATAACGAATAATAATTATGTTTATCACTATGAAATCTTTTCTTAAAAAACATGCATATACAATTATGTGGACGGTTGTGTGTGTTGTAGCAGGAGTAATGTTCTATAAATATCAAAGTGTATATGCTCAAACACTTCCTGATCCACTTGGAACAGATCCCAATAAACCACTTACACCACAAACACTTATAGGACGAGCTGTGAGATATCTTTTCGGAGTAGCTGGATCATTAGCACTTCTTAATTTTGTTATTGCTGGAATTCGTATGATGATGGCACAAGGAGTTCCTGACAAAGTAAACGCAGCCAAAAAATCGATGCAATATACTGTAATTGGCTTAGTTGCGATGTTTACAAGCTATGCAATTATTCGATTTATCATAATTTTGCTTCAAAACAAGTAATTTTCGTGTTTTATAAAATAGTGATATACACTTTTTTCGTAAAATGGGGTATAATAATATTGTTGTCTTAATGACAACTCTGAACTTAAGTTCGGACATCCGTTTTTAATACGGATTCCAAATACTATATTAAAGTTTAACAATTAAGACTTAGTCTATGATGAATAAGGTTAAGACGCTTGTTGCACCTATCGCGGCGTTTGCCATAACAGCGTTTGCAAATTCTGCAAAAGCTATTTCTGTAAATTTTGACGTCGTATCAAGCACTGGTCTTGGTACAACTGGTCTCGAAGACTCAATTGCTCGTGTAATTAACATTGCACTTGGCTTCTTGGGTTTGATTTCAGTTATTATCATTCTCCTTGGTGGATTCAAATGGATGACATCAGGTGGTGATGGTGAAAAAATAAAAGGCGCTAAAAAACTTATTGGCGCTGGAGTAGTTGGTCTTGCTATCGTCCTCGCGGCGTATGCAATCGCTCAGTTTGCTGTAAGCAAATTACTAAATGTTACAGGAGGCGACCAATAATTTATTTCTTTAACATACATAAACAAAATACTATGCGAACAAACTCTTTCAGACTTCTTACAACATCACTGGCCATAGCAAGTATTTTGTTTGGTTTGTTGCAGACAGATTCTTTGGCATATGCCAAAGAATCTACTGTGCACCAAACAAGCGAGAGAATGCTCCTCGCACAAACAACAACTCAACCGAACACATTCGGACTTGATGAATCAAAAGTTGAATCCGGAGTAAAATTTACGGAAGGATCTCCTTACTCATTAATCGGAATAGTCATCAATGTAATACTCAGTTTTCTTGGAATCATATTCTTAGTCATAGTTATATATGCGGGCGTACTATGGATGACTGCGAGCGGAAACAGCGATCAGATTAAGAAGGCGAAAAATATGATCCAAAACGCTATAATCGGACTTATTGTTGTCGCGATGGCATATATCATTACTCAGAACATATATGATCTCATAACGACAAAACTCCCAAGTGGAACCGGAAATCAACAACAGACACCAACCCAATAACGAATATATTTAATAATACCTCGATGAAAACAACCCTTATCAATCACGGAAGCATTAGTAAATGGACGAAAATACTCACTATAATGTTCGCCGTGTCTGCTTTTTTTATTTTTGGAAATTCCGCAAGCGCTGAATTTACAGGACAGTGCCAGGGAAATCCAATCGAAGGCACAAACAACAAAGAAACGGAATTTTCTGTATCTGTTATAAAACAAGTAAACAACAACGGACGAGAACAAGAACCAGAAGTAAAAAATGGTTCTGTAACAGTTACTTTTATAGGAGATTATGTGAATGTAATATTAAGTGGAATTGGTGGATCAACCGCACAACAAGCAAAAATAGATCTAGAGAGCATTAGTGCTGATGACAAAAATACGATTTTAAAAGAATTGTATGAAGAATATATAAAAAATGACACATATAAACCATATCGTGATACAGCAAAAGAAAAATGCGGAAATGATTGTTATGGTAATGACTATGTAGACGAAAATTATTTTTTAGAAAAAAACCAATCAACAACTTTCAAGATCAATTTTTTATCGGATAAACTTGATAAAAATAATTTAGAATCTTTTATAAATAAATTGAAAATATCCTCAACAATAAAAATCCCAGTAATATGTACACTAAAGAAATGTAATGATTTTTCATACGAAACGTGCCCGACCGCAAAAGGGTGTAAAGTTACAAACATTAACACATGTGTTGATACGTCTGAGACAGGTGACAGTGGAGGAGATTTTTTAACAAACCTTAAAGAAACACAAAGAAAAACAAGTTTATATAAAGAACAAACAAATATATCGTCAACAGCAACAATTGATGTGATTGCTAACATAATAGAAAGAATTTTGCAATTTTTAGGAATAATTCTGATGCTTCTTGTCATGTATTCCGGCTATCTATGGCTTACAGCAATGGGTAACAAAGACAAGATAACTAGAGCAAAAACAATTATTGTAAACGCTGTCATAGGAATTGTAATAGTCGCCGCTGCGTATAGTATAACCGCATTTGTCATGAGCAGAATACAATCAGCGACAGAAACAGGGGACACAGAAAGTGTTGGATGTGAAAAATACAAAGAAGAAACACAGTGTAAAAACATACCAGAATGTTTATGGAACAAGGTGTCCGGTATTTGTGAAGATATAAATAAATAAGTTTATTATATGAGCAAAATAAAAATAACAAATATTATAATATTATCAATTTTTTGCTTATTGTTTACAATTATAATAATTTCTCCTGTCATAAGCGCAGCAGATTGTACAAACACAACAGAAGGTCAAATACCAGATCCCGATTGTGCACTTAAAAATGTAAAATCAAATATCGATTCATATAAATCACAGGAACCGGACACTACAAATCCTGAGTTTTACGCGGGCGCCCTTATCCAGACAATACTTATATATGTAGGAACCGTATTTCTTATACTTATGCTATATGCAGGAGTTAATTGGATGCTAGCGAATGGGAATCCTGACAGAATAGCCAAATCAAAATCAATACTTCAGCACTCTGTAATAGGACTTATTGTTATCGTATTTGCATATTCTATCGCGCTATTCGTAGTACAAAGAGCCGAGAAGATAAAGAATCCGGTTGGTTTTACAAGGTGTGAATTATATACTAATCAGACACAATGTGAACAAAACACATCTTGCGTATGGATAAAATCAACTGATAATCCAAATGGTGGTGTGTGTAAATAATTTTATGAAACATTCTTTTTTACAAAAAACAATAATTACATGTGTCTCTTTTGTCTTTTTATGTATCCCTGTTTTTTCTTATGCACAACTTGGTACAGCAACAAGTGAAAAAATCCAGGAAAACACAACCCAAACAGGAGTAGAGGCAGGACTTATAGCAAATAGGGAAGCAGCTGCTAAAGAAGATATAAAAACAAAAGCGATACAAATTGTACAATACGCACTTGCTCTACTTGGTACAATACTTGTCATTATGATTTTGTGGGCAGGAACACAAATATTATTTTCTGGTGGAAATTCTGAAAAAATAAAGGCTGGCAAGAAAACGATCATAAATGCAATTGCCGGACTTGCTCTTATTCTCGTGGCTTACAGCGGAACCGTATTCCTAACAAAACGACTTAATCAAGTATTTAGCGAACCTCAAATAGGTACACCGTGTAAGAGCGACGCCGATTGTCCGAAAGGGACTCGTTGCGCATCACAACTTCTAAGTAAGAGTGTTTGCGCCCCATGGGGGGTAAATGCTTTTTGCAACAAATGTACATCTGATACAGATTGCCCAAGTAATCAAAGATGTGTCGAGGGTAGTTTTATTCCTGGGGTTGTGGTAGGTCAAAAGTGTTGTAAATAATATATATCTCGTAATTCATAATTATCTAAAATATTCATATGAAAAAAATACTTCTCATAATGTCGACTATGTTCTATTCTTTTCTATCAAATGCTAGTTCTGTGTTTGCTCAAGACTCACAAAGCCTAGATAGGTTTGGAAAACAAGCAGGATATGCAACTGATACCGCAAAAGACCCTGGAATAATAGCGAGCGATTTTATTTCAACATCATTATCATATATCGGAATCATCGCTGTTATCCTTTTCGTCATTGCAGGATTTATATGGATGACAGCAGGAGGAAATGCGAAGAAAGTCGAGACTGCAAAACAAATGATATTCAGTACTGTTATAGGTCTTGTTATCATCTTCGCCGCATTTGCTATAGTAATGACAGTTATCCGCACCGTCGGAACAAAATAAAACATACCCAATAAGAAAATCCGTCCCGTGTTACGGGACGGATTTATTTTTTTAATAAACCGTTATTGGTTTTTCCGCTCCATATTCTGTGTTACCTAATTGAATATAAGAGTCGGGAATTATCGTTTCTTTCTCCTTTAACGATTCTTTTCCAGAGAAATAATCAATACTTCCGAAAAAAGTAGCCACTATTGTACTTCTTTGGGCACGTGCCTTTTTGTCTATAACGGGACACTTATCAAAAGCTGCAAAGTTCGGATGCACTAAAATTAAATGAAGTTTTTTCGCTTTCCCTTTGTGCTCTATATAATAAGAACTTCCTATTACCTTAACTGGCACATATCTGTCTTCTGGTACTTCAATCGCTACTATCCAACCAGGATCAACCATAAGTGTTTTTCCACCAAACATGATCTCAAACGTTTTATCAGATCTGGTGTTTGTGAAGGCGATGATGTAAGATCTGGTTTTTTTCTTCTCTGTAACGGAATAAAATCCTCCGTAAGTGCTGTAAATAGGATATAGTTTTAATTTATCCTTGCCATCACTTATTTCAGGAAGAAAAAGATAAATACCTGACTCTTGATCAAAATACTCATCAACTGATTTTTTGTTGTTTCCACCTGTTCTACGAGAAATTTCTTTCTCGTACCATTTCTTGCTGATAAGTATTTTTGTCAGTGTGAAACCGCTTGTTACCAAGTCTGAAAAATTATCATAGCCTCCTTCATAATAATTATGAAAGTTACTATTAAACACATTCCATGTAACACCTGGCATCACCCAGTCAAAACATCTGACGTCCTCAGAAGACAGCACAATCCACACATTAAACGTGAGATTATAAATGTCAGTAAATTTGTGCTTTTTGAAAAATGTATCCTGAGACACAGATTTCAGTGTTAGTGCCACCCCCAAATTGTTCGAATCAAGCGAACCAAACATTTTCGCTATATCTTTTTCACTCCTGTTCGGGGATGTTCCCATTAAATCAACGTCTTTTCCAACTGAATCATCTGATGATAAAAGCAACATCTCTGTAGGAACAGGCGAGAATTCAGAAAGAAATTTAATGTGCTTATTAATGACCTTGCGATCGCTTTCAATAAACAGTTTATAAGTCTTTCCGTTTCCGTCCCGAACAGAAATTTCTTTTCCATCATCCCTGAGTGGAATTTCAACCGGGAAAACATCTCCTTCCAAAATCGTTTTTCCTTTGTACGTAAAAGGGTTAATGTCCTCGTTTTTCACAATAACGAAGACTTTTTCAGATGCTTTGTTTGTTAAGTCTCTTTCACTGATTCCTTTTTCTTTGTTAGGAGAAACCCATTTTGCATTCTGAGTTCCTGCGCAAGAAACAAAGGAAAAAGCAATTAAAACGCTGGCAAAGAACAACATTAAGGTTTTCATGATATCCTCTTTCTGTCTCATTTATGAGACTTTTTGGTTTTTTAAACATGTTTATTATTAACTATTTTATCATTTAATTATAGCAAATAGTACAACAAAAGTCAATTAGTGTGTTCTTGGCTAAAATAAGTGATTTTAATATATATTTATTCGAAATACTCGAAAAAACAAATTATTATAAAAAGACTAAAAACAGTGGTTTTTACAAAAATAAAAAAGAGCGGTTATGTTTAATAACCACTCTTAATAAAAGATTACTTGTTTGATCCGAGTAAATGAACAGACTCGATTCTTTTTAAATAAATAAGTCGATTTGATCCAGACTTATTATTTTTGTCATATTCTGTTGCTGGGTTAAAAATCGAAATACCTGTATAAGAAATTTTAGACGAAGAAAAATAATTTTTTACTTCCTCACAAAACTTCTTTGCCCTCATATCAGAAACCCACTTATATGACCGAAGTGTAATATCCTTTTCTCCTTTCGAATCATATTCACTTACAATCTTCCTGATGTTTTTTGGAACAGATCCGGCATCGGACAATGCAGTATAGTTTGCATTAGAAACAATTTTGATATTTGGAAAAGATCCTTTTTCGTTATAAAATCTATCGAATACTACTCCAAGAATTTTCGCAATATCCTTGTGTTTCTGATTAAGATCTGTTTCCCACTTATCAAATTCTGTTCCTTCTAAAACAAGTTCTGATACCGATAATTTTCCTTCGAGAAACAACCATAAATTATCAACGGTTTCCTGTACAACCTGAGTGTCGGTTCCACCAATCCCCAAATCCCTGACGAGCGGAGCACCAACATCAGACACAGTAGGAGCAAGTGTAACGATTTTTATCGGTTCAGGACAACCACAATTGTCCCATGTTCCAGAAGCCAAATCACACTTATCCCAAACATCAGGAACACCATCATCGTCGGAATCCTGTTGCGCAACATAACGCGACGGCGCACACGAAACAGCGACGAGAGAAAATGTAATGGCGACAAGCCAAAACATGTTTTTGAACTTAACGAAAAACTTTTTCATGGTAATCTCCTTGCCCCGTTTGCGGGGCTTTCAAATGTTTTTTTGATTTTAATTTATTTTAATGTATTTAAATCCCTAAACCTTAGTACAATTCCATTAATCTGTCAAATATGATATACTGTTTATATGAAAACATGGCTCAAATTAGCGATTGCGATACTTGTGTATAACTCTATATTTATCTGTTTTTGTCTATACAAGTACTTTCATTACCTGTATAACGGGCTTGATCTGGCTATATACACGAACGTTCTCCATAATATAATAAATGGAAACGGAGCTTGGTCGAGCATACAAATGCAAAATTATTTCGGTGATCATTTCGAACCATTTCTTTTTATTATTTCTATATTTTATTCTCTGTTTCAATCTCCTATTACGCTTCTTGTTATACAAACAATTGTTATCAGTTTATCCGTCATACCAATATATTTCATTTCAAAAAAATATTTTGATGAGAAAAAATCATTTCTCGTTTCAGTCGTGTGGCTTCTTATTCCGTTACTGCATAATATCAACTCATTTGAATTTCATATTTTGTCATTCGCGATACCGCTTATCGCATGGACATATTATGCATATCAAAAAAACAACTTCTCACTATTTTGTATAATTGCTATTCTATCACTTCTTGTTCGAGAAGACGTCGCACTTGTAATTATGATGTTCGGGGTTCTATCTTGGATAGACAAAAAAGCGCTTCGTTGGAAGGTTTTTCCTGCTGTTATGGGATTTTTATACTTCCTCACAACAACATACTTTATAGGAAGATTATCTGACAGCGGATCTTATAAATTTCTCGCATATTATGGATGGATACAAGCAAACACCCCACCATGGGAAATAATTATACATATTTTTAATCCTGCGAATATTCTTTTTGTATTTGTACTTCTCTGTATTTTTATCTTTCTTCCTATTTTTAAGTTACGAACTCTTATATTAATCATTCCGATTATTTTTCAAATCATATTACAAGGAACAAACCACACATGGATCGTGCTCACAACACATTATACCAGTCTTCTCCTTCCTGTTTTTTTCATAGCGTCAATTCAGGGTTATTCCTCAATAATCAAGGATGATAAAAATATTTTTTCTCGTTTTTTCGGCCAACACAAAGAACTTCTTCCTGTGCTTATAGGAGCTACAATCGTTTATACTACTATGGTTATAGGGCCTTTTCTTGGCCTAATAAAGCCAGTTTATGATATAAAAACACAAATTTATAATGAACTTCTCTCTTCGATTGAGAAAAACACCGGAAAAACAATAAATGCAACATTGGCAGTACTTCCGTTATATGCGAACACAGAAAACACATACTCACATCATTATACATTTCTAGGAAGATCACAATTCGGGGCACGAGAATATAAAATTCCGAGTACACCAGATTACCATATAATAGACTTCGATGATTATTTTTATTATCAAAACAATTTTAAATATAATCCCGTTGTAGAAAGATATTGGTCAGAAGCGACAAGTAATATAAAAAATGTTTTAGACCCAAAAAATTATTCAATAGAAAATTGTATAAACTCTTTGTGTGTTTTCAAAAAAGGCGGTTCTTATGAAATGTCTCGTTTCTATGAAAAAAGTGATTTCACAAGTAAAAAGGATTTTGAAGTGACGCTTGCAGAACAAAACAAAAACAATCAATTTATTGACATAAAGATAAAATATCAGCAAAAAAACGTGGATAATAAGATGCTTTTTGCAAAATTCTCATATGAAAAGAATGGGCAAAAAATATATGAGACCTTAATACCGGTTAATTATGGTTTTAAAAACTCTGACGAATGGGAGGCGAGAAGTGCATATATAAACTCGTATCATTTGTTTGTTCCTGATCCATCAATAATAATACGAATGCAAGTCATAACGGCTCGCGGATATGAAACAATAGGAAGCATGCGCGAAACAATTCACAAGCTCAATAAGGAAAAGATTCTATACGAAACAATTTTGAAAAATTAACGAGAATTTTTTATAAACAAAATAAATCCATCAAATATCTTTGCTTCAAAGAAATTATTTGCCAATAGATTAGAACGCGCGAAATCAATTCGTTCATTAGAATTGTTTTTTGTATCAATCACCACATAATTTATTCTAGAATCCATGTCCTTCTTTTCTCCGTATATCAACGGGTATATTGAAGCTGATTTTTTATATGAAATGGTTTCAGCCCAATGCCCCGCAAAAACATTGTGTCCCGTATAAAAAGGTATCATAAAAGATAAGCGAGGGCTCGCAAGAACAACCCCTCGATCAAGTGTTTTCATGTAATCTAAGAGCTTTTTTTCTTCTTTTGTCATAACCACGGGTGGTTTTTCACGAGTTTGTTCAATAATAGATGTGCTTTCTGTCGCATACCCATGAATTGTAATTCCAAATAAAATTGTATAATAAATGAAAAACATGGCACACGAAAAAAACAATGATGCAACAACCCCTCTCAAAACATATCGAGACCATTTTGCAATAACAGAAGTATCAATACACGACAACGCTTGAACCGTAAGAATTGCAAATGTGAAATTCATTCCCTCTATATTTCTTCTTTGTTGGGAATATGGGGCAAACAAGAGAAACAATTGTATAAGACCGAGTGCGCACACATATAAAAAAACACTTCTTTGTTTCCAGTCATTTCTAAAACGCTCCCATACATACAAAAAAGAAAAAACAATTAAAAAACCAAAACTACCTAGAATATTTGAAAGAGGAGGGGTCTGAGTTATATTATTAAGCGCAACACTACGAAGCACGTCATTTATCGAATAAGCATATAAAAAATAAACGGCTGAAACCAACGGAAATAAGCCAAAAATACACGCTCTTTTAAAAATAAATAGTATATTTTTCTTATCAGCAAAATAAAACAATGCCCGCACAAAGAAAAAGAGTGTAACAACCGGAATATAATATGGGTGAAATTGTGCCAGAACGCCAAACACGAGGGAACCTTTCCACGCGTATCCTATTTTTCCATCTGAGAAAATACGAAGTATATAATAAAAACACAGAATTAGAAGTGTCCATGAAAAAATAAAGTGAGGGGTTTCAAACATGGAAAGATAAGGAGAAATTTCGGTCGCCCATATATCCATAAAATAATACGAGGCCATGTTGTGTTCCGCATATCCAAACATACGAAGGATAAGTATTACATACCCAAAACCTCCACCAAATAACATAATAGAATGAGCGAGTTTCGTTTTCTTGTTATCACCAGAAAAGATATATTGTAAAACATAGAATGAAACAAAAATAAGAATTGGGGATAACAAGTATTTTAGAAACATGAAGGTTCCAACCGGACTAAAACCAAGAAATTTTCCTAAAAGGCCTGAAACAAGCCAAAATATATTGAAGAAACCAATAGCATCCACAACCGGATTAAATTGATTATGAACAAAAACACCACCATCAATAATCTGACGAATGTACTGAAAATAAACGAATGTATCTGGATTAAAAAACTGTCCCAAAAACACGGTGTCTTTGTCTCCAAATAAAAATACAATTATATACGGCAATGAGGCCAGACACCAAACAAGAAGAATAATACCTAGAAGCCACTTCCAATTTTTTCGTATAACTTCCAACATAATATTATAGGTGATATTATTATATCATACATATGAAAAAAATATTTTTGACAATAAAAAATAATTATCATTTTTTATTACTACTATTTGCTTGCGTATTATCTACTATCATATATATAAAATTTAATGGCAGGCTGTTTTCTATAAAACACGATAGTTTGTTACTACTAAGTAGCATTCTTCTTTTTCAAACAATCACTTGGGTTCTTGTGAGAAAACATATTAACACAATTTGGATCGTACTTCCTGTGTTTGGAATTTTGTGCGGACCCATTTTCTCCGCCGACTCTTATTTTTATATAGATAAATTTTATCAACTTATTCATCTCGGACAAAACCCATATTATACACTAAGTTTAGTACCGAATACGGAGCTACCCTATTTTAATATTTATAAAGATTCATTTTTCGCATACACCAAATTGATTTACGGACCTGTCTGGCTTCTTATTGGAAGTTTGTCAGTTTTATTTTCAAAAGCATCAACAATAATTCCTTTTATCATTCAATACAAAATATTATCAGCGGTTTTTGTCGGTGGAATTTCTTTTCTTATTTATAAATTCTCGGGAGATAAAAAATATGCTATCTGGTATGCGGTGGCGCCGATCGTCGTGTTTGAACTGATTATCGACGCGCACAATGACGCGATGATGATATTTTTCATCGTACTTTCTCTTCTGTTAATGAAGAAAAAATATATAGTTTGGGCAAGTATGGCATTTGTTGGGGCCTTATTAGTTAAGTACTCAGCGCTTCTGCTGTTGCCTTTTTTTGGCTTATATATAATAAAAAATCGTCTTATAACGTGGAAATCGTTTATCGGCATAGTGATCGGCGCCACCGTGCTTGTATTAGGATTCTACGCTCCTTTTTTTCGTGATTTTCACATGTTTGATGGTTTTCTGGAATTTGCACGCGGAGGCCATGTGCTTAGTGCTGGAATACTTGGATATATCATGACAAATATTTTTTCTCTTTCGGAAATAACAAACACTTTAATAAAAGCAATTTCTTTTATAATAATCTTTTCAATAATAATTTTCATAACGAGAAAGAAGTTTTCCATTGATTCTTATATATACTCATCTATTTTTGTTTATATCTTTTTTGGAATGATCATGACTTATTGGGCGATGCCATGGTATCTCACACTTCCTTTCACACTGCTTTTCTTTTTAGAGAACCCGAAAATGAGAAACACCCTTATTTACACAATAATTTGTATTTGGCTGATTTTTTTCGCTACACAATACAGTTTTATAGGCTCATCAATGCTTTTTATGTTGTGTATTGCGTATGGTGTTTTTCGTATTACAAAACAAGTAAATACGCCCTAGTGATCGTGATATGAATATTTTTAAATCCATACTGGTTGATTTTATGTAAAAAAAACAGTATTATCGCTTTATAATACATTCACAATATTGTTATGTCAGGTCATTCGCACGCATCAAATGTTGCTCGTAAAAAAGGGCTCGTAAATGCAAAGAAGGGGGCTCTTTTCACGCGTCTTGCTCAAAATATAACACTAGCGGCAAAAAGCGGTGACGATATTAATTTCAATCCCTCGCTCCGTATGGCAATAGAAAAAGCGAAAGAAGCGAACATGCCGAAAGACAATATAGAAAGAGCTATAAAAAAAGGAACAGGCGAACTTGGTGGCGCAAGCATAGAAGAGGTTGTATATGAGGCGTTTGGTCCGGATGGGATAGCACTTCTAATTAAATGCGTCACTGACAACACAAATCGCGCCCTCACATCTGTCAAAACAACATTGAGTAAAAACAATGGTAATTTCGCGTCAGCCGGAGCCGTTGCGTGGATGTTTGATGAGCGTGGTTGCATCGAAATTGAAAAAACAAACTGGAACGATGAAAAAGAACTTGAAATTATCGATGCCGGCGCTCTTGATGTCGAAGTGGGAGACGACAGAATATATGTCACAACAGAAAAAAATACACTTAACACAGTAAGAGAGGTGCTCGAGAAAAAAGGATTTACAATAAAAGGAATCGAACTTGTTATGATTCCAAAAAACACAGTGAATGTTCCTGATAAAGAAAAAATTATGGCTTTTCTGGATGTGGTCGAAGAAGCAGAAGATGTTAATGAGATATTTCACAATGCTAATTTAAACTAATGCCAAAATCTCGCATAGTTATGGGAATTGATCCCGGGTTTGCAGACATGGGATACGGTGTTATAGAGGTTTCCGGGAATAGCGCGCGTGCGCTTGAATATGGCTCTATAAAAACAGACCCGAAACAAGATTTTTCAAAACGACTCGAAGATCTTTTTTACAAAATAGGAGCTATTATCGACAAACACTCTCCGTCTGTTATAGGAGTGGAAGAAATTTATTTTTCAAAAAATATAAAAACAGGAATCGATGTCGCGCACGCGCGCGGTGTAATTTTACTCGCAGCATCAATACGAAAAATACAAATATACGAATGTTCCCCGCAAAACGTGAAAATGACAGTAACGGGATACGGAAATGCTGAAAAGGCACAAGTACAAAAAATGGTCAAAACAATTCTTAAACTTTCCGAGATTCCACACCCTGACGATGCCGCTGACGCACTTGCAATCGCTTTGTGGGCAGGACAGCAAAAGCTTTTGTAAGAAAGGCTTTCCCGAACGAAAGTGCCTGCCCTGATGTATATCAGGGAGGGATGTTTTTTTATTGACACTTGTTCTTGACAGGTGTTTTTTTGTGCGATAGTGTGAAAGGAAATAAAATAAAACCAAAAACAAGCGAGGGAAAAATGGAAAAACTTTTGGTATACATGATAAAAACAAACGGCGCGTCAATTATTATCGAAAAAGACACCGACACATATTATACCAGATTAGGAAACGAGGAGAAGCCTTTTTTGACAACAATATCTGAACTTCTTGTTTTACGGTGCATACTTGGTAGAAAAGAGATAACACCAGAAGACAGAAAAGAAATTGAAAAAAGAATAAAAGAACTAGAAGAAAAAGAATCAGAATAATTTAAAATACAAACACATAAACAATTTCAAACATTAAACGAGGCAATATAAATTGCCTCTTTTTCATTACAAAAAACAAGTGTTTTTATGTGTCCGAACATTGTTTTTGTTAAAGAATCGAATTATGCACAAGACGAAAAACAGCTTAACGGGGCCCAAAAATGTGCTTTTCACTCCTTATTGACACTTTACAATTTTTATTGTTTATCCTATAATAAAAAGAGTTAAAAATAAAATAAAAAACAATTTAAAAGGAGATTGAAATGGAAAGAAAGTATTTTTTTCTTCTTGTCATAGTTGTTTCTGTAATGTTGTCTTTTTTTACAACTATTGCGACATATCTGATTAACGTATTAGGATTAAATATTGATCTCAATCCGGCAATCAGCTACGTACTAAATCTTGCCACGTGTTATTTAATTGTCTTGTACTTGTGCAAACAGTTTTGGATTCACTATTTCGGAGCCTGCGAAGATTGGATGAATAAAAACACAAGGCTTTTTCCAAAAAAAGAAAAAAACAGAAAATTACAACAAACCACCGCGTAACCGCGAGTGGTTTTTTTATTTACAAAACAATATAAAAGGTATATATTCGAGACAAGAAAAACACATTTAATAAACCAACCAGAACAAATCAGCCAAAAAAGGAGGTGTTTAATAATGCACAAACAAACAGAAAAAATCATAAAAACACCAAAAGAGACAGCAAAAGAAATCCTTTCTTTTGTTCTAGGACTAGACTATGACGTTTGTCTAAAAGAACACAACGGAAAACGCTTAATTGCTTTATTAAACGAAAATAAAGAAAATTATCCTTATTTACTAAGTGTTGATGAATTGTTTTCTTTTTATAAAAGCTACTCTAACAAGTTTTCTAATATTAAAAAAGAAATATTAGAAACAGCTCGACAATTATTATCAAACAAAGAGTTTGAATATTTACTGGAACTCGTTAATGAGAATTAAAAATGAAAAACCGCCATCAAAAAGGCGGTCTTTTTTTATACCCAAAAACACAGCTGTATTATTTTTTTATCAATCGAACAAATCTTCTTTTTCCTATCTGAAGTACATCTCCTGTGTTAATAAGGACTTTTTGAAGACGAGATGTAACAGGAATCTCGTTTATTTTCACACCTCCTTGCTCGATCAATCGTCGTGCCTCATTTTTTGAAGGCGTCAGATTAGTCATAAAAACAAGCTCTTCTATAACGTATTCGTCATTTTCCACCTTCATTTCAGGAATGTTTTCAGGTATTGATCGCTCACTAAATACAGTGACAAAATATTTTTGTGCGACATCCGCTTCTTTCTCTCCGTGATACATACGAACAAGCTCGTGTGCAAGATCCATCTTAAGATCTTTCGGATTTTCTCCTCCATCAAGGCGCTCCTTGATCATCTCAATCATGTCAATATCAATTCTTGTGCAACACAAAAAATATTTAACAATCAGATCGTCTCGAAGCCCCATGATCTTACCAAACATATCATTTGGAGTATCTTCAAAATTAACCGTATTACCATAACTAGAACTCATTTTTCTTCCATCGAGACCCTCAACAATCGGGCCCATCAAAATATTTTGTGGTTTTTGTTTAAAAACAGCTTGTAGAGTTCTGCCTGCAAGAAGATTAAATCTCTGATCCATACCTCCAATCTCAACATCTGCACTTATGGCAACTGAATCGTAACCTTGCATAAGCGGATAAAGAACCTCGCGAAGAGAAACGCGTGTTCCTGCATCAAGACGACGACGAATATTATCTCTGGAAATAAACTCGGCAAGCGAAAAATTATTAGCAAGTTCTCCAACTCCAGTAAAATTAAGCTTATTGAGCCAAGAACTATTAAAATATGTTTCGACTTTTTTCATATCAAGTATTTTTCCAGCCTGCTTTTTATACGTCGTGAGATTCTTCTTTATTATTTCTGAAGAAAGCATCGGCCGTTCGGAATCCTTGTCAGATGTATCGCCAATTACTCCTGTCGCATCCCCGATAATAAGTACGATCTGATGTCCAAGCTCTTGAAAGTCTCGAAGCTTCAAAAGAGGAACGGATCTACCAATATGAATATTTGATGACGTCGGATCTATTCCTAGTTTTATCCTGAGTTGTTTTCCGGAAATAAGTTGTGTGCGAAGATTGTCTCGATCAATTACTTCATCGACTCCGCGCGAAAGAAGTTCGTCGATTTTTTTCGAATCAGTGCACACGGTTTTTTTGAATATTTTCATACGAAATTATACAAAAGCAGTGTATCATATTTCACCTTTGTTTTACTATGTTTCTTGACAAAAAAAATATATTTTGTTTTGATAAATATGTGTGGAGATAGTTTAAATTGTTGTTATAATAAATACATAATGAAATTAATTACGTATGGGAAACACAACAAGAGAGTGGGCGGAAAAGCTTCTCGCCCATGCTGATATACAAATTAATGGATCTCGTCCGTGGGATATTCAGGTTCATAATGATTTGTTTTTTAACCGAGTGGCGCGTCAAGGATCTCTCGGACTTGGAGAATCATATATGGATGGGTGGTGGGATGCAAAAAACCTCGACCAGTTTTTTTACAAGATTCTTTCAGCTCATCTTGATAAAAGAATTGGTTTCTCATGGACTCTTGTAATGACTTTCTTAAAATCCTTTTTATTTAATTTACAAACAAAAGATCGTGCATATACTGTTGGTGAACATCATTATGATATTGGTAATGATTTATACTCAGTAATGCTCGATAAACGACTTACTTATACTTGTGGTTATTGGAAAAACGCAAAATCACTCGACGAAGCTCAGGAAGCGAAGTTAGATCTTACGTGCAAAAAGATCGGGTTAAAAAAGGGAGACCATGTTCTTGATGTTGGATGCGGATGGGGAAGCTTTTTAAAATTCGCAGCGGAAAACTATGGCGCACATGGAACTGGAATCACCGTAGCGAAAGAACAAGTAACACTTGCTCGAGAATTATGCAAAAACCTTCCAATAGAGATAAAACTACAAGATTATCGCGAAACAAAAGAACAGTTTGATCATGTTGTCTCGCTTGGCATGATAGAACATGTTGGATCAAAAAACTATCGAACCTATATGGAAACAGTTCACAAATGTCTCAAAAACAGTGGTTTGTTTCTATTACATACGATTGGATCAAACAAATCAGTACGATCAACAGAGCCGTGGATTGAAAAATATATTTTTCCAAATTCAATGCTTCCATCGCTCACACAATTAAGCAAGGCAACTGAAAATCTTTTTATAATAGAAGATGTTCATAATTTTGGTGCAGACTATGACAAAACCCTCATGGCATGGTTCGAGAACTTTGACCACAATTGGCCGACACTTAAAAATAACTATTCGGAACGATTTTATCGCATGTGGAAGTATTATTTACTATCGTGTGCCGGAAGCTTCCGAGCTCGTCACATACAATTGTGGCAAATTATTTTATCAAAAGACGGTGTTCCAGGAGGATATATTCCTGTCCGATAAACAAAAAAACGAATTAAAATTCTTTTTATTGTATGAAACAAAAAACAAGGAATGTGTTATAATAACCACATGGAAAACAAAAGACGTTATCTTGATATCAAAACACAAAGAACAAACAAGCAGCATCGCTCATCTGTTTTTTCAACTAGTCAACAACACAAAAACAAGCGCCGCTTCAAAATAAAAAAAGAAAACAAACAACTTCTTATAAAATTAGTGGTTGTTGTTTTGTTGTGCGGAGCTCTTATTGTTTTTGGTCTTTTCGCATGGATATCGCGAACACTTCCTGATGATAATGATATTAATAACTCAATTGTTGCGGAAAATACCATTATATACGATAAAACAGGCGAACACGTTTTGTATGAAATACACGGGGACGAAAAACGCAATATTGTTCCTTTCTCTGACTTCTCAGACCATTTAAAAAAAGCATTTATAGCGGTTGAGGATCAACAGTTTTATTCTCATGGTGGTTTTAATTTATGGGGAATGACACGATGTGCCATAAAAGGCGTGTTTGGACAAATGTGCGGAGGATCAACAATTACACAACAATATATAAAGAATGCGATTCTCGGAAACAAAAAAACTCCGATAAGAAAAATAAAAGAACTTATAATTGCATATGCGATAGAAAAAAAATTTACAAAAGACCAAATACTTGAAAAATATCTCAATACAATTCCGTTTGGTTCAAATTATTACGGAGCCGAGGCTGCGGCACAGGGATATTTCGGAAAACCAGTACACGAACTCAATCTCGCGGAATCAGCCACGCTTGCGGCAATGGTACAACGCCCTTCTTATTATTCTCCATATGGAAACAACGTGGACAAACTCAAGTTACGAGAACTCACTGCTCTCGAGCTCATGAAAAACGAGGGATATATTACGGAAACACAACTCAAAGAAGCGAGAGATTATAAGCTGGAGTTCAAAGAAAACATCACTAATATAACAGCACCTCATTTTGTTTTTTATGTGAAAGAACAATTGGTCGAACAATTTGGAGAGTCGTTTGTAGAAAAAGGTGGTTTGCGCGTTTATACGACACTTGATTATGACAAACAAAAAATAGCGGAGGATGTTATAACAAAAAATGAAGACAAGCTCGCTGAATCAGAAGCTAATAATGTTTCATTGGTTGCAATAGAACCAAAAACAGGTCAAATATTAACAATGATCGGATCACGAGATTATTTTAATGATGAGATTGACGGAAAAGTAAATGTAGCGCTCCGTCCAAGACAACCGGGATCATCTATTAAACCACTTGTATATATCAGATCTTTCGAGAAAGGGTATACTCCCGAAACAATATTTTTTGATACTTATACGCAATTTTCAACAGATACTGGAAAACCATATGAACCAAAAAATTATGACGACAAGGAAATGGGTCCTTTGTCACTTGCAAAAGCATTAGGAGGGTCTCGTAATCTTCCGGCTGTAAAATTACTATATATGGTTGGTATTGAGGATTTTATAAAATTTGCTGAAAAGCTCGGATACACAACGTTTGCTGATAGAAGTCGTTTTGGTCTTTCTCTTGTTCTTGGAGGCGGGGAAGTCAAACTACTTGAACACACGAGCGCTTATGCGACACTTGCAAACAATGGTATAAAGAAGAACGTCATTTCAATTCTTCGTATCGAAGACAAAAACAAAAATATTTTATTTGAGTGGAAAGACACACCAGGAGAACAGGTGATCGATAATGAATCTGTTGCCGCCATAAACAATGTTCTCTCAAACAATGAGAACAGGGCGTGGATATTTGGTCAGAACAATCTTCTGGTGGTTCCTGGACATACGGTTGCGGCAAAAACAGGAACAACAAATAGCTATAATGATGGTTGGCTCATGGGATACACGCCATCAATCGCTACAGGAGTGTGGGTAGGAAACACCGATAACTCACCAATGCGTCGCGGAGACGGTGGAAGCAGAGTAGCAGGACCTGTGTGGAACGGTTTTATGAGAGAAGCACTTAAAAATACACCGGACGAAGCGTTTTCCAAATATATACCAAAAAAAATAGACAAACCTCTTTTTAATGGGCTTCCTTATTCAACAGAACGTGTTGCGATAGATACAATAAGCGGAAAAAGAGCAACCGAACAAACCCCAGCTCAGACAATTATTAGAAAAGAGTTTAGCGCAATTCATGATATTCTTCATTATGCAGACAAAAACGACCCAACCGGTCTAGCACCAACAAACCCCGGAGCAGATCCACAATATACACTGTGGGAAGATGGTTTAAAAAAATGGCTCGACACAAATACCGATAATCCGATACTTAAAGAGTTAAATTTTCAATCTCCTCCATCAGAATACGATGATATTCATAAGGCAGAAGACATTCCTAATATTGAAATCGTTTCACCTTACGACGACTCGTCTGTTATGGAAAACATTTCTGTAACAACAAGAACAAAAACTGTCCGCCCAGCACAAAGAATTGAGTATTATATAGATGATCAAAAAATAGAATCTTCTTTGTTGAGCGGACAAACTGGCGAATACCAATATGAAAAAAACATTTCCATACCACTTGGTATAGAACAAGGAAAACACTCTCTTAAAGTGAGGATTTTTGACGATATCGAAAATACCGCACTTTCACAAAAATCTTTTGTTCTTGAAAGACAGGTATCGTCTCCAATTTCAATTTATTGGAATAATTTTTTACAGGAACCTGTGCCAATAAATGATTTTCCAAAAGAATTTACACTACCTATTAATGGGGACAAAAGCAGAATTAAACAAATTGATTTTTTCTATACCAATCCACTTATAGATACAGGTGGCTTCATCGATTATGTTATACCAAAAGACGAAGTATCAATAATATGGAACACTCCTCCTGATCCCGGAACATATAGGATATATGCCATTATTACAGGTGTGTCGGGAGATATATACAGAGATTCTGGAACATTAATAACAATAGCTCCTCGGGTTATTGAAGAAAAAAAAGAAGAAGAAATAAAAACTGAGACAATTACAACAGAATAAAAAAACCTCATTTTTAGCAGGATTTATTCCGAATAAAAATGAGGTTTTTTATTACCGAAAAATATTTTTTATTATTTTATGAAGCGTATAATCGCTGACGTATGAGATCGAGATCGTTTCTAAGTTTTTCGTCTGCTGAAAGATCCTCAGAAACCTTCGAATAAGCATGGATAGCTGTCGTATGATCTCTTCCTCCAAGCTGGTGTCCAATGCTTGGATATGAGGCTTTTAGCTCTTCTCGCATAAGATACATGGCAATCTGACGCGGTGTAACGAGTTCTTTTTTTCGACTCGGCCCCTTAAGGTCTTCAACACTGATATCAAAATAATTCGCAACATTCTCCATGAGTACTTTTGGTGTTACACTTCCTTTTTTCGGAGAAGAAGCTATGTTCGATAATATGTCTTTTACTGAATCTAGTGTTATTTGTTTATTTTCGAGCTGGTGTTGGGCTATGATTCGATTAAGGGCTCCTTCTAGCTCTCTGATGTTTGTTGATATGTTCTGAGCAATAAAATGAATAATTTCTCCATCGAGGTTATAGTGACGCTCCTGACATTTTTTCATAAGAATCGCAACACGAGTTTCGAGATCCGGCACACCAATATCAGCTATCATTCCCCACTCAAAACGAGAAATAAGACGTTGTTCAATGGATGAGAGCATTTTTGGAGCACGGTCAGATGTCAAAACAACCTGCTTATTTGTTTGATGCAAAACATTAAATGTATGAAAAAACTCTTCTTGTGTTTGTTCTTTTCCAGCAATAAACTGAATATCATCGATTAATAATGCGTCAGCGGATCTATATTTGTTTTTAAAACGATCGATTGTGTTTGATTTAATTGCCGAAACAAACTCGTTTGTAAATTGTTCAGAAGTAACATATACGACATTTGCTTTTGGGTTGTTTTTCTTAATTTTGTTTCCGACGGCTTGCATAAGATGTGTTTTTCCAAGACCGACACCACCATATAAAAATAATGGATTGTATGAAAAACCTGGATTTTCAGCCACAGCCATACACGCAGCGTTTGCAAGTTCATTTCCTTTTCCTACAACAAAACTATCAAAAACATATTTTGGGTTAAGTCCTGTTGAGTCTGATTGAATCATTGGTTGAGAACGTATTACAACAGAAGGAGGGGTAATGGTTCGCTTCGGCATCGTACTTAAAGAAGAAACATCAACTGGTTCTTCTTGTGGTTTTTCTTTTAATAAATTTTCAATTGGTTCGTGTTGCGATTGTGTTGGTTTACTTGCCACCTTAAAATTAACATCTTTAATTTCAATTGGGGAAACCTTCTTGAGTGTCTGGAGAATCTCTTTACGATATTTCTGTTCAAGCCATGATTTGGTAAATCCGTTTGGAACTCCGACGGTTACCACACCCTCATCAAACATGTCGACAAAAGTACTTTTGAACCACGTTGTAAAATTAGCCTTGCTTAAAGAGAGTTCGAGTTCGGCGAGAACCGCCTTCCACAAAGAGAGATTATCCATGGGATTTTTTGTTAGTTTTTTATGTGCAGCCAAAATATAACAGAATAAGAACACACACTCAATCTCATATGAGTACAAGTAGGTGTTAATTCTGTTGATAACACATTTGCATTTTTTTCAAAGTAGTATTAAGAAGAAATGAAAAAAACAAAAAGAAGGGCGGTGATTGAAATGAATGTGTTTATTGAATTATTAAAAGACTTTTTTAGTCTTGTGTTGTTATTAGTAATAGCCGGGGTGTTTCTGAATGTTTTAAACAGGTTTCTCTCCACAACGAACACCACCGATGAATCCGAAACAAAAAAAAACATAATATCAACTAAAAAAACAAAGCATCCTAAATTGGGTGTTTTTTTATTTATATATAAATTAAGTGTTTTTATTAAAAATGGCTTACACCATTGACTAAAAGACTTCTTTAATATATTATCCATTTGTTATACTAATATATGCCAAAAAGAAAGTATCAGCCGAAGAAACTAAAAAGGGCTCGAAAACACGGGTTTCTTTCGCGCATGTCTTCTCCAACAGGAAAGGGTGTGCTTGCTAGACGCAGAGCAAAAGGACGAAAGAAACTTACTGTTGCAGATGCTCGAAGTTACAAGAAATAAAAAAACACCATGCTTCCACGTATCAATCGTTTAAAAAAACAAATCGATTTTAAACGAGTTGCGACACGAGGACGTGGTTTTTTTATTTATGGAATTTCTTGTAAAACACTTCCTAACAGACTCCATGAAAGCAGATATGCAATTGTTGTTTCAAAAAAAACACATAAACACGCGACAAAAAGGAACTATATCAGAAGACGAATATCAGAAATAATAAGAAAAAACCAAACCGATTTTAAAAATGGTACCGATATTATTATTATGGTAAACAAAGACATTCTCAAAACCACTCATAAAGAATTACAAGAAATGGTTTTTAATCTGTTTAAAAAAGCTTTTCTATATAAATAATATTATGCATGCTTTTTTAATAAGAATCACCATAAAAACAATACAAATATACCAAAAAACAATCTCTTCGGATCATGGAGCCGGAAAATATATTAAACCACATCATCGATGTATTTTTTATCCATCGTGTTCGCAATATATGATTGATGCAATTGAAAAAAAGGGTTTACTTATCGGAATAACAAAGGGCGTGTATCGTATTCTACGATGCAATCCATTTAATAAGGGTGGGGTTGATTTGATTGAATGATTGTGTAATATGTAACAGAGGTATTGAAAAATACTGTAATATATAGTATTATTTGTTTGTTTTAAAAACTCGTACAATTTTAATTATAAAATATGTTCAACACACTTCTTGTTAATCCGTTGTTTAATGCGATGGTTTTTATATATGACATTCTTCCAAATCATGATATTGCGACAACAATTATTGTTTTGACTCTTATAATAAAAATTATTCTCCTTCCTTTTGCTGCAAAAGCACATAAAAACGGCCTTAAACTTCAAAAAATCCAACCCGAGCTTGATGAAATACAAAAAAAACACAAGGACGATAAACAAAAAGCAGGTGTTGAGATTATGGCTTTATATAAGAGAGAAGGAATTAGTTATACGTCTACATGTCTGACTCAGGTTATACAAATTGTTGTGCTCATAGCTATCTATAGAGTGTTTTATACTGGTCTCCACATAGACAAGTTAGATTCTTTATATAGTTTTATTCCTCGTCCAGAAATAATTAATACCGTTACTTATTTTGGAATTGATCTTGGTCAGCCTGTAATTGTTATTGCTGTTCTTGCTGGTATTGCTCAGTTTGTTCAGGCAAAAACAATGATGACCAAAAATATTAAAAAACCCGATTCCTCGACAAGCCAGATGCAATCAATGACCCAGTCGTTTGCGAAAAGCATGATGTATGTTGGGCCAATTTTAACAGTGTGGCTCGGAGCAAAATTTCCCGGAGCCTTAGCTTTGTATTGGCTGGTCTCGGTTGGTTTCTCGGCTATTCAACAAATCATAATAAACAAACACGTGAAACAAGAAATAATAAAAAATATCGAGCCACAAAAAACAATATCAGAAACACACTAGAAAAACAGATCGTACACTAATGTATGGTCTGTTTTTTCAAACAAAACAAATTAAGTGAAATGAATATTTTTGAAGCATATATAAATTATTTTTTATTAGATAGTTTTTTTATATACTATAAACATGTTTATAAACATAATTATACACACTCATCTCACAAATTGTTTTTTTAATAATTACAAGACGATAAACTCTTAATAACTGTGTTCGTATGTTTAGTATAAGTACATGTGAAGTATATGAATAAGTGTTGTTTTGTATGAGTATAAAAAAAGAGTTACACACCTGTCTTTTTTTACGTGTTAATATGTTTAAAAAAACAAAAACTTATGAACATACTTATCCTTTTTTTATTTTTTGTTTTTTTAAAAAAAACTATCTAACAAAGACCTTTTTTATTTTTTTTCTCGATATATCCACATATCCACTCCCTCTACTATCATTATTGATTTATATAAATTAATATATACATAGAATATAGACCATATGAAATTAATTTGTACCCAGAAAAATCTTAAGAAGGGTTTATCAATAGTTGGAAGAGTTGCTTCAAAAAACACACACCTACCAATACTTGAAAATGTTCTTATTGAATCAAAAGAAGGTGTACTTAAACTTACATCAACAAATCTTGATATTGGTGTTTCTTGTATTGTTGCAGCAAAAATAGAAAAAGAAGGTTCTTTTACGGTTCCAGCAAGTCTTTTAAATTCATATATAGGACTTCAATCAGGAGATAAAGTCGAAATAGAAGTAGAAGATTCTATTCTTCATGTTATGTGTGGAGATAGTTCAACACACATGAAAGGAATTGATGCGCACGATTTTCCACATATGCCACAAATTAATGGAGGAATATCTTTTTCTATACAAAGTAATACATTAAGAAACATTCTTCAAAAAGTTGTTTTTTCAATCAAATCAGATGATAATAGACCGGAAATAAGTGGTTTGTTTTTAAAAATAGAAAATAATAAATTATCTTTAGTCGGAACAGATAGTTATAGATTATCAGAATATAATTATAATCTAGAAGAACAAAACAACACACAAACAGAAATAATAATTCCATTAAAAACAATTCAGGAAGTACAACGTATTTTACCAGAAGAAAACACAATTGTTTTTATTACAATTGCTGATAATCAAATTTTATTTAAAACAGGTGATATTGAATTATTATCTCGTTTAATAGAAGGAAAATATCCAGATTACCAGCCTATTATACCAACAGAATCAAATATTGTTTGTGTTGTTGATTCTGAAAAGTTTGCATCGCTTATAAAAACAGCATCGTTGTTTTCAAAACCAGGAATAAACGATATAAGAATATCTCTTCTTGGGGCTCAAAACGAACTGATTATAACATCTACAAACAACACAGTAGGAGAAAATATTTCAAAAATGCAGGCAAAAATAAAAGGAGGTGATGTGGATATTGTTTTTAATTATCGTTATATATTAGATGTACTTCCTCATTTGGAGAGCGATGAAGTTGTTTTGTTTTTATCAAATAATACAACAGCGGTTATTATTCGTGGAAAAGAAGATGAAAAAAACTTTTTATATTTAGTTATGCCGATCAGACAATAATATATGAAACTATTATATTCAGACCTGGTTTTAAAAAAAGTTTTTACAGAGAGTGGTGAGTTTGTTGGTTATGTGAATAATATTACTTTTGATATTAATTCTTATACAATAATTTCCTTATACATATCGAAAAAGATTTTTTGGATATTCTTTTATAACACAATACTAATAGATATCTTGTCTATTATTAGTATTACAAAAAACAAAATTATAATAAAAGACTCAACTGAAAAAACAAGTGTTTTTAATGATAATAAAAAAATATCACACCAATTAGATGTGAGCACATAAAAAACAATCAACGTCTCGTAAATAATATAAAACTGATTTGTTTTCGGTTAAAAACAAAAAACTAGAACTCAAAAACCCTATCAGGACCAACAATTATTTTTATGGCATTGTGAAGAACCTCTATGTGTGCTGGTGTTTTTATGATTTCGCCATCGTCTATGATGATAGAAACCGGTTTATTAGAGTCGCTAGATATGGTGATGTCTGATATTGAAAGTTGAGTATTTATTTTTTTCTTATGAAAAAACTTCTTCTCTTGTTCGAAAACAAACAAATCAAGCGAACCATCCATGGGATTACCAAGTCCAAAAACATTGTTTTTTGTAGGTGAAAAATTTTGAATTGAAACAATATTATTATCAAGAAACTGAATCGAATACTTCGGTGTCGTCATGATTGTTTCGGGACTTGTTGTAAGTAAAATATTTTTAAAAAATATTTTTTCGTTTATTTTTCCAACATCAAACGGACGAGTGATTCTGCTTGATACAACCTCACATGCTTTTTCGATATCCTTCGGAACACCAAGTGTTTCTGCAATATTTGTGTTTTCTCCAATTGGAATATACCCGACAGTTATTTTTTTATCGAGTGTTACCAATGCATTAATAACCCTGAAGAGCGTTTGATCATCACCAACCGCGACGACTGTGTGAATATTTTCGTGCGTGTGAAGACGAATACTCTCGGTAATGCTTTTTAGTGTGTTAAGCTTTGTAACAGATCCTTTTATATCAAGTGAAATAAGTTTTATTTCCATCTTATCTATGGCCTTCGCATATTTTGGTTTTTGAATAAAAGAATCATGAACGTATAAATACATACCCTGTGTTTTTTAAGGGTATTATTCCTCGTGATTATTATCGTAGTGTACACCGCCGGTTTCCAGGCGACCATTAATTACAGCTCCATGATCAACAGAAATATTTGTTGTTCTAATATCTCCTGTTACTATGGCCGTACCGTTTATTTTCAGTGTTTCTTTGACTGTGATATTTCCTTTTAATTTTCCTCCGATGGTTGCGTTTGAACAAGTTACAACAGCATTGACTTCGGCTGTTTCAGTAATTTCAATGTTTTC
Source organism: uncultured Gammaproteobacteria bacterium (assembly GCA_964524845.1). GTDB lineage: Bacteria > Patescibacteriota > Patescibacteriia > CAZGFX01 > CAZGFX01 > CAZGFX01. Next base: position 179,661 of record CAZGFX010000003.1, read on the forward strand.
GTTCGTATGAATTGTACCGTCGACAACGCCTTCGATTATAATATCGGAATCACCGACGAGATCACCAGTTAATTTAACTGATTGACCTATGATAGTGTTCGATCCTTTCATATTAAGAAGTTTATATTATTAAAATATGGACAATACACACTGCTTATATTAATATGTACGCATACTAAAGTAAATATATTATGAATACAGAAGGATTGCGGAAAGATGCTATATATTGCATAACAGTGAATTTTTTGATTATTGTCTTTATTGTAGTGCTTTATTTATCGAACATTAATGTTTCAAATTGGTTTTCTTTCTTGTGGAAATAGTAGTTTTCTTACTTAATATAATAGAACCAAGGGGGAATTAAAACTGTTTTTCCTGTGTTCGTCGTGGTCCTATAGTTCAAATGGATAGAACAGATCACTCCTAACGATCAAATACAGGTTCAATTCCTGTTGGGACCACCATTCGATCGTCGCTTCGCTTCTCACTCATGGCGGAACCACTGAACCACTCGCTTCGCTCGTGGCGACGCCACCAAAATCCATCGTTTCGCTCCTACAATGATCGATCTTATTAAAAATCTTTTTGTTGTTAAAAAAACACCTTTTCAGGTGTCTTTTTGTTTGTTGATATTTTTTTATTTCTTATTCTTTTTTGTTTTCTTTTTGAAGCCTAGAAATTCTCGAAGATGACAAATCCAAACAATACCAGATGAAAGAGCTATACCAATGCTTTCGGCAGGAATGTATTGTCTGTATTGATAATAATACTTATAAAAATCATCTGTGCTTTCAGGAGCAAACAGATATGCTGATAAGCTGTGGTACAAACTCAGCGGAACAATAATAATAAACACACCTCCGAACACAAGTGTGGTGATAAGTAAGTATGATTTTTTCAAGAATACATGCTCACCATCCCGATTGATTTTCTTTATTGATTTTAGATGTACAACAAAGAACAAGACCGAGAAGAAAAGTATTATTATTCCTTGAAGAAGCGTCTTTCCTTGAATGTGATCTTCATAATGTATGCCAATAATTTTTGGTTCTTTGTATAATCCATTTGGTTGGACAGGCTCTCTCATTTCTTCATACTGTGGTTCTCCTCTGAAACCGAAATCTATACCAAAAGGATAAGAAAGACCAGATTTGAAAACAAGCGTTGTTCCAATTAAGATAAAAACAAGCGAAAGAAAAAGAATAACATAATGATAAGCATATACGAACGTTCTTTTTTCAACATCGTTTGTTTCTTTGTCTCGTTTAAAAAACGTAGCGATAATGATGGCAAATCCTATAATTCCCAAAATAATAATTATAGGAAATACCGGTGTTACTATTGAATCCATAATGTTTTTTATTATTCAGATACAAATATAGTATATCATAAAATTGATTTTTTTGTTCTTTTATTATAATGTATTCAGTGTGTTTAAAAAACACTTACTATCTATTCTTAATTTTTTCGCTCACATTAAAATTAAATGTCTGTGGGTCACGTCGCTCGCGAGCGATGTGACGGGGCGGGTTACCAAGAAAACTCAGTTCCCTTAAGATTTAATTGTTTTCTCATTATAAAATTGTTTTCTCTAGGGCTTGTGGCTCCCCGCACGATTCGCTATCGCTCATCTGCGGGGCGGGTTACCAAGCTATTGATGTTCGTTCTGTTGTTATATACTTTGTTATTTAGAATGTGTTTTCTCGAGGGCTTGTAGCTCCCCGCACGATTCGCTATCGCTCATCTGCGGGGCGGGTTACCAAGCTATTGATGTTCGTTCTGTTGTTATATACTTTGTTATTTAGAATGTGTTTTCTCGAGGGCTTGTAGCTCAGTTTGGTTAGAGCGTCACATTGACATTGTGAAGGTCCGCAGTTCGAGTCTGCGCAAGCCCACCATTCGATCGTCGCTTCGCTCCTCACTCATGGCGGGGCCATTCTTTCTGTCGATCGTC
>CAZGFX010000004.1:0-43811 GCA_964524845.1 uncultured Gammaproteobacteria bacterium
GTGCACAGGAACTATCTCCTCTTGATTGGGTGGTAATAGCTGAGATGTGTATGGATGAGAAATCATAAGTCATAAGTCATAAGTCATAAGTCAAAAGTGAGAAGTCAAAAGGCAAAAGTTAGAAGTGAGAAAGGGTGAGATCTCTCCCTTCGGTCGAGGTGACAATGTTGAGCGGAGCGAATACATCAAAATTTATTTATCATGTCATGCTGAACATTTGGTCCTGAGCTCGTCTCAGGATCTGCGCCTTTTCAGCATCTACCGTGTAATATTTGATAATATGAAATATAAGTTTTTCTAGAAAACAATGTATCAAGGAAGATTCTGAAACGAACACACAGATCCTGAAAGGAATACATAGATCCTGAAACAAGTTCAGGATGACATTGTTCAGGATGACATTGTTCAGGATGACATTGTTCAGGATGACATTGTTTTAGACGACATTAAAAATGATATAAAAACAATCTTTTTCACTCTGTTTTACTTAATAAAAAACATTTTTCTACAGTTCTGCCATACACTTGTGTATAAGTCAAGGGTATGATATGGCTAAGAATGTGTTTTTTTGTCTTCATAAAGCGTTTTGTTTGTTATAAATGTGATAATATGATATAATTTTAGAGGATAAAATACTGAGAGGTTTATTGAAATATGTTGATTGAATCAAAAAATTTTATTCCCCGTCGAAGCACAGTACCCTATGCAGTGTCTTTTTTTATTGTTGCTGGAATTATTGTCACGGCGGCGTTTTTTTCATTTAGGAACAATCTTACATCTTCTTTCAAACCTGTTGTCGCCGAATACGAAAAGTCAGTACAAGACGCAATTCTAGCTCAACAAGCAGAAGCAGAAAAAACACTCAAGGAAATGACAGCGGACGATGATTTGGATGGAATAAGTAATTACGAAGAGACAAACGTACACAACACAAGTCCTTACTTGAGCGATTCGGATAGTGATGGACTTTCTGACAAGTATGAAATTGATACAGGAACGGATCCACTATGTCCGTCAGGACAAGAGTGTACGAAGTCTCCTTCATTACTTTTTCCAAACGCACCTTCCGTTAAAGAAGATAATTCTAATTATACCGCAGAAGATATTGAAGGTATGCGAGAAGTATTGCGAGCAGTGCCTGGAATTGATCTCGATCAGCTAGCCTCACTTAATGATACTGATGTCATTGGGGCCTATGAGGAGTTCAGAGATTTTTCCGGACAAATCGATGCATCGGGAGTAACTACGCTCTTTAATGAGCTCGGTGCAGATGGAATTAAGCAGAAACTTATCGAGTCAGGATTTCCAAAAGAAGAAGTCGAGAAACTCGATACTGATCAACTCAAGGCTTTGCTCGATCAATCGTTTGAATCTCTATCATTTTAATTATAATTCATCATGTCGCCCATGCAATCAAAATTTACAAAATCAATCCTGAGCATGTTGCTCGTGGTTGTATTTGTTTCGTTTACGTTTACGCCACAAGATACTAAAGCGCAAGGAGAGGCACCACTTATTGCTGCACAAACATTTTGGCAAAAAGCCGAGGCGTTTGCAGGAAAAACAATACGAAGAATTTTTTCTCAAACATATAGAAACTTCATGCGTCGCATGATGAATAATCTTGCGGTACAGGCGGCGAAGAAGATTGCGACAGGGCAGAAAGGAAAGCTCAGTCTTTTCCCGGGCGAGGGAATGCTTGGAGCTCTTGAGAATGAATTTTATGCGTCTGTCGGCAACTTTCTTGAGGAATACGACAAGATGTTTGGTGGATTGCTTTGTAATCCTGACGAGGCGTTGAAATTTGCGATTGCTATAAATCTCCCAGGAGTTCAAGGAGGACAAATGATGGGACCGACGAAAAGCAAGTGCGATCTTCGTGATGTAAAAGGCAGATGGAAGAAGTTTGGTGCGGCAACATCAAAAAATCTAGCGAGAAAAGATTTTAACGAGTACGTTAAAATAAACATGGCATCACAGTTTGATGAAGGTAATAATGATTTTGGAGTATTTTTGAAAGTAAACGAGGAATTTCAAAAGAAAACAGGAATTGACTCAAAACAAAATCTTCTCGTCAGTGCTCTAGAAAAACTTCCCGGATATCAAGGAATAAGTGATGCCGTGAAAGATACTGGAGGACGTCTTCAGAATGCTCCGGGTGCCGGAAGTGATTTTCAAAAAAACGTAAACCAAGGAATTTTTCAAGAAATGTTTACAACGACACAAGATATAGTCGTTGATGCTATGAACGTATTTACAAATACACTTATTTCAGAATATTTAAAAAGGCTTCTTGCCGATCCGGCTTTCAAAAATCCTGCAACAAGTCGTGGAACATATAGAAATTTTAAAGACTTGCTTCGCAAACCAACAGGAACAGAACAAGAAACTTTTATCGAAAAGAGTTTTGCAAAACCAGTCATATATCAATCAACATCTTCCTATGATCCGCTCGCTGATCTCGTAACGTGTCCGGATGATACAGAACAAAAAACAAGTCTTAATTGTTCCATGACCCAGGAACTTCATGAGGCTGTTCGTATGAAAGAAGGAACAATGACACTTAAACAAGCGATTGAAGAAGGTGCTATAAAACCAGACGCAGTAATAGGTTTTATGAGTAAGGGTGTTCCTCCATCATCTCCGGATCAGGGATTCTCTGAAGACGCTCTTATTAATCTCAGAAAATTCAGAATACTTCCGGTTGGTTTCGAGTTAGTTGCTTCCGAGATAAAAAAAGGAAATATAGTCGCTCCAGTTACTGTTAAGCAAGCTCTCGATTGTTTTAATCCTGATTTGTCACAAGATAATACGTGTAAAACATTTGATGCTGTTGCGACCGCACAAAAAGCGACAACCGGTTCATCCAGTCCGAAGAACCCACTTTATCACATGATAGATCCGAACTGGGTGATTACTATCCCTGATATGATTTGTAAGGCGCAGGTTTATGGAAAAGAACTTCAATCTTCTCAGGGCGCTGACAGAAGACAATACTGTGCAGATGTAAAAGACTGTGTTGCAAAAAACGAAAAAGGAACTTGTCTTGAGTACGGAAACTGTCTTACAGAAGTATCTACGTGGACATTTAAGAACGGTACTTGCCCTTCTCATTTTGCTTCTTGCGAATCATGGATTAGAGAAAGCGACGGAAAAGATGTAAGTTATATTATGGATTCCGTTGATTCCGGAAATTGTTCAGAAAATTCCGGTGGATGCGGATGGATTTCATTATCGAAAGATTCGTCCGGATATGATTGGACGGATGCATCTAGAATTTATTTAAACAGAGATGCACAGAACGATACTTGTTCATCTGCTGATGCAGGATGTACAGCATATCGCTCAATTACACCAGGCGCTGAAATGATATACAATGGCGACTTCAATATTTCGACTACAAACAACCATACGTTTGATCTCGCACTTAATCCAATTACATATGGAGACTCGACAATTCCTGATGGATGGTCGTGGAATACTTCTATAGAATATGGAGCTGACGGCGGATCAAATAATTCAAAAGCAATTCGATTTACAGGATCTGGAAGCATATATCAAGACGTGGAACTTGTACCATCTTCAACTTATCAATTAAGTGCTTTTATTTCAGGAGGAAGCGCGTCGGTTTCGGTTTACAATATAGCAAATGGAACTGAGACAACATTACTTTCTGGAAGCAGTGGATGTGATGGAAACAGTGCTAGAATCACATCAACAAACCAGTGTGTGTTTACAACAGGCGCATCTGGATCGGTCAGAATTAAATTATCAGGAAGTGGTGGCGCAATAACTGATAGTGTTTCAGTTGTTTCATTATCAGATCTTGTAGATTCGACATCATATATTTCATATGATCAGAATCCAAAAGCATATATTAAACCATCGTCTCAAATCTGTGACAGAGCGTCTATAGGATGTGCTCAGTATTCTGATGTAGAAGGAACAACGCCTCCTCTTTTTGCTGTAGTTCGTGGTACGGATATGTGTCCGGCTGAATGTGTCGGATTTAGCGCGTTTGAAGAAGTGTTGGTTGATAACGAAGAAAAAGCAGTGATGCAATCAATCGGAGAAGTTATAAATTCAAACAACACAATAACTCGTTTTATGTCGCCTCCTACAGCATCTATATGTCAGGCGACAGAAGTCGGATGTGAAGAATATACAAATCTAGGCGTATCAGGAGAGGGCGGAGAGAGTTTGGAGTATTATAGTAAGATCACATCTTGTGTTCCTGAAAACCAAGGAACAACTTTCTATACATGGGAAGGTTCTGATAGTTCTGGTTTCGTCATTAAAGTATGGAACGCATTGAAACATGACAGTGGTCGTCCATGTACAAGTTTAAACGGGGATGTGTGCGCAGGATCCGAAACTTGTAGTAATACAGCAGATCCATCATGTAGAACGTTTTATAACGAAGAAGGAAGTTCGTTTAATATTGATGTAAACAGATTGGTGTACGCTGTTAATGATTGCCGTGAGTATAGAAGGACTCGCCCAGTTGTTGTGTCTACTGGTGGAAATGTTTCATACAAAAACGATGACTCGGTGAGACTTGCTCAAGGAGCTGGTATCGATGATTTTGAATATATTCAACCAATACTTAAATTTTCACCAACCCTTTCTGCGAAATGCTCCGAATCCGCAAACGGATGCCATGAGTATCGTGGAACAGCATCTAGTAATGTAGCATTGCTTCCAATCAATGGATCGTTTGAAACAAATGTTGATGGATGGAGTGTTCAGGGAGTTTCAGGTGGAAGAGTTCGACAATCAACAGAATCAATTACTACGGGAGGGCATTCTCTTGAAATGAATAATATTACAGGCGCACTTGTCGCTACACTTGCTGAAGGAAGTGTTAAGGCTGGAGACAAGCTTGCCATAGAGTTCTGGGCAAAAGTAGGTGCGGTGGTTCCTGAAGAAGAGCCTCTTACTCAACTCGAAGCAGAAAACACAACGGTTGTTACAATTCCTGTTAACGCAGGAGTGATTACCAATGATGGAGCTTGGCATAGATATACGCTCAACACAGTAACCGTACCAAATACAGTTACTGAAGAAACACCGACAATACTCTCGTTTGATTTTAGTAATACGGATGAGCGTTTCCTGTATATTGATACCATTACTGTGAAACGCACGATAGATTCTCTATATCTTGTTGCAAACAGTTGGGATCAGGAACTCACCTCAATGTGTATAAACTTCGTCGGATGCCGTGAATATAAGACCGGCACTGATTCAAATGTATATACTTATAAATTTGATCATTTGTGTAAAGAGGAGTTTGTCGGATGCGATGCTTTCATTAACACTCATAATTCATCGGTTCCATATGCGCAGAAATTTAATACTGACACTGTAAGTGCAAAAGATGATTATGTAGTACAAGCAGATTCAATAGAATATCGAGTCGCTGATGATTCGCATCAATGTTCAAGTGATATGGCCGGATGTACCGAAGTTGGCGCACCAACAATCGATCAACTTAATAATACCGTTACTAGTTATACAACAGGATATATAAAAATACGACCTGATTATTTCGATTCTAGTATGTGTAGTGAAGATACTCTCTTTTGTGAAGCATACAGCAAGGGTCCAAACAAAGTGTATTTCAAAGATCCAGGAAACAATGTTTGTACATATATTGAAAATATAGACATAGATGGAAGTGGTATAAAAAAATCAGGATGGTACAAACAAGGAACTGATAGTACGTGGTTTGATTGTTTACCAGGAGATGTGCGTGCATGTTCGGCACAGTTTAATGGATGTTCAGAACTTCTGTACAAGCCTTACGTTGATAAGAGCGATCTCAATTTATGTTATGGAAAAGGAGGAGAAGTCAAAACAGGTGTCTCATCACTTTTGGCTTGCGAAGGAAAGGGAGGTGTTGATTCTGTTTGGTGTTCGCCGTGTAATAATACAACAACAGGCAAGATGATTGCTTGCGTGAAGACGCAGTCGTGTCCTTCTGGATCTACTAAATCATCAACACAAGCGTGTGTTAACTCATACGGTAGAATAATAGAAGGAGTTTTAAATGAGAATGAGTGTGTTGGTGCAGAAGGAATGTGGGAGCACAACACTTCTTATTATGTTCTTTCTGATAGATTCACATTTGAAGGATGTGGAAACAATTGGAGCGAAGAAGACGGGTGTGTACAATTCTTCAATAAATCAAATGCTCGTGAACGAATCGTCATAAAAGCTGATCTTGATAGACAGTGTACATCATGGCTTGCGTGTCGCGATTCCGCTATTACTGTAGGAAGTGACGGTCGAGCTCGTGAAATTTGCAATAAACTTGGTACGTGTACGAAGTATGATGTTAACAACCCTTCAAAATGCGCATATGATGGATGGGCGAAATATGAGTGTACAGGAGGAAAGTGCGATGATAATCCATCGGTTTCGTGTTCTACAAACACTGATTGCGAATCGGTATTGCTTTCATATTCCGATCAAGATAGTAAGTATAGGAGTGCAACAAATGGTCGTTGGGGCGTACCAAATTATTCCGGCGCATCAATTCCTGATATGTATCCAATCTCTCGCATGACACAAGTCGTGTATGATGGGGTTTGTGTTAAAGAAGGAACTCAAGTAAGTAAGCAATTGTGCAGAATGGAAAATAATAATGACAAAGTAAACCCAACCAGCAACAGCGATTGTGCAACAGGATATATTTGTCAAAAAGAAATTCCTTGTTTTGGAGAATATCCTTGTGTAGAAAAAACAACCGGACACATCTGTAATTCTATTGGAAATATTGGTTGCGTCTATAGAATTGGATTGACGTATGGACTATCATATTTGTCTGTGACAGAAGACACAAAAATTGATAAAGGAGTTAATGGTTTTGGTGAGACAGGAGTTAATGCAAGCGCTCCTGTTCGAGTTGAAAAAGATTGTAGAGCATATCCTGAGAGCAATTCACCATTTGCTCCAGAAATGTCATCAAAGAACCCTAATACAACAACATTTTTTGAACATAAAAATTTCTTGAAGTACTCTTGTAGTGAAGATACATCTGGTAAAAAAGTATGTACTCAAAATTCATATTATGATCAGGAAAATGATTTGTACCAAAATGCTGATTGCAGTTATGTGAAAGGAAGATCACGAACAGGAAACAATATATATTTTGATGTTAATTATTCAGTTGATACAGAAAGGAAGATTTCCGCTGGTGATAATGACCAGGCGGATGAAGGTTTTAAAATAGGTGGTTTATCTATATATCAGGGTTGGAAAGGATATTGTCTCCAGTCATACGACGGATATTCGTATGCGAACTGCGCATATTGGTATCCAGTTGATATAGTTGGTGGAGAGGTTGATATATCAACAAACGCTCCTGAGGCGGGACTCGATGGTCAACCGTATGGAAACAAAGAGTTGAGTTATTGTGTTGAAACCGATCATTTAAAAAATCTTACAATGCCATCAACAGATACAGAAAAGATATACTGTCTTGAACAAGAAAACGTTTCTATTGGTAGAGATGATCAGCTTGATAGTGATCTAGATTATTTGGAAGGAGCTGGTCCTTATACGAGACAAAATGCTTGTAGGGTAGCCTTGTTTGTTAGTAATCCGAATTCTAATATCGCATCATATGATACAATTGGATTAGCTGCACCTGATAAGGGAGTTGTTCTTGGTGGAAACAGAAGGTTTTTTGAGGGCGGTGCTTACCCGGAATATTATTCTACTGGAACATTTGATCAAACGTATCACGCTCAACATTTTGATTTTGGTATATCAAAAAACATGGGATATGATAGATCCGGTTATGAAAGGGTTTTACCAAGACTAACCCAGGTTCCGACATATACACAGCAATTATCGGATACGTGCTCAGGTGTTAATTGTTTCTTTAATAAAGTATCTCAACCTGATTCTTTCGTAAACAAATTAAAACAAGTTTATAACAAAGGAATAATCAAGTCTTTCCAAAGAGGTTTTGATGTTCGTGCCTCCGATGCAGATTTTTCGACTATGCAGTGTGAACAAGAGAGCGGATTTGCTTTCAAAGCAAATAACGCTCATGACGAAATTCACTGGGGAGATTGTAAAGGAGGAAGTGATTGTGATATAGGGGAGCTTTGTGTTCCAAACCAACCTGGTGTTGATGGTGGTGTAAAATACGGATCTGGAAATAACAGAATTCGATTTCATGTTGGATATGGACGATATCATGATGTTATGTTTAATTATGGTACTCCGTCCGATGGACCAGATGGTGCTGGTAATAATGTCAATGAATCAGGAATGCCAGATGGTTCGTCATATGTTTCTCTTAACACACAAACAAGTGGTGGTTCAGGAGTCTATGGATGGGACAGAACAATAAATGATCCATATGAAAGTTGGTACTGCAATAAACTTATACGAGTTACTGATGATCGTGGCAGAGGGCCAGTTGATACAAATATAATTTTGTCTAATAAACAAGGTAGTGGTGTTTATATGAAACCAGATACAAGCACTTCTACAATAACAGGAACTTCGTCCGTTGTATCAACAACTGCCATTATTGATTCTTCGACAAAAACATTACCAGTTTCACTACAACCATTCGGAACAATTGGTGGTTTTGATGAAGGGAAAATTGCAACAAATTTTATGTGCAAAGAAAATATGACAAATTATAATAACAAAAACCTTTCACCATCGGAAAACCTATTGTGCTCGACTTATTCGACGCCAAGTTTTTCTGTTGTTCATCCTGTGAATGTGTCCTCAAGTGATATTAGCGTGTATAAAAACTCTGCTGTTCTTGATAAAACGATTTTCGCAAGGGTATTCGATTCGTTGCACTTGTTAAAATTTAACGAATTTACGTCAAATAGTGTTGCAACAATTACAAAAACATCAACCGATTGTTCCGCGAACCCTGGTGTTTGTTCTTCTGGTCAGATATGTGAAGAAAGTGGTGATGTCGGGGACACAACAACTGTGAAAAGGTGTGGTTTCGGTCCTTCAAACACAACCAATCCCGAAGATTTCAGTTTCTATTCATTATATAGAACTTGTACCTCAGCCACTGATTGTGATCCATATAAAAATGCAGATGAAACATCTGTATGTGGTCAATTGGTTTCTACATCAACAGAAATAATTGACACAACAACATATACATCCACGACGACACAGAGCGGAAAAAATGTCTGCGCGTATTATATAACAGCAAATGGTGTACCACCAACGGGTACGTTACTTTCAAATTCAACTTATTATAAATTAAAAGGACCTGGAACACAAGCCGCACAAACAAATAACGGAACAACAAATAATAGTTTTACTTGTACAAATGATAATGATTGTCTTGCTTATAAATTTACTAGTTCAACAACCACAACATCGCCAGGAGGTGGGTCAAGAACGGTTAATTATACATATGGAAAATGTCTAAACGTCGTAGAAAATAGAAGATTTTGTTATTCGTATCAAGGAGGAGAACCTCTTCCAGCCGAACCTCATATGACATATGTTCGAGATATTTCATATCCTGATAATACACAAAATCTAAATGTAAATCAGACATGGCCAATACTTAGAGCTGCAATAACTGATGGAGATCATTATAGTGAAGGAGAAGACGGAAGTGTATTAATTAATAACATAGTACTTAAAGACGGAGGAAATCCGGAAGTATTAAGTTATGGTACACGAGATGTTGTTATGAAGTTTTTTGGATTTTCTCCAAAAGGTCGTCATATGCCTTTACGCAATATAGTGATTGATTGGGGTGATACACAGGATAAAACATCATTTGGAAAAATGTCGAAGTGTTCTACAGAACCAAATAATATGCCTAAGCGTTGTTTCGTAGAAGACGATTGTACGGGTTTCGGATCGTGTATAATCGAACCAATAGAATCTTCAATAAAAAACAAACGTGCGCAATGTGATCCAACGACGTCAGGCGAAGAGTGGGGAGGAAATATAGATGCTTGTGATTCACAAATTCCTTTCACATTCGCTCATACATATATGAATTCAGGCCCATATACGATTAAAGTTCGTTTATATGATAATTGGGGAGCATTTGGAAGTGTACAAAAAACAATTGTAATCCCAGATAAATTGCCTGTTGGTGGCGCTTCTCAATCACAACAATCACAATAATTATATCCATATGAAAAACTTGAAAAGTAAACTAATTAAAATGTGCGAAAGTATTATCGCATATACATACACACAGAGCGCACGTCGCGTTGTGATGATTGGAATTGTTGTTGTGGTCGGAACACTTATTATTGGAACAGCCGCACATGCTCTTGATATTCCTATTTTTGATGTATTTGGTGCTCTGCAAAAATTCATCATATGGGTACTCATGTCAGTGCTGAAATTTATAGTTAATCTCCTCTATACTGTGATTGACCTGCTTATTTCGTTTCTAGGATATAATAATTTCACTCGAGAAACCCCAGTAATTCAAGGATGGATATATGTGCGCAATATAGCGAACATGTTCTTCTCAATAATGATGCTTATAATCGTGTATGGGACTATATTTGGAAAAGGTCCGAATTATCAGACTCTTCCGAAATTGCTTCTCATGGCGATTCTTGTGAATTTTTCGAAGACCATCACAGGATTCATGATTGATATTTCTCAAGTGCCTACACTTACATTTCTGATAGCTTTCAAAGCGTCCGCGACGGCGAACTTCACCCAGGGACTAGCTATTGATAAGTATGTTAGTTTGAGTGGAAGTTGGCTTGCTGATAATCCACAGGGAATTGATTTTTCAAATATTTTCGTTTCTTTGATACTTGGTCTCGTGATTGCTGGATTTGCTCTGATGATCGTGTCTATGATGACCATCATGACGTTGATTCGTATTATTGTGTTTTGGATTATGATAGTGCTTTCTCCTATTGCGTTTGTCGGACGAGGAATTGATCTTATAAAAAGTCAGACGTGGGATATGTGGATGGGAGAGATGAAGAAGTGGCTCATATATGGACCTGTTATGTCGTTTTTTCTGTGGCTGTCTATGATGATGATGGTTAATCCGGACGCGACTACCGCAAGTTTTAGTAAACCAAGTGCTTCATCATCTGTATGGGCGGGAGATATAGGTAATTTTGATTATTTTATTCGCGTCGTGCTTACACTTGGTATGTTATATGGAGCTCTTTATGCCGCGCAGAAACTCGGAGGATCTGTTGGTGGATCTCTTGCGGGCAAGGTGAAGAAGTTTGGAATGACGGCACTTAAAGTTGGTGGTGCGGCCGTTACCGTTGGCGCAATCGGAGCTGCACTCAAAGGAACGAGTCTTGGTTTGGCTGGGACTTCTAGCTTCTTGAGAAAAAATAAATATGCGACAGAGGGTATTGCAAATCTTTTTGGTAAGATGAGCAGGATTACTCGTGCAACAGGAAACATAGGAACAGGTCTTGTCACAGAAAAAGGAAGAAAGGAGGTGATGACAACGGCTAAAACATATACAAAAGGAAAATGGAGCGATGTGAAAAACAAGGCACAGATCGCTTATGATGAGGCGACTCTTGGTAAAGGTATGTCGTATGTGAAACCGAAGAGTGCTGATGAGAAGATGACCATGGAGAAACTTCGAATGGAAACCCTGAAGGCGAAAGGTTTTAGTGTAAGAGATTTGTCTAAAGACAAGAAGTGGATTGACGAAACTCTGAAGGAACAAAAAGAACTAGAGAAAAAAGGAGAAAAGTTATCAGGACCGAAAGCAAAAGAACTCGGGCGAGTGCAAGCTAGGGCAATTGATAATCTTTCTAAAGAAACATGGGATGATTTTCATGAAACATTTGGTCTTGACAGCATGATTGCTGCATACGAAGAAAAAAACCAAAAGAAATTTGATAGAGACGAGACCGGAAGAATAGACAAGAGTAAAGAAGATTTTCGTGTTGCGATGTCAGAGACGATTCTTCCTGATATGTTCAGCAAACACAAGATAGATGTTGGAAGGCAGGGAGAAGTGCTTGGTGTTTTTGATAATGTAGTGAAAGATCCGTTTATAAAAAAGATCGGAGGAGTTATTAAAAGCGATTTTTCTGTACAAAAAGCTGTTTCAGCCGCAGATGATTTTCGAAGTGCCGCCAACAATGAGTTTGGAGAAGGCGCAAGCGATGCGCTAAAGACGGAAGGCGATTTTAAAGATGCCGGAGTTAAAATGGGTAAATCAAAAGGAGAGGCAGCTGACAAATTCTCAAGACAAATGATAAATATAGAAGGATCAAACGGAGCATATGATATATATGCTGAAAGAGCCTTGTCTCAAGGAAAAGATACAATGAAAAACACCTTTGGAACAATAGTACAAAACCCTGCTGATAGAGCTTTTATTGTAAACAAGGTTCAGAGTATGATTAGGGATGGAAAAGACGATAAAGAAATAAAACAGATGATGTTGGATGATCATAAGATAGATTTAACCGATAACAATCTTAAAGGTCTAAAATCATTCTTGAAAAACAATCATGTATTAAATGAAGATGGTTTCAAGGATCTTTATAAGAAACAATCTGATATGAAAAAACAGTTTTATGATAAAGATACGGTTGATATGATTGGAAAACTTGATGCCTTGGAAAAAATTGATAAAAATAATATCGCTAATCAGATAGAGATTCTTGAAAACGAAAAAACAAGCATGGAAAAAACAATAGAAGACATGCAAAGAAATGGAAAAAAGATTTTAGATGGTAAGACAGTTAATGATTTGAAAAAGCTAATTGAATCTCGTTTGTTACTTATAGATCAATTGAAGAAAAAAAATATTAGCAAAGACTTTGAAGGAGGCACGATAGAAAACATGAATAGAAAGAGCATGGGAGAACTTTCAATATCAAAAAACGATCAGGACTTTGTTATTAATGATGATTTTCGTGTCAGATTACCTGGTTCAATAAAATTGTTTTTTGATGATGATATAGACGCCGGATCAGCAGGAAAAACACTTTCCATTGATGATGTGAATAAACTCATACAAAAGTTAGAAACCAAACAAAAGGAATTAAAAACAAAACTCCTCGAAGGTAGTGGGAAAACTACCACAACAGATCAAGAATCTTTTATAAAAGATGTTTTTGATAAGTATAATGTAATGACTGGCGATGTTGGAGAAACAAAAGAAAAATTAGATAGCGCTCTTAAGCAAATTAAATTTAAAGAAGAAACAATAAGACAACAATTAGCTGTTTTAGCAAAAGCGAAAACAGAATCCACAGGTAATAATACTGTCATAGGTATAGGAGATACAAAGAAGGTTCCAGGAGTATATGATTTTGCTATTAATAAAATTCAATCTCTCATGCGTAGCAACGCGGTTACAGGTAAGGATATTATTGCAAATAAGAAAGTTAATAACATAGATGCATCGATGGTAAGTGATCTTAATAAATTTAGGACGGAATTTAATGCAATTTCCAAAGATTCGCTTGCTGGTATGTCAGATAATAATGTTGCAAAACTTCTGTATGCCATAGAAACAGGAACGCACGATTTATCAAAATTAAAACTGTCTCAAGGACATAAAGCGCTTGTAGAAAAGATAAAAGAAGCGTTGGCAAAAAGTGGTGCACAACTTACAAAAAAAGACGAAATTAAAAATCTATTAAAATCTTAATATATGACAATATACAAAAAAGATCTTGTTTTAACAAAAAATGACATAGTATCTTTGTCGCTTGATGAGTGGTCAGATGATGTTACGATTGCATATATAGAAGATTTTATAAATTATTTGTATGACAATCCTTTGATTTTTGAGAATATCAATGACGCGTTTGATATTATTGAGAGAATAGAATCTTTTGAGATAAGCGATGATGATTTAAATGGTAGAGTTGATCCATATGAATATGAAAGATATAGAAATTTTAAATTACTTGTATCAAAGTTGTATTATGTTGGATTTAAAAATTTATCACAAGAAGGTTTGAAACTTTGTCTTGATAAGTATTTTTTTGAATTACTAACGCTAGATAAGGATCTAAGGTATAGTTTCAAAGAATTATTAGAAAGGTTTTACGAAGAAGATGGTAGTTGGAAGGCAAGAGAATATGTATTAAAATATTTTTTTGATTCAGAGGCCTTGATAGGTAGTACGAAGCTGAATGTTGGTAAGGGATTCGAGTCGGTAGAGCCGACGATTCATAACTGGATTCTTGATTATATCGGTCGAGCAGGAAATGAAGTAGGCACTGCTCTTGGTTTAGTTTCTTATTTAAATCAGTCTCAGAATGTAGCAAATCTTTCGTCTGATGATCTATCAACCTTGAAAAAAGTTCTTGAATTATATGATTTTATAAAATATCATCTCGAAGAGCCACTAGAAGATCCAGAGCTCGCTATTTTGGAAGAAAAAGTCAAAGAATCGAATCAAAAGTTGCAAGAACTTGCTGAGAGAATTGAGATTGAGAATGAGAAAAAATATCAAGAAGAGGAGACCTCTTATGAAGAAGAGGGTATTAATCAGACTGAAGAACAGGTTATTACGACAGCTGTGGGGCAATCAGGAATTTTGAGCGCGCCCGCGCGTGTTATGAATGAACCAGAGTATACGATAGACGATTTGCATAAAGAGTATGGACTTTATATATCCAAGCATCCTGAGGCACGGGCGCGCGAACAGATGATTTCTCAGACAATCGGGAATAATAAAGCATCCGCGGTAGCTCTCATGCAAGAATACATTGATGCAAAAGATATAACTGGAGTTCATGCGTTGCTTCGTTCGGCGGCGCAAAACGGATTTATACTCGATCTGATTATTGCTGATGCGAAATATGCTCGTGAATATTGGGAAAACATAAATACATTATTTGGAGAACAGTATTCTAGCAAAGATTCTTTTATGAAAAAACCAGCTCCTTATGCGAGTGTGTTTATGCAATGGGTGTTCAGGGTTGTATTCGGACTAGAAGCAATAGAAACGTCGTTTATAGGTGTGGATATTTATAATGTTTTAGTTGCAATTGATCCGACTTCTTTTGAAAAGCTGATGTATGCCGATATTACGGCCAAACAATTTAGATGGAGACGTATAGGCAAAAACAAGGAAACACTTGGTTTCAAGTAATTTTTTGCATAAAATACCACAAAAACCTCTATGAATAGAGGTTTTTTAGTTATTGACTTTATATTGGAAATATCATATAATTAAGAGATAAAAAATAATAAAAATACATTTTAAAAAAAACAAAAATAGAAAATTGAAAGGAAATTACTATGAGCAGAAAAAAAGGTAATCAAAACCAAGGTGGAAACCAGGGTGGGAATAATCAACAACAAAAACAAACAGGAGGAATTCTTGGTACAATTCGTTTAGAATGGCGTGTACTCAAGAGAATTATAAATATCTTTGAAAATCTGAAAACAACCAAAGAGTATAAAGAGTTGGTTGAAAAAAATCGTATAAAAAACGATAAAACAATTCCAGATTTTGAAGAAGAAAAACAGAAGGCGGTTCAAGATCTCGAAAAGAAGAAAAAGCCAGATAATAAGGAAGAACGAGAGATTATTCTGTGGCTATCTATTCTTCGTAATAAATCTGAATTTAAGGATCATATTGGTTTTTTCGGTTGTGTTGTAGATACAGATGCTTTTGAGGAAATAATCGAAAAGATCAATGTTTTTTATCAGTTGTTTATTGATTATGAAAAAGAGCGTTTTGATTTGTTTATCAAAAACAAGAAACAAGAAATAATTCAAAAAATCAAACGCGCTAAATCAGAAGAAGAGAAAAACAATCTCAAGCTCTCATTAGTTGAAATTGAAAAAATGACACTTGATGAGTATCTCATGTCTCCTTTTTTGCCAGCGTATAATTATGTTGGTGGAGCTGGTGTTACTGATACCGATGGCACTTCAGACAATGAAGAAACATCAAATGAACAAGGTGCTGGTGGTGGAGAAAACACCGAAGGAGATGGCGGAGAAGACCCTGATGAAGATGACGATGACGATGATGACGAAACAAAAGAAACAAACACGAATTAAAGGAGGCTGAAAATGTCAGAAAAGAAAGAAAAAAAACCTCCTATCGTACATGATACGAACACACCAATTGATTGGAACAGAGAAGAAAACAAGCTTTTCGTTTTGATTATGCAGAAATTGAAAAACCAAGTTCCTGACATATCGGAAAAAATATGGCCTTTTGTACTTTTTGTTGATGGAAAAAACAAACAACTTCGAGTTTCTATGAACGAAGACAAAAAGTATATTTACATTCGCTTTTCTGCCAGTGGATTCGATCTTGTTTATCAAGCTTTGTATCTTTATACGATGGAAAAGACAGGTAAAGAGCCGTGTCTTCCAAAAAATGAAGAAAAAGAACACGTTCAAGGATGTTTAAAAGAGACGGTGTCTTTTTTGGAAGATGTGGATTATAATTCCTTCTTGTTTTTTAAGAGTAATTACAAACAGACAATCGTAGAATACAAAGAATTTCTAGTCTATATGTATTCTCTTATAAAGAAGGAGTGTCCAGAAGAATACAATTTTTGGATGATGACGATAGACAAAAGAATTGCAAAATTAAAAGAAAAATTTCCTGACGAGACTGATAAAGCTGAATCGGAAAATAATTCTGATTCAGAAATAAAAAACAACTTAAAGTGGTGGCACATAGCTTTATTTGCCGGGATTTTTCTAGGGCTTTTGTTCTTAGTAATTTATGTAATTTTCTGAGTCTTTTTTTTAAAAAACAACCGACCGCGTGAAACATGCAGTCGGTTTTTTTTATCTCATAAAAAAACG
Source organism: uncultured Gammaproteobacteria bacterium (assembly GCA_964524845.1). Classification (GTDB taxonomy): domain Bacteria; phylum Patescibacteriota; class Patescibacteriia; order CAZGFX01; family CAZGFX01; genus CAZGFX01. The sequence continues at coordinate 16,771 of CAZGFX010000004.1, forward strand.
CCCTTCTGAACGAGAAGAGCTTTTTTTATTACTTACTGATGATGCGGAACGTATGGCATGAGAGCCATGTAACGCGAGCGTTTTACGGCTGTCGCAAGTTGTCGTTGATGACGCGCACATGTGCCGCTTTTTCGTTTCGGAGCAATACGGAAATAAGAAGAAACGAATTTCTGAAGCATACCCGTGTTTTTGTAATCAATGACCTTGATGTTGTTCATGCAAAACCAGCAGTGTTTTTTTGCTTTCTGAATAATCATATATCAAGTAATTTAACAAAGAATTAAAATGGAATATCATCTAGACTAATTTCCGGCTCCTTCCTGTTCTGTGGTTCTTCCGGAACAGGCGCATTGTCATAAGCAGCTCCTTCAGAAGATCCTGTACCTCCTTGTTTACCACCAAGCATGATAAGGTCCTGAGCGATGATTTCTGTTCGATATTTTTTCACGCCACTTTGATCCTCCCATGAACGAGTTTGAATTCGTCCTTCGATGAAGACAAGTGCTCCTTTTTTTAGATATTGCGTGACAATTTCAGAGAGCTTACCCCATGCGACCACATTATGAAATTCGGTTCGTTCTTGTTTTTGTCCAGAGGCGTCCTTCCATGTTTCATTTGTGGCGATGCCGATTGAGCATACAGATGTACCGTTTGGAGTGACGCGTGATTCAGGATCGCGTGTAAGACGTCCAATTAGTTGTGCTCTATTAAGACTATACATATATTTTATAATTCGGTTATGATAAACGAATAGTGCTTATTAGGCATTATCGTTGGTCTTTTTGGATTTTGATGAAGTACCCGTTCTTTTTTTCGTAGGGTTTTCTTCGCCATCGGATGAAGCGTCTTTTATTTTTGCATTCGGAATATATTCTTCCGCCTGTACGATGATATATCGAAGCACAATATGAGAAAGACGAAGCTTCTCATTAAGTGAAGCAAGTTGACTTGGTTTCATGTCAAATTGTATGAGACGATAATATCCGTGTGTTGACTGTTTGATTTTGTAGAGAAGTTTTTTCTTTCCCCAGTCTTCTTCGAGCGTGATTGACGCTCCGTATTCTTTGAGAAGAGATTGAATTAATTCATGTCCCTCCTCTATTTCTTTCGGAGCAAGTGTTGATGAGAGTATGTACAAAATTTCATACTGCCGTGGATCTGTCCTCATGAATGTTACATTAATGTTGTTTAGACAGAAGTCATGTTATAACGTTATCAATTATATGGTCGAGAACGTTTCACAATGACTGACATTTAGGCGAAAAAAATCGTCTAAAGCCCTTGTAAATTACTATTTATTTAAATATAAGTCAACACCGCCAGCTTTTATTCATATAAACCGTTTTTGTTTTGATAAAATTATGCAAAATATGGTATAATGTGCTTATTATGTGTGTTTAAAATACTCATAAAGAACGCATGGAAAACACATTACAACAACAGAACGATGAAAAAAAGCGCTTATTGGTATTTACTTCCGAGGGTGATTTCGATGTACAAGAAAAAGAGATAAAAATCAGCCAAAATGGGCAAATAAATAAATCTCTTGAAACGCCTTTTATCGCTCCTTCAGAACCGAATTTTCCAAACACAACAAAAGCCGCTTTTTATTTTGATGTAGAGGATGAAAAAGATGCAAAAAGCGCAGCTGAAAAGTCAGGAACCACAAACAATGATTCTGTTCAATATAGTCTTCAAAAAATCGCAAAACGGATAGTAGATGATGTAGTTATTGATATCATTGTTCCGGAACTCAGAAAGAGATTTCTTGATGCTCTGTTTTCTTTTTTTAAGGAGGTTAGAAACGATGTGGAAGTCAAGGATATTTTTGCAAAACCAATTTCGAAAGGAGGACTAGGGCTTGATTTTGAAATGGCTCGTCAAATTATTGATGAAGCGCGAATGATTAAAGAAAAAATTGATTCCAAAAAAGGCTCTGTAATTATGATGGAAGATGATTGGCTTAAAAAAGAAAGCGACCCATCTTCTGCGACAGAGATCGCACCCATAAAACAAAAAGAAGAGGTGGTTATCAATCTTGCAAAAACAGAATCAATAACCACACAAATATCAGATGAGGCTCGTAAACCTTCTACTACTGATTCGGGATATCTGACACCATCTTTGGTTGACCAGACAAAAACAGAATTAGTTCCTGCACAGGTTCCGACAGCCCAGTTACCAATTATAAATACAGGGCAACCACTTCGCAAGACAATTGGTGATCTTGGTAAAAAAACCATGGAGGATGTGAAATACATACCACCGAAAATACTTGGTCCATTGGAAGAAATTCAAGAAATGACCGTACCTGTTTTTAAACGTCTTGCGAAAGATACGGATGATGCGCTTAAAAAAGTTCACGACAAACTAGAGCTTCTCGCAAAGGAAGGAATAAAATTATACATTGATGGTGTATATGCGTGGAGAAAAGGAGGCGTGATGAAACAGTATCTTGAAATGGGGTATAGATCGCTTCTCGAGAACAAACCAATCACAACGATAGAGCAAGAAAACGTTGGTGGAAGTGCAAGTGGGGCGCCCATCGAGTTGACTGCCTCTGATTTTAAAAAAATCAATCGTTTTAATTCTTCTATCAAGTTTTAGATATGCAAAAATTTCTCGTACCACAATTCATAGAAGTAGAATCACAAATCATAGGACCGATCACGGTCAGACAGTTTGCTGAGATGGTGGTCGGAGCTATTTTAATATTTGTAGCGAAACAAGCCCTATCATTTATAGGATTTATAGTCGCGACTATTTTTATCGTTGTAATTGTTGGTGCTCTTGCGTTTGGAAATGTGAACGGAAATCCAATGCATGTATTTCTTCTAAATATGGTATATACGATGAAGCGTCCAAAAATTCGTTTATGGAAAAAGAAGGTGATTGTGACAGAGTCCGATGTCAAACAAAAGGAAATGAAAAAAGTTGTTTCTATAATTCCTGAAAAAACCGTTTTTACGAAAACACATTTATCAGACCTGTCTTTACTTGTTGATACTGGTGGTGCGTATGAAATGACGGCATATAATAACCCTCCAACATATGATACAATAAAGAAAGAATAGTATGAAAAGCAAAGAGTTATCAAAGACAGTGTCAAACGCATCAACCCAAGAATATCTTGATATCGCTGAGATCAGGGAAGATGTTGTTGTTATGAAAGACGGAACGATTCGAGGAGTTCTTCTGGCTTCGTCGATTAATTTTGCTCTTAAATCAGACGATGAACAAACGGCTGTAATTTCAAACTACATATCGTTTATCAATAGTCTTGATTTCCCAATACAAATATTAATTCAATCAAGACCTCTTAATATTGATAATTATATTTCACAACTTGAAATATTGGAAAAACAACAAACAAACGAACTACTTCGTAAACAAACTGCGGATTACAGAGAATATATAAAAGAATTTCTCGAAATAGGTGATATTATGAGCAAGAAATTTTATGTTGTAGTACCTTATATTCCTGGTGCACATGGTAAGAAGAGTTTTTTTGATAGACTAAATGAACTGTTTTGGGTTGGTGGGGCTGTGCGTGTTCGTCGAGAAATGTTTGAAAAATCGAAACAGGAACTTGAAAAGAGAATTCGTGTTGTACAAGGAGGGCTAAATGGTTTTGGAGTAAGCTCCGCACGATTAAACACTCAGAATCTTATCGAGTTATATTATAGTAGTTATAATCCTGATGTCGCAGGTTTTCAAAAACTCGAAAATATTCAAGACTACTCCGTTACAACAGAAACAATAATTCAATCCGAGTAATATATGTTTAATTTAAATACAAAATCAGAGGATCAAATTATTTCCGGAGGAGGACTCACGGATGAACAGCGTGTTCAGATTGACGCGTCAAAAGAAGCGACTGTGAAAGAGTTGATTGAAGCAGAACGTATTTATCGCGAAGGAGTTGTTTCGATTCGGGACATCATCTCTCCTGCTAGTTTCAAAGTCAATACAGATTATATAGAACTAGGAAGTACATTTGTAAGAACGATGTTCTGTATCGCATATCCTAGATATATTTCAGTCGGATGGTTTTCAGAAGTCATTAATTTTCCGTCATCGATTGATATTTCAATGTTTTTGTATCCTGTTAAATCGGACATTATTTTGAAACAACTTAGAAAAAGAGTTGGTGCACTTGAGGCCCAACTTGCGGCTGATCGAGACAAGGGCGCGCCGCGAGATCCTTTGAGAGAGACTGCTCTTATGGATATTGAAAATTTACGCGATCAATTAACTCAAGGAATCGAACGTTTTTTCCAATTCGGACTTTATATATCAGTTTACGCCAAAACAAAAGAGCAACTAGATCGCTTGACCGAGGATATCGAATCGGTGTTTGGCGCCAGGCTTGTGCTCTCGCGGCGCGCCATGTATCAGGCGGAACAAGGCTTTAATTCAACCTTGCCACTCGGAAATGATGAATTGAGCCTCAGTTATAATATGAACTCTTCTCCGATCGCCACATCATTTCCATTTATATCATCTGACCTCACTTCTGACAGAGGAATTTTGTATGGAATCAATCTTCATAATAATTCTCTAGTTATTTTCGATCGTTTCTCAATGCAGAACGCAAATGCAGTGGTGTTCGCTACTTCGGGTGCCGGAAAATCGTACGCAGTTAAGCTTGAGGTGTTCAGAAGTCTTATGATGGGGACGGATGTGATCATTATTGATCCTGAATCAGAGTATAAACATCTTTGCGATGCTGTTGGTGGATCTTTTGTTAGTATTTCACTTAATTCGGAAACCAAAATTAATCCATTTGATCTTCCTCGTGGAATAGGAGGAAGCACGGACGCAGGAGATATCATTAGGTCCGCTGTTATTACTATTAAAGGGCTTATTCGTCTAATGTTAGGTACTTTAACACACCAAGAAGACTCGATAATTGATAGAGCGTTGATTGAAACGTATGCGAAGAAGGATATTACGGCCGATGCGGATTTATCAAATGTTGATGTGCCAACAATGAATGATTTTGAGGAGGTGCTTTCCGGTATGGAAGGAGCCGGTGATCTAGTTCTTCGCCTTCAAAAATATACGAAAGGTACGTTTTCCGGACTATTTACAAGTCCGACTAATATCGATACGAAAAACCAGCTTATTATCTTCAGTGTACGAGATCTTGAGGACGAGCTTCGTCCTGTGGCAATATATAATATTATTAATTATATATGGAATGTGGTTCGTTCAAGTTTAAAAAAGAGAATTCTGGTTATCGATGAGGCTTGGTGGCTCATGCAGAACGATGATTCGGCGAAGTTCGTGTTCGCACTTGTGAAGAGGTGTCGCAAATATTATCTTGGTGTGACCACGATCACACAGGATGTTGGAGACTTTTTGAATAGTCAGTATGGACAAGCGATTGTGACCAACTCCGCAATCCAACTTCTTCTTAAACAATCAAAAGCCGGTATAGATCGTATTACAAAAACATTTCTTCTTACAGATAGTGAAAAATATTTTCTTCTTGAAGGAGGTCTCGGTGAGGGTATTTTTTTCGCGGGAGCGAAACACGTCGCCATCAAGGTCGTGGCCTCTATGACAGAGGATCAGATCGTGACTTCAGATCCGAACCAACTTCTCAAACTCGAGCAATCGAAGAAAGAATTCGCAGAGAAGATGGCCGCGGAACAGAGGAGGAAGTAAAACAAAGTCAAAAGTCAAAAGTCAGAAGTCAAAAATATTAATTATTTCAAAAATAATGAAAGAAGAAGAACAAAAAGGTAAAATAAATTTAAAAACAAGAACACTCGATTATTCACTTTTAATTATTCGTTTGCTGGAAGCACTTCCAAATAAAAGGGTTTATTGGATAATTTCAGATCAATTATTAAGAAGTGCAACAAGTGTTGGTGCGAATATTATAGAAGCTAAAGCAGCTAGTTCTAGAAAAGAGTTTATTCGTTTTTATGAAATTGCACTAAGATCTGCACACGAGAGTCTTTATTGGTTGGAATTATTGGAAAAGAATATGGTACAATCAAAGAAAGATATACAAAAAAGTATTCAAGAAACAACAGAGTTAGTGAAAATTTTAAGTAAATGTATTATTAATTTAAAAAACAAAAAACCTCTTATTTCCCGTTTCTGACTTATGACTTATGACTTATGACTTATAATCTATATATCTATGTCTTCACATAAATTGAGAAAAATATTATTAATTATACTTGCGTTGTTCGTAGTAGGATTGGTCGTTTTGTTTTTTGTGAAAGATGACGGAGTGATAATTCCTCTGGGAGTTTCAAATAATAGTGAAAAAGTTAATTTAAAAATTCCTTCTGCTAAAAACTCCGTTGAACAGAATATTGAAACAGGCGTAAAAAAGACAAAAGCGGATTCTGTTGAAAATTCTCTTCCTGTTAAAGTCGATCTTCCGGCGATAAGTCCTGAGGTAAGGGCGCGACTTTTTGTTGAGAAGATGGGTTCTTGGTCAAACAACAATATCGATGCACATGTAGCGGATATAGAAGGTCTGGTCACTACTGATTATTTTGATTCTATTCGTTCGGCGTTTTACTCTGTTGCGAAAAAATATCCTGTATCGGATGGTTTTTATGGTGTAACAACTCGTGTGTATAATGTAAAAACACAGTCTTTACAGGAATCACTTGGTGTAGCTCGTGTTGTTGTTATGATTCAGCGTGAAATGGAGTATATGCAGAAAGATAAGGACATGGAACGCACGAATGAAACAAAAGAAATTTATGTTGAGCTTCGCAAAAAAGGAAATCTGTGGCTTGTAAGCGATACGAACTGGTGGTAAGAGGAGACAAGTCAAAAGCTTGCACTGAGCGAAGTGAATGTGTCAAAAGTGAGAAGTCAAAAGGGAAAAGTCAAAGGTGAGAAGTCAAAAGGGAAAAGTCAAAAGCTTGCACTGAGCGAAGCGAATGTATCAAAAAATGAATTCAATGAATTATTTTGAATAAAAATATGATGAGCAGGTTTATAAAAGAAGTATTTTATATTTTAAGAAAAAAATGTTTTTTATTTGCAAAAGCGATTATACTTATTTTTGTATTATTTTTAGTTTCTCAAATAACATTTGCCGCTGATTTTAGTCATTGTACCGAACAATGCCACCAGCTTCAAAAGAGAGATAATACAACAGGAGCTTGTATGAGTTGTTATTGTAAAAACACAGACGGGACGGGTTATAAAGCCTTAATTAATTGTCAGAATACTTGTTCGACAGGTAAAACAATGATTGAAGAAGAAGATACAACTCGTCCAAAATGTCCTCCGAAAACAGAAACCCCAGTTAATCCAGATGATACATCAGGAACGATTTGCGGAAAACCGGGAGATACAAAAACAGATGTGAATCCAAACGTAACACTTGCCGAATATAGAGATTGGTGCGTGAATAATTATAATGATCCGAATAAGTATGAGCCAAAAGCATGGAATGATAATGAATGTAAATGTAAACCAAAACCTATCATATCAGTAAGTACTGAAATTCCAGGCTTGACTAAGGTTCGTCCGGACGGAAGCTTGTATTTCACAGGAGGATTGCCTGAATATTTGATCGGGCTTTATAAATTCTTCATTGCGGCTGCGATGATAGTCTCGCTATGTGTTATTATCATAGCCGGATTTCGATGGATAATATCAGGAGGAAATCAGTCAACAATAGGAAAATCAAAAGAGAGTATTAAAAGTGCTGTTATTGGTGTTCTTATTGCGTTGTTTTCATACTCAATATTGTATTTTGTAAACCCATCGCTCACTGATTTCAGCATCATGGATATTGTCGCGATACCAGGAATCATGAAAACACAAATTACTACAACAGGAGAATTGGCGCTTCCGGTAAAAAATGGAGTTATTACTCAATTTTATGGTCCAGCATTCTGTTCTACTGCGCCGTGTTATAAAAAATCATGGGGCGGAGAGCATAATGGCGTAGATATTGTGGCTCCAGCAAAAGGTAGTACCGATATTTTTGCTGTTGCGGCTGGGAAAGTAATAAACGCAAAAACAGACAGTGGTTATGGTTGTTATGTTATAATACAACACGAAGAGGATAGATCAAAATACACGACATTATATGCCCATCTTAACGAAACATTAGTACAAGAAGGACAAAGTGTACAAGCAGGACAGAAAATAGGTGTTATGGGAGGACAAAAAGGTAATCCATGTGCTGGAACTAGTTTTGGTCTTCATTTGCATTTTGAGGTCAGAGAAAATGGAAAAAAAATCGATCCTTTTTCTGTGTTTAGTGTTCAAAAAGTATCTTGTTCAAATAGTTTTTTTACAGAGAAAACGTGTCAAATGAGAATTAATACAAAAAACGAGAATGGCAAAACAGGTTCGTCTTGTATTAATTATAATATTTGTACATGTGAAAATCCGAATTGTAATTGTCCGACAAATAAACCAAATTGTAATGATTAAATAAATAAAATATATGGAAGAAAGATCAAACAAGTCTTTAGATTCTGTATCTGTAAATAGAAGAGTTATAATAACTATATTTTTAATTGTTGTTCCAGTTTTAGTGTTGTTGTTTTTTGTTTATTTGTTATTTTTTAATTATCCGGTTCAGACAATAACACCAGACCAAACAGTTCCACAAAACATTCCTGTTGAGTTGGTCGAGCCCATAGAAGGGGCTGGTCGCAGTTAACAAAATTCGTTATATATAGTATAATATAAGCATGAATATACGATTTAAAACGATTGGCTTATTTGTTGGTTTCTCATTGTTTTTGCTTTTTGGGAGCTTTTTTTCAGTGTATGCTCAAAACACAAGTACAGAAAAATGTCCTGTTGGATCTTGTGAAGACAGTTGTAAAAACCTATATGTTCCGAGTCTTACAAATGGTATATATAAGGCTTGGTGTGTTACAAAGGAAGAGCAAGGAGGTGCTGGTGGAAGGTGGGAGGGATGTTTATGTAAAGCGCCGATTAAAGACAAAATTCAATTGAATGTTCCTATTCCTGGACTTGGAAAAGGAGGTGGTACAGGAGAGTATTTAGTAGGAGGTCTTGCTTCTTATATCCAACATATTTTTATATTTTTTATTGGCGCATCAATAATAGTTTCGTTGTGTGTTATTATAATTGCTGGTGCTCGGTGGATTGCATCAGGAGGAAACAGCTCTACAATCAGTAAGTCGAAAGAGCGTATTAAGGGCGCTGTCATAGGTGTTCTTATAGGTATTTTTTCATACTCTATATTATATTTTATTAATCCAGATCTAGTACAACTTGAATTAAGAGAAATTTATACATTTCCTGCACTTACCAATAACGAAGGCAGTTGTGCCAAATTTACTTTTGCGCCATATAATTCTCCAAACATAGAAAAAATTGCTAGAGAAAATTCCACAAAACACAAAGGATGGCTTTGTGGATCAAAAGAATTAACAGTTCAACAATTCAATGATTCAGGAGTAATGGGTGTAAATAATGGTAGAATATTTGTAGGGGGAGATTTAGATACAAAAGCATGCGATGGTTTTGTTTGTTCGGATCCAAACGAGGGCTGTACAGCGAGCGGTCAGTGTGTCTCTGTTTCAAAGGCTTCAGAAAGTTGCGCGACCATCAACATGGGTATAATTGCAAACTCTTTTGATTCATGGTTTTCACAACAAAAAACACTTTTTACAGCATTATTTAGTTCTCCAAGTAACCTCACGAGTATTTTATCAGAAGGTTCGAAAGAGCAAATAGAGAATCTTAAGAAAGTACTTAGTTCGGACAAAGGAAAAAACGAATATTGTCAACTTTTTCAATTTAAAGGAGCTACAAAAGAATTTAATTGTGTTTATAACACGGATAATAAAAAATGTGCAAGCGTTCGTTATACATTCTTAGGATATGAAAAGTTTCCAATACTTATAAGTACAAAAAAACAAGATGGAACAGAAGATTTGACAGCGAATCCGTGCGAGATTTTTATGAATAATATCGTCGTTCATTCTGGTGGTACGGTTTATCGAGGAGAGGTTAGCACAAGTGGTTTATGGAAGGATTTTTTGACTAAGAGTGGCACAAAGAAAAAAAATGAATTTGTGTATGACGTTATAGGAAACGCATGTAATCAGGTAAGAGGTTCGAACGGAAAGACTTGTGAGATGAAGTCAACAGGTCCTGGTCCTGATGGATACGAATATTTTGATTGTAAAATAAAATAATAATTTATATGTCCGAAAGAACTAGAAAGATACTTATTGTGGTTGGGTTCGTGGTTCTTGTGTTTGGACTCGCATTTCTTATTTATTTTCTTTTCTTTCGCGCAGAAGAAGGAGTTGTTTTTCCAACAGTGACACCAGGAGAGGAAGTGACACCTACACCAGGAGGATTTGGAACAATTCCTGGTAAAGAAGAAGAGTTTGAAGTTGGAAAACCAACCGTGCCTGGCGAAACTCCGACACCAACAATCCCAGGTGGCGTAGTAGGAGAAGAAGAAATCCCAACAGAAATTCCTACAGTTCCTCCTGCTGAAAACATCGCAGAAGGAGAGGAGACTGTTATACAGCCATTAACTCTTGCTCCTGTTTTGGCTCCATCCGTTTCTCCTGCATTTAATGCTGTGACATATTATAATAAAGATGATGGTAAGTTTTTTAAAGTTGGTAAAAACAACACAGTTCAATCACTGTCTGATACAGTGTTTCCAAATGCAGACAACATATCTTGGGCTTCACAAGGCGATAAGGCTGTGATCGAGTTTCCGGACGGAAGCAATGTAATTTATAATTTTCAAACAAAAAAACAAGTAACACTGCCCAAAGAGATGCAAGAATTTTCTTTTTCAAAAGATGGCGGTAGAGTCGCGTTCAAATGGATTACAGGGAACACAAACGAGCATTATATAGGAACAGTATCTTCTGATGGACGAGATATAAGATTCGTTGAATATATAGGCAAAAAACAAGATAAGGTAAAAATTGAATTTTCTCCTTCGAGTAAAGTGGTTGCTACTGTCCGTGAATCTCATGATGCATATGGTTCATATATATATTTTATAGGACAAAACGGTGAGAATTTCAGTGCCGCTGTAACAGATGGTTTTGGTGTTGAACCGAAATGGAGCTCAACAGGCAAATATCTTCTATATAGTTCGTTTACCGGTGTTGATTCATATAAACCGCGTTTATGGATATCAACAGGAGACTCAGAAGGAGAGGATTTCGGACTTGATCGTCAGGATACAGGGCTTTTGACTTGGGCAGAAAAATGTGTGTTTGATAAGAATGATACATATGTGTATTGTGCAGTTCCGAAAACACTCCCAGATGGCGCAGGAATGTTAAAAAGCGGATCTGTTGATACTACTGCCGATGTCCTGTATCGAGTTAATTTGAAAACAATTAAATCGGAACTTATGGCGCTTCCAATCAATAACACAGAGAGCGCTGATACTATAAATATGAAAAACCTTTTTCTCTCAGATGATGAAAAAACTATTTTTTTCACTGATGGGAGAACAGGAACATTAAATAGTATTCGATTACCGTAATTATAAATATGAAGGAAAATACTGTGGCAATCGTTTTTTTTGGAACGATATTTTTGGGTCTAGTTGGCCTTTATTTTTATACTGAAGTTATAAAAACAGAAAACGATATATTTATTTCAAATAAAAACACAAAAAAAACAGAACAAGAAACAACTTCTGAAGTTAAAGAAAAAACACCTGTAATATTATCAAGTGATCCTGCAATTGGGTCTACATCGGCTCCGATCACAATTATTGAATATGGAGAATTTCAATGCGAAGCTTGTAAAGAAGCACATATAGTTATTAAGGAAATTATTCGTCAGAAAGAAAATGATGTAAGATGGGTTTGGAAAGATATTATTAACACAGCACACACGAACTCGCTTTCTGCCGCAACTGCCGCCAGATGTGCTCAGCAACAAGGAAAGTTTTGGGAATTTTCTGAACTTTTGTTCGCAAACCAAGCTCGTATATCAACTGATTTGTATACACAGATAGCAAAAAATTTAAATATTAATAATGAGGCATTTACGCTTTGTTTAAATGATAAAAATACAAAAAATACCATTGCATCAAACAGCTTGCTTTCACAAGAGTCTTTGAACATAACAGAAACACCGGTTTTATATATTAATTCAATAAAATATAGTGGCGTTATAAGTGTGCCTGCATTGCTGAACGCGATAAAAAATGCTACAACAGAGAAGAAGTAAAGAACAATGGCAAAGTCATCAACACAAGTATATGTTTGCGCAAAATGCGATGCCCAATATCCGAAATGGACTGGGCGTTGTGAAGAATGTGGTTCGTGGGGAAGTATTCCAAACGAATCTGTTGTTATTGGAATTCGCCAGGAAGAATCAAAAACGCAGATTGGTATCGCGAAGAAACCAGTTTCGTTGGTTTCTGGTGACAAAGAGAGCACCGCCACTCGATATATAAGTGATATTGAGGAGTTTGACCGAGTGATTGGAGGAGGCATTCTGGAAGGATCAATAACATTGTTTGGTGGAGATCCTGGTATTGGTAAATCAACGCTTATACTTGATGTCGCGCACAGAATCGCTCTCAAATACAAGAAACCGGTCTTATATGTTTCAGGAGAAGAGAGTGTTTCTCAGGTTGGATCTAGGGCGCGACGGCTCGGCGCCACTGATCAAAAGCTTCTTTTTATAGAAGGAGACGCGGTTGAAGATATTATCGCTACTATAAGAAGCGCCGAGCCGTCGCTCGTTGTTGTTGATTCAATTCAGACTATTCATTCTATTGGAGTTTCAGGTGAGGAGGGAAGTATATCTCAGATAAAAGCGTGTACGACAAAACTTCTTCATACTGCGAAAGAAACAGGTATCCCCATTGTTTTGATTGGACATGTAACGAAGGACGGAAACGTAGCAGGTCCCATGTCTCTCGAGCATCTGGTAGATGTTGTTTTATATATTGAAGGGGATCCAAAAGGGCATTATCGAATTGTCAGAGCCGTTAAGAACAGATTTGGTTCGATAGACGAGGTCGGTGTGTTTGAGATGAAAGAAAACGGACTTATCGGAGTTGAGGACACCACTGCATTGTTTCTTCGTCTCGGTACACCACTTTCAGCGGGTTGTGTAACTACGTGTGTTGTTGATGGGAAAAGGACTTTTTTTGTGGAAATACAAGCGCTGACAACTCGTACTACTTTCGGGTATCCGAAACGAGCCGCCGTAGGAGTTGAGTTGAACAGACTCCAGCTTCTTCTGGCTGTCCTTGGACAACGAGGAAATATTGATCTCTCGTCTTATGATGTGTATTGCAACGTTGCAAACGGATTTAAACTTCGAGAACCCGCTGCAGATCTAGCAGAGATAATAGCTATCGCAAGTTCAGCGAAGGATATTCCATTAAAAGATAATTATATTATTATAGGAGAGGTTGGCTTAAGTGGTGAGGTGCGCTCAGTTTCTCATATTGAACGTCGTATTAATGACGCGTATAAAATTGGGTTTCGAAAATGCATCGCTCCTGTTTCAAAAATAGAAAAAATCCCAAGCGGTATGGATGTAATCCAAGTTTCAAATATTAAAGAGGCAATTGAGAAAGTTTTGTAGGAAGAACAATTACGAGAGGAGGAAAACAATTATGAATTACGAGAAGGGGAAATTACGAATTTATCCTGTGAAATAATTTCATCCTGAAATTAAGATTCGGATTAATTTTTACTATTATATATGTTTAATCAATTATTTTTGATTAATTTATAAACAAAACCTCAACCTGTTTCGAATCTTATTTCACAGGGTGAACGAATTGCGGATTGCGAATTGCGGGTTATTACACATCGTCATTCTGAACCAACAATGTCATCCTGAACTGACCTTGTCATCCTGAACAATGTCATCCTGAATAATGTCATCCTGAATTTATTTCAGGATCTATGTACCCGTTTCAGGATCTATCTTGATACATTGTTTTCTAGAAAAACCTAATTTCTAGTATTATTAAAAGTTACACGGCAGATGCTGAAACGAGTTCAGCATGACAATGTAGTTAAAAGTTACACGGCAGATGCTGAAATTATCATCTCGACCGAATATACCTATCGGCTAATCTAGATGACTTTGAAAAGTTATTCCAAATGTATGTGTTTTTCTTTTTCCTCGACTACTTTTTTCAAAATAGGGAAATTTTTTAGTTCGGGGTCTTCATCAACTATAATTTCAGCATCATGATGCGCTTTTTCTACTAGTTGAATATCATCAAAAGATGCGTATGAAAGTAGCTCGTCCATTCCTGATTGGCGAAGTCCATACAGATCTCCCATTCCACGGTTTTTCAAATCGTATTCTGCGAGTTTAAATCCATCTCGTGTCGTACAAAGCATGCGGAGGCGTGAATCGCTCTGGTGTGTGAACATCGAAGGGAGAAGAAAACAATAAGACGGGTGCTCGCCGCGACCTACACGGCCACGAAACTGATGAAGCTGAGCAAGTCCGAATCGTTCTGCTCCCAAAATCGTCATTATTGTTGCGTTTGGGATATCAATACCAACCTCGATTACAGACGTTGATACTAATATGTTAATTTCATTGCGAGTAAATCGCTCCATGATCTCATTTTTCTCTTTTGGCTTGAGTTTTCCATGAAGTGCGGCAATAGAATAATTTGGAAATATATCATCTGATAATTTTTTGTATGTTTCGGTTACAGACTGGACTCCGAGAGTATCCGACTCGTCAATTAATGGACAAATTACAAAAACTTGTCTGCCTTTTTTTATTTCTTCTCTGATTTTTTCGTGTGCTTCATTATGATGTGTCGGAGGGAAAAGCGCAGTATCAATTGGAACGCGTCCAGGAGGAAGTTCATTTAAAATACTTATGGAAACATGTCCATAAAGAGAAAGAGCGAGGCTTCTAGGAATCGGAGTTGCGGTCATTGATAGAAAATGAGGAACCTTCTTCTGTTTTTTTAGAAGTCCTCCGCGTTGTTCAACTCCGAATCGATGTTGTTCGTCAACAATTACCAGTGCAAGCTGTTTAAATTTTATTTCTTCTTGCAGAATTGCATGAGTACCGATAATAATATCAACATCTTGTTTTTTAATTTTTTCGATAAGTGTTTTTTTCGATACCATATCCGTATCTACTTGGTCAGCAATATCAAGAGTAATACATCTGTGCTGAGACCTGGTGTATAAGCCGAGTCTTAGAGGTGTGCCAGCAAATATTTTTTTGAATGTAGAATAATGCTGTTCCGCAAGTATTTCCGTTGGGGCTAGGAGAACGGCCTGATTTTTATTAATTGACGCATGTAACAATGCTATAGCCGCCACAAGTGTTTTTCCGGATCCGACATCTCCTATGAGCATTCTAGACATCGGAATTGGTCGAGCCATATCATTGATAATCTCCCATGCGGCTATTTTCTGGCTTTTGGTTAGAGTAAAAGGGAGAGATTCGATAAATTTTTTCACCTCGCTTGTTTCTATAGGAATTTGAAATGCGGTTTCATTTGATGTCCTGTGTTTCATTCTTTGTGATATGAGCTGAAATAGAAAAAGTTCCGTGAATACAAACCTATTATGAGCGATTTCATAGTCTTCGATTGAAAGCGGCGCGTGAATATACTTGTATGCGTCTTTGATGTATGGAAAGCGATATTTTTTTAGTAGGGTGTCAGGAAGCATCTCCTCGTATTCACGCGCCGCCGGAAGCGCCTGTGAAACAAGAAAGCGAATTTGTTTTTGTGTTAAACCTTCTGTAAGAGGATATACCGGAAGTATTCTGGCGGTGTTGCGTGTCGGGAGACCGACTCTTTCAAATGATGGATTGATGAGTGTGTGTTGTCCGTATTCCGTTTTTATTTTTCCGGAAAAATAATATTCTTCTCCGCGAAGAATTTGTTTGCTTAAATAAGGTTGATTAAACCAGATTATTTTTATGGTTCCCGTATCGTCGCGAACAAGCGCTTCTACTAGTGACATGCGTTTTAATTTGCTTCGTCTTCCGTTTACTATCTCTATCATTCCTTTTACAGTGGTCTGCACTCCATCTGAGAGTTGATTAATTGGGGTTATATCTCGATAATCCTCATATCGGTGTGGAAAGAGATTTAAAAGGTCGCCGGCTGTCGTAACACCCAGTTTTTTGAGTCTTCCTGCTGTTGTTTTCCCAACGCGCGTAAGATCAGCTATTTTTGTGGATAAGTCCATATCATGTGTATTATATAGTATTTTTGCCTTATAGGCATCCAAAAAGTTTTAAAAATAATAAAGACAAACTGGCTAATATGAGGGCATTTTAAACACTTGACTAAATAAACAATTATTAGTATTATGATATGACAAATAAATTTTTTAAATAACAATGAAATAAAACAAAAGGAGAAAAAATGAGAAAGCAAAAGAACACATTAGACAACGAACAAACAAAAAGTATTCTATTATCTTTTGTTAATTGTGTTCCGTCACCAGACAAACAAAAAGAACTACGAATTCAAAAGATTAGAGAAATACTTTATAATCGAGTAACTGATTGGAGAATAGAGAAAAGAGAAAACTTAAAAAATAACTCAAAGCAAGAAGTAGAGCGAGAATTAATCAAGATTCTTCCAAAAATTAAAGAATTTTCTACGCTTTTGTCATTTTGGAGGACTGTTCAAATCATGAATGGACCAGAAGAATTAATTGAAAAAAGAATGGAAGAAATAGTTATCGAAACAAAATCTTTTTTTAAACTATTTTCTTTTATTAATGACACCGTCCCAAATTCACAACCAGAAAAAATTATTATAAAAAGGGTTGAAAACATTCTTGCAAAATTATCAAAAGATAACATCTCAAATGATTTTTTGAAAGCGTTGAAAAAGGAGAGTTTTCCATATAAATTAATAATTCTTTTTGAGAAAAAAACAAGAGAACTTTTAGCAGAGTAAAATTAAATATTAAAAGAGCCGTTCGTAATCTAGCGGCTCTTTTTATTTTTTGGCTTAAATTCAATTTTTTACATCGTTGTCTTTGGGCAAAACAATATTTGTTAGTTTTGGTTGAATTTCTTTATGAGCTTCGTATTCAACTGTACCTGGTATATCATATTGATAATTATAATTTGGAAAAGTTGCCAGAAAACCAACGGCACTTCTCAATGTACTTAATAATGGTTTTTCATTAAACTGTTTTGCATGCGCAAGTTCAGCAAGCCATGTATGTAATACCGGTTCTTTTTGTTCGGTGGGAATATACATAGTGTTTGTAAGAACATCATAATATGCATTTCCATCCGTATCGAGAAATTCTCGTATAGGACTGTTTGATGCGTCGCCATCATCTTTTTCAAGACTGCGGATATTTGGGTTTCCATTTTTGAAATGTAATGTCCACACTTTTTCGTATCTTTCAGCAGAAAATTCGTTTTCAATATCTTTCCAAAAGTTTTCATGCGAATCTTTTGAAAACTTATCAAAGGATATATTTTTCCAATATGAAATAGAGTCGTTTGTATTTTTTAAGACATCGTTTTTTATAAGACCGTCTACAACAGTAGTTTCTTCGTTTGTTTTTTGTGCAAGAAATGATTTATTAGGATCGGTGTTTTTCATCGATTTAATATATTTGTTTTCTTCCAGTATATATTCTTCTAATATTTTTTTTCTTTGTTCATCGCTACCATCTTTTAATAATAAAACATTAAACATGTCATCAGTAATATAATGAGAGAAATTATTTAAATTTGTCACTCTTTTCTCGTATACATCTTTTATTTTTTGTAAACGAGATTCATAATTTTCAATATTTCTTTCTTTTTGAATTTCAAATTTTTGTTCTAGACTTATATTTCCAGAAAGCGCATTTAATATACTATCTGTCTTTTCGTCTCGGTGTCCATAAATTGTTATTTCAGGAAATTCAAATTCTTTTTCTCCGAAATCTTTCACATATTCTGTTTTTCCATCTGGTTCAGGCGATGAAAAATCATAATCAGCCGAACTTTCTTGCACAGACTTACTTCCTATCAGTAGTGTTGCAATAACCAAACCTCTTTTGCCCCAACGAGTGAAAAATTCAAACAAACTATTTTTTTCTTTTTTGTCAGATATTGAGTCTATTTCTTTTTTTATATCTTCATCTTCTATTGTTTTGGATTTTTCTATGTTTTCAATAGCATTGTTAAGCTGTTCGTTTATAAGGTAATTTTTTATATCCATCGTTGATTTGTCTATATCAGTGTATTTTTTAGACAAATCAAAATTATCTGTTTTTTTTGAAACAGGTTCTTTGTTTATTATGTTTTCGTTGTGTTCGAATTTCGGTGAAAAAGCTGTCATAAGCGCCTTATATTATACATTGTTATAAATTATATCACAAAGATGTAAAAAAATCAATTAAATTAAACAAAACTATATTTTATGGCTTTTTTAAAATATTTAAAAATGAAAAAATACAATTCTCATATAACAATTTTGTCTTATTGACATGCGTTCGTTAGATTTATATACTTACGAACGATTAGCAATCAAAGACCAAGATTGCTAAAATCATACTATATTATACTAACAATTAATAATAAATAGCCTATGCTTACTATTCAACCACTTGGAAATCAAGTCGTTATCAAGCCACTTAAGACTGATGAAAAAACAAAATCGGGAATTTTGCTTCCTTCGAAAGAGACGAAACCCGAACAAGGGGAGGTACTTGCTGTTGGTCCTGGAAAAAGAAACGAAAAAGGAGATCGTATGGCAATTGATGTGAAAGTTGGTGAGAAGGTTATTTTTAAGCGATATGCTCCGAATGAGTTTGAGATTGATGGAGAAATACTTTACATAATTGATGCAGACGATATTATCGCGACAATTTCAGCATAATAATTAAATGTAATTAAAGAAAACGTATGGCAAAACAGATATTATTTGATGAACATGCACGTCAGAAAATAAAAGCGGGTGTTGATAAACTCGCAAACGCGGTGCGTGTTACAGTCGGTCCAAAAGGACGAAACGTTATTCTTGATAGAGGATACGGAGCCCCTGTTGTTACAAAAGACGGAGTGACTGTCGCAAAAGAAATAGAACTCGAAGATAAGTTTGAAAATATAGGCGCGGCACTTGTGAAAGAGGTTGCGTCGGAAGTTAATGATGAGGCAGGAGACGGAACAACAACAGCGACAATTCTTACTCAGTCAATTGTGAGTGAGGGTTTGAAAAATGTTACTGCTGGCACAAATCCTATGATGATTCGTCATGGTATTGAAAAAGGAGTTGCTGGAATTATTAAAAATTTAGAGTCGATGGCAATAAAAGTATCAGGAGACTTTGAAAAAATTGCTCAAGTTGCCTCTATTGCAGCAAATGATCCTGTAATAGGAAAGCATATTGCCGATGCTATGAAAAAGGTTGGAGAAAACGGAGTTATCACAGTTGAAGAGTCTCAGAGCTTTGGTATCACAATAGATGTTGTTGAAGGTATGGAGTTTGATAAAGGGTTTGTTTCTCCTTATATGGTTACTGATCCGGCTCGTATGGAAGCTAGTTATGATAATCCATATATTTTGGTTACAGACAAAAAAGTTTCAGCAATTACGGAAATTCTACCTATTTTAGAAAAAATAGCTCAGTCAGGCAGAAAAGAGCTTGTGATTGTTGCTGACGATGTTGATGGGGAGGCATTGACCGCTCTTGTGCTCAACAAACTTAAAGGAGCATTTAATTCACTAGCTGTGAAAGCACCTGCTTTTGGAGACAGAAGAAAGGCAATGCTTCAGGATATAGCCGTGCTTACAGGAGCAACATTTATTACTGGAGATATTGGAATGAAACTTGAGGATGTTACTCTAGATGATCTTGGTCACGCACGTAAGGTAATTGCGACGAAAGAGAAAACAACAATTATTGAAGGACAAAGCAACGAGACGGCTTTAACAATGCGTATTGATGCAATAAAGAAAGAAATCGAAAACGCGACTTCTGATTTTGATAAAGAGAAGTTGCAAGAGCGTCTAGCAAAACTTACTGGAGGAGTTGCTGTATTGAAAGTTGGTGCGGCATCCGAAGTTGAGATCAAAGAAATAAAAGATCGTATCGAAGACGCGCTTAATGCAACTCGCGCGGCAATTGAAGAAGGTATTGTGGTTGGAGGAGGAGTAGCACTTCTTAGAAGCCTGTCAGTGCTTGATTCCGTAAAAACCGAATACGAGGAAGAAAGAATTGGTCTTGATATTTTAAAACGTGCTCTTGAAGCGCCAATTCGTCAAATTGCGATTAATGCAGGACAGGATGGTGCTGTTATTGCACAACAAGTTAAAGACACGAAAGATAATTTTGGATTTAATGCACTTACAAATGAGATGGAGGATCTTGTAAAAGCTGGTGTCATTGATCCGAAGAAGGTGGTTCGTATTGCGCTTCAGAACGCAGCATCAATAGCTTCGATGTTTCTTACAACAGAGGCTGTTGTTACAGATCTTCCAAAAAAAGACAAAGAAGATGATGGACACAGAGGGCATGGGCACGATATGATGATGTAATACCTAATACAAAAAATTTGAAAAACACGGCTCTTTTTTATGGGCCGTGTTTTATTTAAACGCGCTTTCTGTTATAATTATGCCATATGAATACTATGCAATCAGCACAACGAACTCGTTTTTTGTCACTAACATCTTTTGAATTTTGGAAAATAATTCGCGTATATGTGTACGGAGTCGTCGTTATTGGTATTCTGTGTACGGTTCTTCGTGACGTATATTTTTATTCAGCGGAAAATCTTTTTACATGGCTTATTATTATTTTTCTATGTTTCGCAATTGGAATTGGAAGTTGGCGAGTATATAAATTTCTTCGATCACCATCTTCGCTCGATATGTTTTTTGCAGGAGCATTTATGGGCGGTGTAATTGGAATTATGAACGCAATTTTTTTAATAATATGGACTCCAAAACTATGGTCGCTTATCAATCTGATTCGTGAACCTATTCACTGGGCTGTCATAGGTGGAATTATAGGGTGGTGTGTGTATTTATTGTTTCGTAATAATCGTGCAAGCAGAGCTTTGGGAGTAGTTACAAGTGCGGTGAAAACAGCTCATGAGAAAGCATCGGCGTATGTATCATCGGAAAAAGAACCGGCGCGCGCCGCTTTTCATGCTCAAACACCTTCTAAGCCAGAAGAGAAAAAAGAGAGAAATGTAATTAAGGTCACGATAAAAGACCAACAATAATATTCTATTTATGGATAAACGAACAAAAATTGTCGCGACCATCGGTCCGGCTTCTGAGAAGTATGAAACGCTTTGCGCCATGATTAAAGCTGGTATGAATGTTGCTAGACTTAATTTTTCACATGGTACATATGATAATCATGCTTTGCTTATAAAAAATATTCGAAAAGCGGCGCGCGCCTGTAAAAAAGAAGTGGCAATTCTCCAAGATGTTCAGGGCCCAAGAATTCGTGTAGGAGAGCTTCCAAAAGAGGGTGTTTCGTTTAAAAAAGGGGATGTTATGAGATTTGTGAGCCAATCTCAATTTAAAAAACTTCAGGGCAAAAATGGTGTTTTATCACTTCCTATACAATATGATCTTTCAAAAGATCTTAAAAAAGGAGATACTATTTTAATTGCTGACGGAGTTTTTGAGTTTAGAGTACAATCTGTACAAAAAGGAGAACTTGTCGTTGAAGCACTAACAACAGGCACAGTAACATCTCATAAAGGTATCAATACTCCGGGTGCGAAAATAAGTGTGAATGTGGTTACTGACAAAGATAAAAAAGATATTAAGTTTGGATTATCACATGGTATTGATATGATAGCGCTTTCTTTTGTAAGATGCGCCAAAGACATCGAAACTGTGAAAAAAGAAATAGGTAAACACCCAGTACATGTAATTGCAAAAATTGAACGACAAGAAGCACTTGATAATATAGAGGAGATTTTGAGTGTTGCTGATGGCATAATGATTGCAAGAGGTGACCTTGGTCTTGAGGTTCCGATTCAAAAAATTCCATTTTATCAAAAAGGGCTTATTAATTTATGTGTCGCACATAACAAACCTGTTATAGTTGCAACACAGATGCTTGAGTCAATGATTGTAAATCCACGTCCGACTCGTGCGGAAGTTACGGATGTTGCTAATGCTATTATTGATCATACAGATGCTGTCATGTTGTCAGGAGAGACGGCAAATGGGAAATATCCTGTGGAAGTTATTACGATAATGAACTCGATTATTCGTGAAGCGGAGAGCTCTTCGGCGGATAACGTGTATCATCCATGGATTGAAGAAGGAATGAACTCAGAGGATGTTGTGGCTGATTCAATATTTCGTTTAGTTACTAGTAGTAATGCTAAGGCAATTATTGTTGGTACTGACTCAGGTAGATCTGCTCGCATAATAGCCAAATTCAGACCAGAAACCAACATAATATCATTAACATCGAATGAAGTTACACTTCGACAACTCGCTCTAACATGGGGCATCACAGCATATTTTCAAGATAGAAGAAGTATGGATCTTTTGGGATATGAAAAAGAAATACGGAAACTTGTTCTCTCAAAAAAGATAGCCGGAAAAGGAGAAAAAGTCGTTATTGCTCTTCATCATCCACTTAGAGAAAAAGGCTTCGTGAATACAGTTAAGATAATTACTATATAAATATCTTTTGATCTAGACCTTTATTTTACTTGTTTTGACAACCATCTAGTGGTTTGGTATAATTCCAATTGATAAAATCAAATACACACTTACAGTGTGTTTTTTGTTCCTTAATAAACATCATTCTATAACAAAACTAGGAGTAGTAAGTATGGGTCAAGAACCAGGCGGAGCACAGTCGACTTGTAAAGAACAAAAACCATCATCTTCAAGTACTCTTTGTACTCAAGAAAACGCATGTCAAATACGAAAATCTATTCTTGAAAAATTTCGAGGAAAGACAATTCGTGTTAATGATGAGTGTTTCCGTGTACTAAATCTTGGATTCGAAAAAACCGATTACAAGGAGATTGAGCTTGATTTAGTCGGAGCAGTTAATCAGTCGATCGATCCAGCGTTTCGATTTGTAGGAAAGGTCATTCAACCAGAGGGTTCTCGGTGCGCACATATGCGTATACCGTATAACGAATTAAAATCGTATATTGATGTAGCCTGAGACCGAAATCTCAAATCGGCTCGAGTCGGCGTAGAAATTGAGCATGCCCTTTATTATAGACATAATAAAGGGCTTTTTTTATTCATTCAGTGTTTATTCAGGTTGTTTACATTAATTATAATGAAAAATATATTTTTTATGCTATACTATTTCCAGACATGTCTAATTATAGACAATAAAAACATAATTTATAATATATGTTTGGAAAATATGATAATGAAGTACACACTGAATTGGAAGAAGTTCTCGATGAAGGGAGGAAGGTTTTGAAAACAGTGAAGAGTAAAGCGAGGGAAGAAATAAAAGAACACCTCGATGATTTTGAAGATCGTGCACACGATGTGGTTACGGCATGCAAAAAAACATGGAACGGACTTCCTACGAGTACGAAAGTATTAGCTGTTGTTTCGGGTATTCTTCTTTTGGCTCTTATTATGAAAGGAAAAGGAAATCGGTCTTCAAAAAATGAATAATGATACAATCAAAGAAATAAAAGAACGTTTATCAGTCTCCGAAGTGCTCGGAGAATATATTAATATTGTTCAGCGCGGTAGTGTGAAGAAGGCGCTTTGCCCTTTTCATAATGAGAAAACCCCATCCTTTGTAATATCTGATGATAAGAAGATGTGGCATTGTTTTGGGTGTGGGAAAGGAGGAGATATTTTTACATTTTTAGAGGAGTATGAGGGAATGGAGTTTGGTGAAGCGCTTAGCGTGCTTGCACAGAAAGCAGGTGTGATAGTAGAACAAAACCAAGTTGAAAATACTCGCAGAACATTACTTTTTCGAGCACTCATGATGGCAGGAGAATATTGGGGAGCTGTTTTGAAAAGTGAACATGGTGCGGATGCGCGTAAATATTGTGAGCAGCGTGGAATTACAAAAGAAGATATAGAAACTTTTAATATTGGTTATGCTCCTGATGATTGGTCGGCACTCTCTTTGGCTCTAAAGAAAAAGGGTTTTTCCGACGATATTGTATTTTCAGCCGGACTTACTGTTCGAAGTGAAAAATCATCGGGTTTTTATGATCGGTTTCGTGGTCGAATCATGTTTCCGTTATGTGATGTGCACGGGCAGATTTTAGGCTTTTCAGGAAGGATTATTATTTCAAACGAACATGAAGGAAAGTATGTAAATACTCCGCAGACTGAAGTTTATGATAAGAGCGCTGTTTTATTTGGTATAAATTTAGCTAAAGAACATATAAAAAAAATCGGACATGTGATATTGGTAGAAGGGCAGATGGACGTAATTGCCAGTCATCGAGTCGGTGTAAAAAATGTGGTAGCAGTATCAGGTACTGCACTTACACAAAAACAACTAGATCTTCTTGGTCGATATACGAAAAAAGTTGCACTGTGTTTTGATTCTGATGTGGCCGGACTCAAGGCGGCCATAAGAAGTCTCTCTCTTTTGTGGGATAATGGTTTTGATGTGTATGCGATCATACTTCCATCAGGAAAAGATCCAGACGAGTGTATTCGTACTGACGCTTCTGTGTGGAATAGCGCGACTACAAAACTAGTTCCGATACTTGATTTATATTTGGAAATTCTTAAGAAACAATTTTCAATTACAAGCGCGGAAGGAAAAAGGGAAATTGTTAAGGAATTTTTATCTTTCGTTATTCGAATTCAAGATCCTGTCGTGCAATCTCATTATATTCAAAAATTAAGTACCCTAGTTTCGGTTCCAGACGATGTTCTTCGTTCAATTTTACAAAATACAAAAAGAAGTCAGCAAAAGGATTTGTCGGTTAATGCTCGTGGGTCATCGCAATCCTTTTCCAGTAAAACAAATATATCTGATGGTAAAAAAAGAAATTTTGACGAGTATGTACTTCGATTGTTTGTTATTATGTCGATAGACGAATATATCCGAGATTTGGTAAATCGTTATATTGACTTGTATAAACTCGACACTTTTCATGAATATAAGGATTTATTAAAAGAAATTTCAGACATCACGACTCTTAATCGTGTACTCGAAGAGAGAAAACTTCTTACCGGATTTGTAATCATTGAGGAAGAATTGAAAGAGTTGTCACAAAAAGATTTATTAAAGGAATTTGTAGTATTGTCAAATACGGTGTTTATTTCATCTGATAATGAGTATAAATACGAACTTCCTAGAATAAAAACCGACATAAATCAAGAGATTCAAAAAAAGCTTAAAGATCTGGATACTTAGTCCTCTTGCGGTTTTTTGAAAAAGGAGTTAAAATCGAGCCAGTTTTAGCCGAATGCATTTTTGAGTTTCAGTACATTTTTGTACCCTATTATTTTAATAGTTTAATTACGCGTGCATGCAAAAAACAACATCCAAGAATAAAAAAATAAAAACTTCTTCGAAAATAAAATCAGTAATTAAAAAAACAGTAGCAAAGGTATCTTCAAAAGCAAAAAATAAACCACATAAACAAAAAAAAGAAAAAATTGTTTCCTCAAAAACAATTAAAACAGAAGAACGAATTTTAATTACTCCTCCAACAGAGGTAGTACTAGATCAACTTATAAAAAAAGGAAGGATGAGAGGTTTTATAACAGAACAAGAAATTGCTCGTGCTTTTCCTTTTGTTGAAAACTGTGTTCCATTATATGATGATTTTCTAGATAGGCTTGATATCATGGGGGTAGCGATCGCGTTCAATGATACGGGGCTTCTAGACATTGATGGAAAACACGATGAGATATTGAAGTCTGTTGGGGTCAATCGTGATGCGAAAAAGCAATATGATTTATCTGATATTTCGACAGATTCAATACAAATGTATTTGCGAGAAATAGGTAAAACCCCACTTCTTTCTTCTGAAGAAGAGGTGTCTTTATCGAAAAGGAAAGACATGGGAGATATAGAGGCTCGTCAGAAGCTTATTAAATCAAATCTTCGCTTGGTTGTTAGTATTGCGAAGAAATTTGTTGGAAGATCATTGACGCTTCTTGATTTGATTCAGGAGGGAAATATTGGTCTTGATAGAGCTGTTGATAAATTTGATTATCGAAAAGGATACAAGTTTTCGACGTATGCTACATGGTGGATTCGTCAAGCTATTACGCGCGCACTTGCGGATCAATCA
This sequence comes from uncultured Gammaproteobacteria bacterium, assembly GCA_964524845.1. GTDB lineage: Bacteria > Patescibacteriota > Patescibacteriia > CAZGFX01 > CAZGFX01 > CAZGFX01. The sequence goes on from CAZGFX010000004.1 coordinate 42,954, forward strand.
AGAACTATTCGTATTCCAGTGCACATGGTTGAAACAATAAATCATTTTCAACAAGTTGAACGTCAACTTATTCAGACACTCGGAAGAGAGCCTCTTCCTCAAGAAATAGCTGCTGAAATGGGTATTGAGGTTGAAAAAATTCATCATATTATAAAAATATCACAGTCTTCAGTATCGATCGATGCATCGGTTGGAAATGATGACGAAGACGAGAGTGTTTTGGGTGATTTTATAGAAGACGAGAAGTCAATTTCTCCTGACAAGGTTGCTTCTCTCAGGCTTTTGAAAGATCACGTAGAAAGAATTATAGGAGATCTGTCTCCTCGTGAACAAAAAATACTTGAGATGAGGTTTGGGCTCATGGATGGAATTGCTCATACACTTGAAGAGGTTGGGCAGGAGTTTGGTGTGACTCGTGAGCGTATTCGTCAAATTGAGGCAAAAGCCCTTGAGAAAATAAAAGAACATGATGAGGTTAGAAAACTAAGAGATTATTGATCTGTTTTTTGGTTTGTAAGATAAACGCCCATATACAAAAATCTTATTTTAGTATTATAAACGTCCATATACAAAAATTTCGTCCTCGTATCTCACTTCGTTCGTAACGGACAAAATTTGTTGCATATGGGCTTATTATTTAATGATTTCCACCTTGGTAAGATAAGCGCCCATATACAAAAATTTCGTCCTCGTATCTCACTTCGTTCGTAACGGACAAAATTTGTTGCATATGGGCTTATTATTTAAATTGTTCCGCAATATAAACGACCACATACAAAAATCTTATTTTAGTATTATAAACACCCACATACAAAAATTTTGTCCTCGTATCTCACTTCGTTCGTAACGGACAAAATT
>CAZGFX010000005.1:0-16085 GCA_964524845.1 uncultured Gammaproteobacteria bacterium
TCGCTCCTCACTCATGGCGGGGCCATTCTTTCTGTCGATCGTCGCTTCGCTCCTCTCACTCATGGCGGGGCCATTCTTTCTGTCGATCGTCGCTTTGCTCCTCACTCATGGCGGGTCACGTCACTCGCGAGTGACGTGACGGAACCACCATCCTTTCAATCAAAGTGTTTTTATAGCTAATACAAAATATTAATTTTCAGAAATGGCTTTTTAGAGCCGTTTTTTTGTTTTTTGTTGCTATTGCAATTATTGTTTGACAGATATAATATATGATGATAAAAACTTTAAATAAAAAATAATTACAATTTAAAAAACAATGTCTTTTTAAAGACAAAAGGAGCGTATCATGAAAACGTTAACAAACACCCTGGTTTGTTTTTTTGTCGTGTTGTTTATTATAAACACGAACGGAAAACAAGTTTCTGGACAAACAAAAGGATCAAAAATTAAGATCCAAATCAAAGACGATTCGAACGGAAAAATTCTTGTTCTCGGACAAGACGAAGAAGAAAAGAAAGGTGTTGTTAAAGACACAACCAAAAAAGAAGAAAAAAAGAAAAACAACCAAAGCTTTTCATCAGGTTCCGGTGGTGGCTCTGGCGTGTATCTTTCCAGATCTGTTTTACAAGCTCGTGTTGATAGTTGTTTGTTGGAACTTGGAAATAAGGATGCAATAATTTCTTATAAAGACGAAATGATTTCCGGTTATATAACTAAAAACGACAGTTTAAAAGAAAATTTAAAAACCATTAGAGAAAGTTTTGATTCTCTTTCCAGAGGGGTGAATAACGGTGTTGGTAAATCGGGTTTTTCTTTGTGGCTTCCGTGGATTTTGTTAATAGGTTTATGTATAGGATTCCTTGTTTATTATAAGAAAAGGAAACCCATTCCAAGCGATCAAAGAATCTTAGAACTAGAGGAAGAAAACAATAAATTAAAAACAACAAACGAAGAACTTAAAAAAGATATAGCTACACAAGATGCCAAAACAGATGAATTAAACAAACAACTCGAAGAAAAAACAAATGAGCTGAAAAATTTAAATCAAGACACAAAATAAAAAAGTTCAACACAAGCCGTTTCAATAAGAAGCGGCTTTTTTAATACAAAAACATATTGACACAAGTGTTTTAAAATGATAAAAACAATAAGAAAAAAACATTTATATAATAATTTAAAACAAAATAAAGAAAAAGGAAGTATTTATGAAAGATTTATGCACTTATACAACAACCGTAGTTGTTTTTTTATTTGCTGTAAACACAGTGTTTGCTGATGGAATTAAACCAACAATGACAAAACACGTTGTTTCTCGGGGAGAATATATTATGGGAATAGCGGAATCGATTCATGGGTCTTCTGATGTGTGTAAGACGGATGATTTTATCAAATATGTTGTCGCATATAATTATCTTGATGCGAACGCAACAATACACCCCGGACAAACGATTTTTATCCCTACGCTTGATTCTTGGCGCAAATATGTATATTCGATTAGCGTTCGCGGTACAAGTGTGAATCAAGTAAACGAATTAACAATTTTATTAAAGGAGAACGAGAAACTAAAAGAAGAAAAAGCTTTTTTATTATCTCAGAAAGACAAACAAAACAAAAACATTAATACAATTTCAGAACAAAAAGAAACAATTGCTTTCGTGCCTGATAATAGTGTGTACACAGTGTTTATTGGTATAGGATTAGTTTTATTTATTTGTTGCACGCTCTGTTTGTTTGTAATAAGAAAAAACAAAAAAACAATATATGAGCTACAATCTCTTGTTAGAGAAAAAGAAGATGAAACAATCGAGATCGTGAAGAACACAGGAGATATAGTAGACAGAAACAAAAAACTACACATAATAAACAAACGAGTTGCGCATATTGTTGACGCCTTATTTCAAGAAAAAAGTCTTACAATCCATGAGCTAGAAAGATTTACACGCTGGTTTGAACCTATTATAGAAAACTTAAGCAAAATTAACGCAAACAAAACACCAACAGGAGAAAAACTTGCAAATATTATCGATTATATTCTTGACGGACAACCAAACAAAAACAAAAAAGATATTATATGGTCCTTGGTTGGCAGATTAATTGAAATGGAAGAAAATGAGAATCTTGTTGTAAAAGAAGGTTGGGAAAACGGACACGATAGAATGCATCCTATTCCAAACGGAATAATGAGTATCGTGTTTCATGACCATTTGTTTTTTCCGGAAAAAGAAGTACAAACAGCTTAAAAAAAACACAACATAAAAAGAAAGATTAATTAGCGCTTTGTAATATACAGAGCGCTTTTTGTTTTGTGCGAGACGTCTGTGTTCTTGATTATTATCATGCAATAAAACGGGTTTTTTACACATACAATTTTTCGTAAAAAGGTGTATAATCAGCGTAGAAATTATATTTATATATGGCGAAAACCAGTACGAAACAACCGAAAAAGATTTTAGCACTTGTTGATGGAAATGCGCTTGTTCATCGAGCGTTTCATGCGATTTCACCACTGACCACAAGCGACGGAAGGTTGGTGCATGCTGTATATGGTTTTTTTCAAATTTTATTCGGAGCGATAGAAAAAATTCAACCAACGCACGTCGCTGTTGTTTTTGATGCTGAGGGAAAAACATTTCGTCATGAACAATTCGAAAACTACAAAGCACACCGAGAACGTCAACCGGATGAACTTTATGATCAATTCGGTCCGGTAAAAGAAATTGTTGAGGCGCTTAATATTCCTATATTCAGCATTGCAGGTGTTGAGGCAGATGATGTGATTGGGTCGATTGTTCATCAAAAAATCGATGCGGATACAATTTGTTATATTATTACAGGAGACCATGATGTATTACAATTGGTAACAGATAATGTTTTGGTATACGCGCCACGCAAAACAATGTCGGATGTCGGTATATATACTACTCCGGCCGTTGTCGATCGATACGGATTCGGTCCAGAACACATAGTTGATTATAAAGCGCTTCGAGGAGACACGTCTGATAATATTCCTGGAATCAAAGGAATAGGAGAAAAAACAGCAACCGATCTAATTCTGCTTTATGGAGGACTTGATGATATATATAAGGCACTTTCAAGCGGAAAAATAGAAAAGGACAGGAAGATAAAAGAACGAATGATAGAGCTTCTAAGAAATGGAAAAGAATCCGCTTATACATCAAAAATGCTCGCGACAATACTCACGGACGTTGATATGAACGAGTGGTCGATGGATGCGGCTGTGTTTGGTGATTATGATATTGATAAAGTAAAGAATGTTCTTCAAAAATACGAGTTTCGGTCTCTTATGCAACGCGTTCTTAAGTGGTCATCGGATCATGCTGGTGTTGATATAGAAAAACTTGTTGATGATGATATGTCTGAAAAAAAAGAGAAAGAACAAACAAATAAAAATACCATACATGGACACACAGTTGAAAAAACACCATTAAAACAAAATTATATTTGCATTGATGATGAACAGAAATTCAATAAATTTATTTCAGAAATAAAAAAACAAAAAGAAATTGTTATTGATACGGAAACGACAAACATCGATCCGTTTCGATCACATCTTGTTGGTGTTAGTTTTTGTTGGAAGGAAGGAATTGCATATTATCTTCCTTTGAGCGGTGAAGGGACGGAAACACTTCCAACAAAAAAATGGTTTGCTGAGATTAAGAAAATTATTGAAGATGATTCCATTGAAAAAATAGGGCACAATCTAAAGTATGATATCGAGGCATTAGGAAGAGACGGAATCGAATTAAAAGGAAAAAAGAAAGACACTCTTTTAATCGCATATCTGTTTGATCCTGGTTCTCGCACACTATCACTTGATAAACTATCTTTTCATTATTTTGGATATACAATGCAACCAATCAGCGAGTTGATAGGAGTTGGAAAAAAGCAGCTTTGTATGGATTCTGTTCCACTTGAAAAAGTTGCGTGGTATTCAGCGGAAGATGCTGATATGACATACAGACTCTATTATAAACTAGTAGAAAAGATGAGTAACGAAGGCGATATTTTGCCTTTTTATAATCGTTTTGAACGACCGCTTCTCGACGTGTTGGTTTATATGGAACGAATTGGTTGTCTTATTGATATTTCTTATCTTAAAAAATTACACAACGAGACAGAAAAGAAAATAAATATAATTGAAAAAGATATTTATAAATTATCAGGAAAAGAATTCAATATAAACTCGCCAAAACAAATGCAAGAAGTTCTTTTTGATGAGATGAAAATATCAGTACAAGGCTTGAAAAAAACAAAAACAGGAATTTCTACGGCGGCTGATATGCTAGAAAAAATGAAATCAGCACACCCTATCATAGAAAAGATTCTTGAGTATAGAGAATTATCAAAACTTCAGTCCACGTATATTGATGCTCTACCGGCTCTAGTTAATGAAGAAACGGGTAGGATTCACACAAGTTATAATCAGGCCGTTACTTCAACAGGAAGGCTATCATCATCAAACCCTAATTTACAAAACATTCCTATTAGAAGCGAACTCGGGAAAGAGATTAGAAGATCCTTCGTTGCACCAAAAGGATATTCTCTTGTCAGTATAGATTATTCACAAATGGAACTTCGCATAGTTGCTCATATGTCAGATGATCCTGTCATGAAACAAATCTTTGAGTATGGAAAAGATGTCCACGCATCTACGGCCGCGTTTGTTTTTGGTATTGATGAGAGCGAGGTTACACAAAACATGCGTCGTGTAGCAAAAGAGGTAAATTTTGGAATTTTATATGGAATGGGAGCGTGGGGTCTTGCGGAACGCACAGGACTTAGTAGACAAGAAGCAAAAAAATTCATTGATACTTATTTTGAAAAATTTATAAAAATAAAGGAATTCGTTGATAATATAAAAGATTTTGCTAAGAAAAATAAATATGTTGAAACCGTTTTTGGAAGAAGACGATATCTACCCAATATAGATTCCGGTATCGCTTCTGTGAGAGCGGCAACAGAAAGAGAGGCGATAAACATGCCTATTCAGGGGACCGCGGCAGATATTATGAAACTTGGTATGATTAAAGCGTATGAGTATGTTTTAAAAAACCACCCAACAGGAGATGTAAGGATGATCTTAACTGTGCACGATGAACTTGTTTTTGAAATCAAAAAAGAAATAGTCGAAGACGTATCGTTTAAACTCAGAGACATTATAGAACACGCTTACGAACTCTCTGTGCCACTTAAGTGCGCTGTTTCGGTTGGTGATACTTGGGGAGATTTTAAATAAAACAAAAAACCGATCTCATCAGATTTGTGTGATTGTTTCTATTTCGTTTCAAAGGTTTCCTTGTATTCTCGAATAATAGAATCGAGCTCGTGTGATTGTTTTGGAATCATGTGTTCTTTTATTTTTTCATCAGAAAGCATTACGAAAAGATCTTTGTCATTTTTTGATAGAAGTTCTCTTGTCCAATCAGCCGCTTCTTTCGTCCCGAGTGTCCAAGCAAGGCGTGTAGCATATTTTTTGTCTTCGTAGTCTCCTTTTTTCCATGCCTGCAACAACTCTTCGTATTCTCCTATGTTTAAAATATAGTACAAATCAAGAATGTCTGATAATTTCCATTTTGTGTGAACCTTTTCAATAGTGTCCATAAGGTTTTCTCTTTCCCATACGAATTGCCATAATGCACCAAGAGCGGCTTTTACTATCCTTGGAGAAGAGTGAGACAGAAATGGTTTTGAATAATCTATTATGCTCGGATCCTTGAGTTTTCCAAGCGCCTTTAATAATGCTTCTTGATATTCTTCTCTAGGATCTTTTGCACGCTCTCTTATTTTGTTAACAAGATTTGGATCTCCAAGCGCGCCAAGTGTTTGAATTATCTCGCTAAACTCTGTTGCGGACGGTGTTTTTGATATTATTTCTTCAAGAGCTTCTATCGTTGCTTGTCTTGATAATCCCGCTTCAGAAAAAGGGAGTTTTTCAAAATCAAATTCAGACAAAGCCTTTATTACCGATATTCTAAGTTGTTTTTCAGGATTGTTAAGAAGATTTTTTAATACACGCAGAGTAGACGGATCGTGTAATTGTCCGATTATTTCGGCTGCTTTAATGCGAACAGGAAGTGGTTCGATTGGGTTTTTCAAAAGATCGAGCACGATACGAAGCGAGTATGATGGAAGAAATTTTCTTTCTGTGAAAGATTCGAGCGCACGAGTGCGCGACTCAACATCTCCTTCCATGATATTTTTTTCTATTGTTGCAAGGTATGATCGTCTAGTATTGTGTGTGAGCCATAGACGAATTATCAATAAAATAAGTGCAGTACCACTTAAAGCATAGATTTGCTCTGTGACCGTCCATGCGGAAAAACCCTCCTGAAAGACCCATAAAATTCCAGCCCCAATAATTCCTCCGACAGTTCCTATGTGTCCATCAAAAACCACCCAGAGGGCGCTGTGTAATCGATTTGGTATTCCGGCCATGAGAAGGGTGATGAGCGCGCTTTGAAAACCGACTATCAGGTCTCTAAAAAACATGTTAATTGATACGGAAATAAGTCCCGGCCAGAACAATGTGCCGGTGGTTCCCATACCGACAATAATGATAGGTAAATACATTCCTCCTGTGAGTCCAAATTTTTTCACGAGACGTTGTGCGATATTGGTGCTGAAAAATAGTGATGCGATATAAAAATACATCGTATATCTTCCGAAGAAGGAGACAAGATCAGCCTCGTTCGTGTATGTTGCATCAGCCGTGATTGCAAATGTAAAATTAAAAATACGCGTAAACAACATTGAAAGAAGAAGTGTAAGCGCGAGCGTCCATAAAAAAGTAGTGTTTTTAATTGTTTTGTATGCTTCGGAGATGGGCGCGACCGCGCTTTCTTTCGTTTCTTCATTTGTTTTCGCCGAAAGTAATGGCCATATATTTTTCCACTTCCAAATCAGGATCGCGGTCGCGCCCATTAATACAGTCATTATCACATGCATTACGAACGACGATATATAATAAGATCCATAATCTAGAAAAAAACCGCTTAATATACCAGCAACAGTCCCGGCCGTTCCAGTCCAAGGTATCCATCTTTTGTTTTGGTTTGGTGTTAAAACATCGTGTATTATATTGAAAATTCCAGTAAACACAGACCCTATCATAGCTGAATTAACCAATAGTCCTATAACTATATACCACCATACATGTGATTCGCTTGTTGTGAAAAAAGAAGCCGCAACCAGACCAAAGAAACCAAAGATTGAAAGCGCAACACTTGCCTTAAGAACACCAAGTTTTTTCTGAAATTTATCTAAAAGAATAGATCCTATAAAAATAAACACTGAGCTTCCTGCGTACAACCAAGGAAGTGTCGATAACCCAGTTTGTTTTATGACTGTTGTTTGCAACAAGTTCCAAATAGCAATATTTACAAAAGTTAAAAACACAATTACCGACCACACCAAAACAAGTGGTTTTATCTCTGATTTATAGAAAGGAAACCACCGTGATATAAATTCGTTATTTTTTGTTTTGAGAGAAGAGTACATATTTTTAATTTATTATTTGTTTCGTATGAGAAACCAGTATTTTTTTTATTTTTTTTCTATCAGGATCAGGTCCTATCCATACTGTGTGCCAGTCTGTTCTTTCAGCAATTCTTCTAGAGGCTTCGTGTATTTCTTCAAGTGTGACGGAGTTATATAATTCAAGTTGTTCTTGCCAAGTCAAAGAAGGTGTTCCCATGCTTCTGTCAATCATATATTGGACGAGGAGATTCCCCGGATCATCTACTTGTCTAAGCAATTTGCTCTCTACCATGCGTTTAGCGAATATGAGTTCCTTTTCCTTTGTTGGTTTTTTGAATATAAATTCATTGATAATATCAAAAACTCTTTTTTGTATTTTGTAAGCACGGGACCCGCTTGATTCAAAGAATATATCGAAATATCCGATATCAGAGTACCACATAGTATAAGCCTCAATATTATATACGAGACCCTCTTTTTCCCTAATGGTCGTATATAGCCTAGATCTAGATCCTCCGCCCAAAATTATAGACCACAGTGTCCAAATATATTTATTTTTATTTTGTGGAGGAAGAAGCAATGTGTTCGAAACAAGGGTGGTTTTGTCATTTATGTTTCTAACAACAACAGAAGGTCGTTTGCTTATTTTTGGTGTAATTATTTTAAATTTTTGAGCACTTGATGGGTGTTTTTTCCATGAACCAAAATACTTGTTTATTAGTTGTTGTGCTTTTTTTTCTGATATGTTTCCCGCGATGCCAACATATGTAAGAGATGGGATATAATAAGAATTATAAAAAGATTTTATATGTGAAAGATGAGCCGCTTTGATATCTCGGAGAGATCCGACAATATTCCATCCCAGTGGTTGATCTCCAAAAAGAGATCTCTCGGTAACATCATCTATCATAACACTAGGATCATAACGTTCGATGATTTCTTGAATAATTACACTTTTTTCTGTTTCATATGTCGAAGCAGATAATAACGGGTAACGTACGAGATCAGCTAACATCATTAAGGCGGTTTCGACCTCTCTTGTTGGGACTGATAATGTGAAGTATGTATGTTCGGGTGTGGTGAAAGCATTTGTTTCTCCACCAATGGATTCGACGGCTTGGTTCCAAGATAATGCCGTTGGAAAGTTTTTTGTTCCCTTAAAAAGAACGTGTTCTAGAATGTGAGCAATTCCTTTGTGTTTTCTATTTTCGTTTCTAGATCCTATTCTGATCATTATGGCAATTGTTGCCATTTGTTCTTTTGTTGGAACAATTGTCCATGAAAGTCCGTTTTTGATTGTTTTCCAAGATACCATAAATATTTCTTTACGTTGTTAATTATACCGTATTTATGCGAATTCGAGAACGTTGAGTTTATTTACAAATCTCGTATCATACATACTGATATGATTCATTATTATTACGGAAAAAATGATTTTTTTCTCGATCGGGCGGTCGGTGATTTTTTGCTTGAAAACAGAGATATTCCAAAACGCGTTATTGAAGGAAAGGATGTTTTAACTCTTCCAACACTTAGTGATGCTTGCGGACAGCAGGGCTTGTTTTCAAAAAAAACAATTATTTTGTGTCGAGATGTCGTTGATGAGACGTATGACAAGGAATTGATCTCATATTTAATAGATGTCGTTTTACAATCGGAGTCATGCATTTTAATTTTTATTGAGCACGGAGATCCGTCGTCAGCTCTTGCGAAAGCACTTAAAAAAAATGCTACTACGCACGTTTATAATCCTTTGTCGGATGATGATCTGATTAAATGGATAAAAACAGAGTCGCTAGGTATGGGTATGACTGTGAAAAATAACGAGGCGAATATACTGATAGGGTGTACGGGTCCTGTTATGCACGGGCTTCATAACGAGATAAAAAAACTTTCCGCGTATGTGCGTTCGCGCGGAGGAGATCCTGTTTTGGAAAAGAAAGACATTGATATGCTTGTTGCGCCGTATTTTGACACGACAATTTTCAGACTTCTCGATGCAATTACAGGAAAAGATGTTGCCGGTGCACTGAAGATTCTAGAAGGGCATTTCGGAGTCGGTATCGAAGGGCCATATCTAATAAGTATGCTCGCATATCAGATTCGTACGATTCTTATAGTGCATTCAGCACTTATGATGAAAAAAACTTCTGTTGAAGGAGTTCATCCTTTTGTATTTAAAAAAATAAGTTCAATCATCGGGCGTTTTCCTCTGTCTGAGGCGCGTTCTATTTATCTCAAACTTCTCGATCTCGATCGAGTTGTGAAGTCGTTTCCAAAAGAAACACACAAACCATATCTTTCTCTTTTTGTCGCTGGAGCAAGCACAAAGCGTTAAAAAGGGTTTTTTTGGTCAAAACCAGGCTAAACAAGCGCATTTTAGTGCATTGACTTTTTGTTTTAAATAATGTATGGTTGTACGATAAAAACATTTAAATAAATTAACAAAAACCATTTAAAAACCCCACGAATGGGGTAAGGAGATTTAAGATGAGTGCAAATATTATTGATCCTCGCTTCGGCCCAGCAATTAATGAGACTGAGCTTGTTGTTCCGCAATATTATAACCATGGCACGTGGCTCGCTACTTTCGCAGAAAAGACGAAAGGTTTGCCAGATACGTATCGTTATAATGATAATTTGACAGATAACCATTTCTCAAAATCATCAAACAAACTTATTCCTGGAAAAAAGTACAAAGCAACTTTTTTTCATATTTTAGAAAACAATGTGTTCGTCGAGGATTGCATGGCTTTTCTAAAGGGAAAGAACGCCATATTAGTTGGTGCACAGGGTCTCCTGCTCGCACAATATCTAATAAAAAATTCTTTTCCAGTTGATAAAATAATAGGATCTCTTGATAAAGAATACGCTCTTTGGACTAACCTTGGTTGCGTCTGGATGCCGGTTGTTATGCGTAACCAGGATGGTAATTGGCACTTTGATATTTGCGTTGTTTCCAATGATCGTTTGCGCAATAACGCCTGTCTGTTTTGTCTCTGCGAAATTTAAAATAATAAAATAATTAATCTACTTTTAACTTCTCGACTTGTATCACTTGTCGAGGAGTGAATAAGAAAAATTAATTTTAAAACAAATAACAAAAACAAGCCCCGCGAACGGGGCAAGGAGAATTGAAATGAGTGCAAATATTATTGACCCTTGCTTCGGCCAAGCAATTAATGAGACAGAGCTTATTGTGCCACCAGACCATAACCACGATACGTGGCTTGATACTTTTGCTGAAAAAACCAAACATTTACCAAACACGCATTTTTACGATGGCTGTTTGAACAACATCAGCTTATGGGGAGTATCGAACAAACTTGTTCCGTGGGAAAGGTACAAAGTAAAGCTTTTTCCTATTTTGAAAAACAATGTGCCAAGCGAAGATTGTGTGACTTTTTTGAAGAAACAGAATGCCATGATTGTTGGTGCACAAGGACTTTTTCTTTTACAAAATCTCCGCAAAGGATTTTTTCCAATGAACAAATATGTGTTGTCTTTTTATGAAATTTGTGAAAAACGCCGCAGGGTGCCGTACGTGCGCCACTGGTCATCGAATGATCTTTGGAGCTTCTACCTTGGTTGTTTCGAGAATCGGTGGAATGACAGCTGTTGTTTGGTCTGCTTTTGCGACTGTTAGTTCTTAGAAACTTAGTACCTCAGTTAAATCTTTGGTACTTAGACACTTAGATCCTTAAAAAATTAATTAGATTTGAACTCCTTAACCGGTCACGCCGGTCGAGGAGTGAATAAGAAAAATTAATTTTAAAATAAATAAAAACCGAAACAATTTAAAAACCCCGCGAACGGGGCAAGGAGAATTGAAATGAAAGCAAATATTATTGATCCTCGCTTCGGCCCAGCAATTAATGAGACTGAGCTTGTTGTTCCGCAATATTATAACCATGGCACGTGGCTCGCTACTTTCGCAGAAAAGACGAAAGGTTTGCCAGATACGGATTATTACAACAACGAGCTGATCGACACCAACTTCTCGAAAGTATCGAACAAGCTTGTTCCGGGGAAAAAGTACAAAGCAAAACTTTTTCCTATTTTGGAAAACAATGTGCCCAGTGAAGATTGTTTGAGCATTTTAAAAGGACAAGGTGCCACACTGGTTGGAGCGCAAGGCATTATGCTCTTACAACACCTGAACAAAGGTTTTTTTCCAATAGACAAACGGACAGTGTCTTTTGATGAAAAAAACAGGCTTTGGAAAGACGCTAAAGGCTACCACAGGGTGCCGTTCGTGGACCGCGACTCGGGTGGCGGTTGGGTCTTCAGTCTCGGTTGCTTCGAGGGCCAGTGGCTTGACATCCGCTGTCTGGTCTGCTTTTGCGACTGTTAGTCCTTAGCCACTTAGTACCTCAGTTAAATCTTTGGTACTTAGACACTTAGATCCTTAAAAAATTAATTAGATTTGAACTCCTTGACCGGTCACGCCGGTCGAGGAGTGAATAAGAAAAATTAATTTTAAAATAAACAAAAAACAAAACAAGCCCCGCGAACGGGGCAAGGAGAATTGAAATGAATAATACAAAAAATAAAGGTAAATTAGCCGAAGAATTAATCCAACAGGCGAACCGGGAGCTTCTTGTCGGAATAATGAGTTTTAAAGGAAATTATCAAGGTATTATATCGCCGTATGAACAAGTTCGTATTTTAGGAGATGCTCACAAATCTCTTAAAAACGCAACATTCGACGAATCGGTTTTAGAAAAACAATTACCGGAAACATCCGAGGGCTATGTTGTGTTCCCTCATAATACGAAAGAACTTGGTTTCAATTATACTGCCGCATGTCGGAGCGCGCTCGGATTGCTAGTTCGGAGCAGAAGACTTGATATAAAAATAGACATTCATAATGACACGATTTTCAGGTCGAAAGAAAGTGATTTGAAGATAAAAAAACTCATTGAAACTCAAACCAAAAGAAAAAAACACAAACTCATCATCGCGCCAGCGCAGCTTGGTTTGAAATATTTTCACACACCTCCAATAAAAGTTAAAAACAAAATGAGTGTGAACGAGGTTGGTCTCGGATTATTTGAAAGCGTATTTATTCTTTTTTCTCATCCGGACCGCTTATCTTGCACAACCGATTTCTCTTTTGTGTGCATTGGGGACGAGTATGTTGATAATATTAATGAACAAGGCGTCAACCATCCAGAGTTTAATTGTTGTGATAGCGGAGATGGTGCAGACATGCCCGATCGTCTTTGGCTAGGAATGATTCATGATTATAATGAATCTCTTTATTTTAATTCATCAATTCCTACGTTATTTCTTCCCGAATAAAAGATATTAAAAAAAGCTATCCGAAACAGGATAGCTTTTTCATTTTATTTCAATTTTTTTGTTCTCTTGACGATGCGTGATTTCTTGCGTGCGGCAGTATTTTTGTGAATTATGTTTTTCTTTGCCGCTTTGTCAACCGCCTTGAAGTATTCTTTTAATAACACCTCTATGTCTTTTATAGAACCCTTCTTTCCGGTTGTCTCAATCTTCTTCGCAAGATTTTTTATATGATTTCTTTGCGCGTCGTTTTTCGCTTTGTGCGCCTTGTTCTGTCGCAAAGCCTTTCGCGCGTTAGCTAAATTTGGCATTTTACAATATAAAAACTAATTAATTACTGTATGATAACGGGAGTACTATATGATATCAAGCGTACCATGTCAACCACATAAGGTTTTTTTACTTGTTTTTATATGTTGTTTGAAAAACTTGTTTTTTGGTGAGATAATTGTAATACAAAGAAACAAACATATGAACGAATCTTTTGAGCATATTGATACGATACCGGCAGAACAAGGTGCACTTGGTATTCTTAATGATGTAGAAGAAAAGTTTGACGAAATAAGATCAAAAATAGATAAAGCACTCAACGATGAGACTGATATGATTTCCAACGCATTAATGAACGAATATAAGGAACAGCTTCGCTCTCTTGCAAAAGAACTGGCTTATATTTTGATTCCCGAAAAAGAACCGGAACACACAATTGTTCAAGAAAAATTTACTGATATTATTGATAGAATTACAGACACAGAAAGCAAACTACATCTTCTCGGAAAAGGTTTTTTGTCAGGCATTGGCGTGTCGGATGATAAGTTTACAGATAATTAATTTTCAATATTCAACCGCCTGTATATATGATAATTTATTTTTTCAAGTGCTTCTTTTATGGAAACATTAGGAAGCTGATTATTTTTGATATTTGATATATCACACGAATCAGAAAGATCGAATGGACCAATTGAAGTGCGTTCAAGTTTTTCACAAAGCGCGTGCGTGTGAAGCATTTCTCCAATTTCTTCGCACAGGCTTCGAATATATGTTCCACTTCCGACGGTTGCGGAGAATTCCACATGAGGAAACGAGTACGAAAGAGTTTCTGTTTCGTATACAGATATCGTTTTTTTCTTATCGAGCACAAACTCTCCCATTCGTGCTTTTTTATAAAGAGGAACGCCATCTATTTTTTTTGCAGAGAAGGCAGGAATCTTTTGTTCTCGTGTTCCACATAATTTATTTATTGCTTTGATAACATCTTCTTGCTCCGGCGCGCGCGTATTATCATGTGTTGTAATAATACCAGTACTGTCGAGAGTATCAGATGATGTACCTAGAAGCGCTGTTGCGCGGTATGTTTTTGGCAGGAAGTGAAATAAATCAAGAAGCTTGGTTGCTTTCCCAACTCCGATTATGAGAAGACCTGTTGCAAATGGATCTAGCGTGCCGGAAAAACCAGTGTCTTTTCTGTTTAGTAATTTTCGTATCATTATATTAACATAGTTTGAACTCATTCCGGCTTCTTTGTTTACACAAACGAAAAAACCATCCGTATCATTTGGAAGTCGAAAGTCACGATCAGTAATTCCGAGAACACTGACGCGCGCGCCGGTATGAGTAAGCATATCATCAGGAAGGGTGCTATTTGCCCCGAGACAAAAAACGTGTTTTTTCATATTATGAGCGTATATAAAAAGACATATTTTTGCAACTAAATTGTTTTTTTGTGATATAATTATATTATATAGAACAATTTTCTATGGAGGAACCGCAAATATCGTTTGAAGAGCAGTTATATGAAGTTGCTCTTATCATGGATCAGTGGCAAGTCGCGCCACGTGAGTGGTGGTGTATTGGTGAAACGGCACTTCGTCTTGGCGGATACGAGATGCCATGGGAGATGCCAGCAATTGATGTTGCTGTGCTTACAGAGAAACTTGATTGGCAGTCAGGAAATACCGGAGAGCGTTCGATGCTTCCTCCAGCAGGAAGTATGGAATTTGAAACATATATGCGAGGTGTGACGAAGATAGGAAAAGGTATTGAAGTTTTTTCTGCGCAAGAAGCTCCCTCACAACTTATTAATAAAACAGTGAATGGAAGAGAAGTTTGGTATCTTTCTCCTGAAGCGCAAGTTGAATTTTACATTCATTCAATAAACAAGGCGAAACAAAAAGAAGATTTTTTTACAAAACACAAAAGTCGATGGCAGTTGCGTTTGGACACCATATGGAAAACAGCAATTGAGAGAAATGAGAAAGGGGTCGCTGAAATAGCAGAGAAGTTAATAAAAGAACTTAATAAGTAAAAACAACAAAAAGAGAAGAAAAATCGCTAATTAAAGCGATTTTTCTATTTTTTAGGGAAAGATAATCACCACTTATCAACAGTTTGGCAACAGTTAGTGTATATTATGAAACGATTAAAATCGTTTGTGAAACACATGTTTTCTAACAAGTGTCAAATGGATGTCCTTTTTGAGGCTAGTAGAAGCCATTATCTAGGATTGCTTTTTTGGGCTGGATATGCTATCATACTAGTGTAGTTAATCAGTGATGAGCATACCCGAATCGGGTTATCTGAAGACGGTATGAAATACGTCACACGCTGGTTTCAGCGGATTAATTACATGCTATTTTAGAGCACTAAATATATCCCTAATAAAAGATTATGTTGAAGGCAACAATGAGTATTTAAGTTGGCTTTCTCGTAGTCTATTGTATACAGTAGAGAATCTCGCTGATTTTTTTGAGGGCTTGCGATAGCTCTCGGAAGAATTTCTCGAGAGAAAAAAGAGAGAGGCGCTTGATCTGTTGATCGGGCGTTGAGAGATCCGTCGTGGTATGTGGAAGTATTGCGACACAATATCCTAGGAAAAAACAAAAATAACAAGCGTTCGTACGCATAGAGAGAGGCGTATGAACGCTTTTTCGTTTATGAAGATTTTTATAAACAAACTTTTCCACCAACCCCATATCTTGCTTCGTTCGAGGAGGTCTCTTCCTGAAATGAATTCAGGACAGGCGCCTTTGCGCTCGATGAGGTCCTTCGCTTCGCGCTCGATAAGGTCTCTCGCTTCGCTCGATGAGGTCCTTCGCTTTGCTCAGGACATGGGCGGGCGGCGCGAGTTTATCCACCGACCCTATCTCTTGCTTCGCAAGAGAAGGGCAGGCGGCGCGAGTTTATCCACCGACCCCCATCATTTGCTTCGCAAAAGAGGGGGCGGGCGGCGTTATTTATCCACCGACCCTATCTCTTGCTTCGCAAGAGAAGGGCAGGCGGCGCGAGTT
>CAZGFX010000006.1:0-15851 GCA_964524845.1 uncultured Gammaproteobacteria bacterium
CGACAGAAAGAATGGCCCCGCCATGAGTGAGGAGCGAAGCGACGATCGAATGGTGCGGACGGAGAGACTTGAACTCTCACCCGATTAAGGACCACCCCCTCAAAGTGGCGTGTCTACTGCATCCCGAGTGCGCGAAGCAAACGAGGGCTAAATTTTAGATTCCCGCGGTGGCGGGATCCTCTTGCAGAAAGACTGCCTGGTGTCCCGCATACTTGCGGGACCAGTCTTACCAATTCCACAATAACAATATAAAAAAGAGTCTTTCAAACTCTTGCTAAAACGGTTGGTGCGGACGGAGAGACTTGAACTCTCACCCGATTAAGGACCACCCCCTCAAAGTGGCGTGTCTACCAATTTCACCACGTCCGCATAACATAAATAGCACGGTGTGTATTTAACATCATTTTTTCTTATTTTGCAACACTTTGTTTGACAACAAATCCCCTTGTGATAAGCTTTTACGAAAAACGTGTTCTAAATAAAAACCACCGTATATTACGGTACAAAAAAGGAGAATAAAATGATGTCTTTTAAAACTTTTCGTGCAGCACTAAAACGAAGGCAAGAAAAAATCAGATCACTTGTTTGCGTTGGGCTCGATCCAATTCTTGAAAAACTTCCAGATGTTTTTCCACATCAAACAACAGGCTATGTTACGACATGGATGAAAACAATCGTTGATGCGACAGCTCCATACGCGTGCATGTTCAAACCACAAAGTGCCTATTGGGAAGCTATCCCCGACGGGATAAAAGCCCTTCGAGATGTTGTAGATTATATAAAATGGAAACACCCTGGTATTCCTGTGTTTCTGGATTGTAAAAGAGGGGACATCGACAGAACTCAGAATCGATATAGAGATGTTGCCTTTAAAATCATTGGCGCACACGGCATGAACTTCAATCCATATATGGGTAAAACATGTATGGCATCGCTTATCGAACCAGAATATCCAGAGCTAGCACTTGTCGGATTGTGTTATACTAGTAATCCAGACGCTCGCGAAATCCAAGATTTATTAATGAGCGACGGAAGAAGACTCTGGCAAGTCATCGCAGAAGAAACTCTGGCATGGTCAGAAGAACTCAATATCACAAACAACGCCGGACTTGTCATGGCAGCCGCGTATGAACTCCCACCGAAAGGATCTGGACATATTTACTCCGAACACTTAAGTGATTGCAGAAAAATAGTCGGGGATAAACTTTGGTTCCTTATTCCAGGAATCGGAACACAAGGCGGATTTATCGAAGAAACAGTAAGAAGCTCATTCGTTGGATACGGATCGATTGCGATAAACTCTTCTTCGGATATCATATTCGCGAGTTCAGGCAACGATTTTGCCGACGCCGCCGCGCAAAAAGCAAAAACGTTGCGTGATAAGATAAACGAGGCGCTCCACAAATACTTTCCTGTAATATAACAAAAAATAACGACATCAAAACAATCTCATAAGTATCATAAGACGGTGTAAAAACATCGTCTTTTTTTATTTGTGCAACAAGTACTCGACCTTTCAAAAAACACATTCTTCATTTATACTTACTCGCGAGATACATTTGTAATGCATAATAAAATATATGCTTAAAGCTGTTTTGTTTGATATGGATGGAGTTCTTGTTGATAGCGAACTTCATTGGCAACCAGCTCAAGAAGAATTGTTAGATAATCTCGGGCTTGATTGGGATATGCTCGACTACAAATCAACACTTGGATTGAGCCTCCGTGATCTTTACGATACTTTGTGTACGAAGTATAATTTGTCGATTGATAGGGAAAAATTTGATACTTTATATGACGAAGTTGCAAAAAAGGTATATTCCGAAAAATCCTCCATTACGAAAGGTTTTTTTGAATTTATCAGTGATCTTAAAAACAACGAAGTAAAAACAGCTCTTGTTTCTTCATCTCCTCACAGGTGGATTGAAATCGTGATAAAAAGATTTTCTCTTGAAAAAACTTTCGGCGCGATTATAAGCTCGGATGATGTTGGTGGAGAAGGAAAACCCTCTCCAAAAATATATACGTACTCCGCCGAAAAAATTGGAATCGCGCCGAATGAGTGTACGGTTATCGAAGACTCGCACAATGGCTCCCTTTCTGCAAAACTCGCTAATATGTTTAGCATAGGATTCAGAAATGGTTTTAACGATGAGCAAGATCTTTCTCCTGCTCATATAGAAATACGAGGATTCGAAGCTCTTTCATACGAAAAAATCATAGAATTGTACAACAAATATTTCAACAAATGAAAAAACATCCTTCGATAAACTCAGGATGTTTTTTCTTATAAAGTATGAGTTTTTTACTATCTATCTTTATTGTTCGTTTTCTATATATTCATCGTTTGATAATTTTTCTCTGTTCTTCCAAAATCCTGTACCTGCTGGGACTAGTCTTCCTATAATTACGTTTTCTTTTAATCCTCGTAAAAAGTCTCTCTTTCCTGTTACCGCCGCATCCACAAGCACACGATTCGTTTCTTGGAACGACGCAGCTGATAGGAACGAGTCTGTGGTCAAAGAAGCTTTCGTAATACCAAGCAACAAGTGTTCAACTTTTGGTTTCTTGCCTCCTTCTTTTATTTCGTCAATCGCTTCGAGATATTGAGATCGTGTAATAATATCTCCGGGAACAAGCGATGTATCTCCACTATCATCAACAATCATACGCGAAAATAATTGACGCACAATTATTTCGATGTGTTTATCATTAAGGTTCAATCCTTGTGTTACATACACCTTCTGAACTTCATTGATGATATATTTCTGTGTTTCCACTTCTCCACGATACTCATACAATTCTCTTAAATCCCACGCACCCTCTGATAATGGCTGACCGGCTGTAATTGGTGTGCCTTCCTGTACCCACAATGCGAATCCTGCCGGAATAGTTATTTCATCGATTACCTTTCCTTCTGTAACTACTGATAATTTCTTACCAATAATTTTTATAATTCCTGTTGATACAGCCGTGTGTTCCTCACCTTCGGAATCCTTGAAAAGAACTGTTCCTCTTTTTACCTGGTCTCCATTTTTTACAAAAACATCTGATTTAAGTGGAATTGTAACTGTAAATGATTTTGATCCTTCGTGTTCAATTTTAACAATTCTGTCTTTCTTTATATCAAGACTTTCTATCTTGTTATCAATACGAACAATACCGTCAAAAGGACTCAAAATAGCCTTGTGTTTCGGAGGACGAATTTCGAGAAGCTCTTCAACACGAGGAAGACCCTGAGTAATATCAACACCAGCAACACCTCCTGTATGGAAAGTTCTCATTGTAAGCTGTGTTCCTGGTTCTCCGATTGATTGAGCGGCTATGATACCTACTGCCGTACCTGGTTCAACATCTGTGTTTCTTCCGAGATCAAGTCCATAACATTCACGACACACACCTCTTTTCGTCTTACATGTTAAAAGTGATCTTATAAACACATCTTGCAATTGAATATTATCAGGAATTGTGTTTGAGACTGTCTTGCTTATAAGTGTACCTTTTTTGACAATAATATTTCCTTCAATATCTTTAAGATCGGACAAAAGTCTGCGTCCATAAATTCTCTTTTTAAGAGTTGTGCTAATTGCATCACAACTTTCTTTTGTTATCAGGAATCCGTGTGTATCTCCACAATCATCTTCTGTAATAATGACGTCTTGTGCCACATCAACGAGACGACGAGTAAGATATCCTGCATTTGCTGTACGAAGAGCCGTGTCAGCAAGAGAACGACGCGTGCCGTGACAAGATGAGAAATATTCTAGTACATCCACGCCTTCGTGAAAGTTTCCCTTAATTGGAAGCTCGATAATATCACCAGCGGCGTTTTGTACCAATCCTTTCATACCCACAACCTGTGTTAACTGACCTATGCTTCCGCGGGCTCCTGATACGATCATGCTATAAATAGGATTTGATGGATTTGATTCCATTTCTTTTTGTCCTAGAATTGCAACTTTGTTTTTAACCTCGCTCCATACTTCGATCGTTTTAATATATCGTTCGTGTTCTGTGAGAAGTCCTTGATCAAACTGGTCTCGAATTTCAGCCACACGATTTTCAGCATCTCCGACCAAATGAGCCTTATCAGCAACAGTAAAAGAATCTGCAGCACTAAGCGACATTCCGGACAGTGTAATATTTTCAAACGCAAGAAATTTTAGGTCATCAACAAATTTAATTGTCGCCTCATCGCCAATTGTGTTAAGAATTGTGGCAACCAGTTCTGTAATATCTCCTTTTTTAAATAATTTATTCTGAAACTGAAGTTCTTTAGGAACAACTTCATTGAACATAATTCTTCCGACAGATGTTTCTATGACTTCTCCGTTTATTTCCGCTTTTATTTTTTCTTGTATTTTTAAATTTCCGAGATGATAAGAGTGTATTGCTTCTTCAGGTGTTGCAAAAAATTTCTTCACTTCTGATTCTTTATCAATATATGTCATATAGAACGTACCCCATACCATATCCTGAGTAGGAGCTATAATTGGTTCTCCTGTCGATGGAAGAAGTAGATTCTTCGTTGAGAGCATTAAATCCTTTACTTCTCTTTTTGCTTCTTCCGTCAAAGGCACGTGCACAGCCATCTGATCTCCATCAAAATCGGCATTAAAAGCACGACACACGAGCGGGTGAAGTTGAATAGCCTTTCCCTCAATAAGAATTGGTTGAAAACCCTGAATACCGAGACGATGAAGTGTCGGAGCACGATTCAAAAACACATTCGCGTCACGTGTCACTTCTTCTAGAATATCCCAAACTTCGAATCTACCACTTTCGATAAATCTGTTTGCTGAACGCACATTGTGTACGAACTCTCTTTGAATAAGTAACGATATAACAAACGGTTTAAAAAGCTCAAGAGCCATACGCTTTGGAAGACCACACTGGTGCAGTTTAAGATGTGGCCCTACTACAATAACGGAACGGCCAGAGTAATCAACGCGTTTACCGAGAAGATTTTGACGAAAACGTCCTTGTTTTCCTTTAAGCATGTCTGCAAGACTTTTGAGTTGGCGCTTCTGTCCTGTTGATGCGGTTACTGTCTTACCATGACGAGCGGCATTATCAATCAATGCATCAACTGATTCTTGTAACATGCGCTTTTCATTACGAACAATAACTTCCGGCGCATTAAGATCTCGAAGTTTCTTAAGACGATTGTTTCTGTTAATCACGCGTCGATACAAATCGTTTAGATCTGAAGTCGCATATCGACCACCATCAAGCGGTACCATCGGACGAAGTTCCGGAGGAATAACTGGTAATACCGTAATTACCATCCATTCTGGGCGAGCATTATTTTTTATAAGGTTTTTGACAAGTGAAATACGACGAATGATTTTCTTTCGTTTTGTTTCAATTGCTGTCTTAAGTTCTTCTTCGAGCTCTTCTGATAGTTTCTTTAAATTTATTTTTGAAAGAAGAGTATGAATAGCCTCGGCACCGATCGACACATCAAAAATGTGTCCATACTTCAAAGAAAGTTCGTGGTATCTGCTCTCAGAAATAATTTCGAGTGGGCATATTTCGTTGAGTTCTTTCTTTGCTGAATCTACTGCCGTCTTTAGTTTTACAAGTTTTTCATCAAGCTCTTCTTGCGCAGCATCAATCATCTCGTTATATTGTTTATCTAGAGAATTTTTCGCTGTTTTATCAATTTCTTTGGTGTCATTAACGCGTTTTTTGTTAAGATTTTCTATTTTTTGTTTATGTTCCGCTTCAAGTTGTTTTGTTTTTCCTTTAAATTCATCTTTTATTTGTTGGAGTAAGTTTTCTTTTGCTGTATTATCTACGTTTGTAACTATAAAGCTAGCAAAATAAACCACCTTCTCTAAATCCTGTATCGAAAGACTCAACAAAAGACCTATCTTTGAAGGAATCCCTCTTAAAAACCAAATGTGGGTTACTGGAGATTGAAGTGCAATATGTCCCATACGTTCGCGACGTACAATTGCACGAGTAATATCAACTCCACATCGATCGCATGTGAGTCCTTTGTATCTGACTCTCTTATATTTTCCGCAATAACATTCCCAATCTTTGGTTGGACCAAAAATTCTTTCGTCGAATAAACCCTCTCTTTCAGGACGAAGTGTGCGATAATTGATTGTTTCTGGTCTAAGTACCTCGCCGTATGACCAGTCAAGCATATCTTCTGGCGAAGCAATACGTAAACAAATTGCATCAAAATCAATAACCTTTACGGGCTCGTCACTAGCAAGTACGGTTGTTCGTGTTGATGAAGGAGTAGCCATATAATTATATAGTTAATCGTATTAGTTATTGTTGTTTTTTATTCTTGGTAGCAAGTCGCTTTTCTTTCTTTGAGTCCTCTCGCATAAGTTTTCCATTCTTGTACATTTCGACCTCGAAGCAAAGTCCCTTGAGCTCACGCACCAACACATTGAATGATTCTGGTACATTGAGTTTCGATATTGCTTCGTTTTTTATTATCGCTTCATATGCTTTTGCTCTACCAATAACATCGTCTGATTTGATTGTAAGGATTTCCTGAAGTGTATGCGCCGCGCCATATGCTTCAAGAGCCCACACTTCCATTTCTCCAAAACGCTGTCCTCCTGATTGGGCCTTACCTCCAAGAGGTTGTTGAGTAACCATTGAGTACGGACCGATTGAACGTTGATGCATCTTATCTTCAACCATGTGGTTGAGTTTCAACATGTATGCGGTACCAACTACTGTTTGCGCATCAAATGGTCTTCCTGTGCGTCCATCAAAGAGCTGCACTTTACCATGCGATGCAATTCCTGCTCGCGCAAGTTCAGAAGATATTTGATCATGTGTAATACCATTAAACGCAGGTGTTCCTACCTTGTATCCCAAAATACCGGCCGCAAGTCCTAGATGAACCTCGAGAAGCTGTCCTAGGTTCATACGAGAAATGACACCGAGTGGATTAAGAACAATATCAACCGGAGTGCCGTCTTCCATGTGTGGCATATCCTCAACAGAAACCACTCGAGAAATAACGCCCTTATTTCCATGTCTTCCTGCCATTTTATCTCCTACCTGAATCTTACGAAGTTGAGCAACAGAGACTTGAATTGTTTTGATTACACCAGAAGGAAGTTTGTCTCCGTTTTCGCGTGAAAATATTTTTATATCAATTACTCGACCCTGATCTCCGTGTTCTAGATAAAGAGAACTATCTTTAACATCTTTAGCTTTCTCACCAAAAATAGCACGAATAAGTTTTTCTTCAGCAGAAAGTTCAGCCTCTCCTTTTGGTGTAATTTTTCCAACAAGAATATCTCCTGACTTCACGGAAGCACCAACACGAATAATTCCCTCTGAATCGAGATCTTTTAGTTTTTCTTCTGAAATATTTGGAATATCAGTAGTTACTTGTTCGTCTCCTAGTTTTGTTTCACGAACATCAACAGAATATTCTTCAATGTGAATAGATGTATATCTGTCATCGTGTAGAAGTCTTTCTGATAAAATTACTGCGTCTTCAAAATTATTTCCTTGCCAACTTATATAAGCAACTGTGACATTCTGTCCTAGTGCCAACTCTCCTTGATCTGTTGACGGACCATCTGCGATCACCTGTCCTTTCTTTATTTTTTGATCAACATCAACAATTGGCATCTGATTAATACATGTGGCAAAGTTTGAACGTAGAAATTTTCGAAGTTCATATGTTTTTTCTCCTTTCTTTCCAGAAATGGTAATAGAACTTCCATTTACATCTGAAACAACTCCATCTTCTTCTGCTATAACTATTTGACCCGAGTCTTTTGCTGCACGATATTCTACACCTGTTCCAATAATTGGGGCCTCTGGTTTTATAAGAGAAACTGCTTGACGTTGCATATTCGTTCCCATGAGAGCGCGCACAGAGTCATCGTGTTCAACAAACGGAACCAAAGAAGTCGCAATCGAAAGAATTTGTTTAGTTGAAACATCCATATAATCCGCAATTGTTGTCGGAGCGAGTTCTGGTTTTCCGTGTACACGCATTGGGACCTTGTCTTTTATAAAATATCCATTTTCATCAATCTTAATCGTCGCCGGAACTGTGTTTCCCAATTCTTCAGTAAACGCATCGACATAAACAATCTCGTTTGTAACACGAGGTTTAACCTGAACAAGCGGGACTTCTTCACGATATTGAGCAAGTTTTTTTGCAAGAGCCGCTGTAATTTCTTCTCCGTCTTTTACAATAATTTCCTTTCCTGCTCGTATATTTCCACGAGCAACCTCTCCTGTTGTTTCGTTTGGATCATTCGCTATTGTATGTTTGATTTTTCTAAACGGTGTCTCTATAAATCCATACTCATTAATACGAGCGAATGATGCTAAGTGTCCAACAAGACCGATGTTCGGACCTTCTGACGATGCGATCGGACAAATACGTCCGTAATGAGTTCTGTGTACATCACGAACTTCAAACGCAGCGCGTTCACGAGACAATCCTCCTGGTCCAAGAGCCGTA
The DNA here is from genome assembly GCA_964524845.1 of uncultured Gammaproteobacteria bacterium. Classification (GTDB taxonomy): domain Bacteria; phylum Patescibacteriota; class Patescibacteriia; order CAZGFX01; family CAZGFX01; genus CAZGFX01. The sequence continues at coordinate 8,468 of CAZGFX010000006.1, forward strand.
ACCCTTCGTTTGTGTTCAAGCTCAGATAATGGATTTGTTTGATCCATAAACTGAGACAATTGAGAATTCATGAAAAATTCTTTTATCGTACCAATGATTGGACGAGCATTCACGAGTTGGTTTGGTGTAACATTTGCAATATCCATTGTTGACATACGATCCTTCACAATACGTTCCATACGGGCAAGTCCGACACGAAGTTTATTCTGAATGAGTTCTCCTACAGCACGAACTCGACGATTACCAAGATGGTCGATATCATCAGGCTGTCTTTGTTCAACGTTTCGTAGAATAATTTCACGAATAATATGAACCATGTCCTCTGGACGCAAAACTCTGTTTTCTCTTGAATAATCTAAATTATCAGCAAAACGTTTATTAAGCATGTATCTGCCAACTTTTGAAAAATCATATCTATCTGGGTTAAAAAACATCGCTCTGATAAGTGATTTCGCATTCTCAGGCGAAGCGAGGTCTCCCGGACGAATACGTTTATATACTTCTATATATCCATCGTTCTCGCTTGATGAAACATCTTTCTTGAGTGTTTCTTCTATATATTTAATTTCCGGATCAACATCAACATCTTTAAAAAGCGCTCTTATCTCATCGTTTGTTCCAAATCCAAACGCACGAAGAAGCGCTGTAACAGCAACTTTTCTCTTACGATCTATTTTCACTGTAATAACACCATTTGTATCAGTCTCGATCTCAAGCCATGCTCCACGATTTGGAATTATTTTTGCTCCATGCCAGTATCGACCTTTTGCAGTCTCGGCCATGAAAAAAACTCCGGCAGAACGAACGAGTTGAGAAATAATAACACGTTCAACTCCATTAACAATAAAAGTTCCTCTGTCTGTCATGAGTGGAAAATCTCCGAGATATACTTCTTGTTCTTTTATCTCTCCTGTTTTTTTGTTTGTGAGTCGAGCACGAACACGAAGAGGTGCTTCGTATGTAATGTTTTTCTTTCTTGATTCAAGTTCATCAAATTTTGCATCGTCAAGATAATGCTCTCCAAACTCAAGCATTAAATCTCTTCCAATAAAATCTTCAATCGGATTAATTTCTTCAAACAACTCAGCAAGTCCGACATCAAAAAACCATTTATAAGAACTTTTCTGAACTTCGATAAGATCCGGAAGAGACATCGAATCATATTGGTTCGTAAAAAAAACGCGCTCTGGATGTGCATCGGGATTAAGTCCGGTAAACATCGGCACGTTTGGTTCTAAAATTTTTGTTTTTGCCATGCTTGTAGCATAAAAAATTAATGTAGCGCACACGAACGCATATATCGTGTTCTTTCACGATTTCATACGCAACGCATTTCCGTTTCATATATCCCCAAAAAATAAAAAGACACTGCCGGAACCTATGTTCCTTCAGTGTTAAAAGAATAGAGAAGAAAATTCGAGACGGAGGCTAAAGTGCATGGATGAATATTATCAATCAAAAGTCAACTAGTCAATTCAATATTTTTATATTGTGGATGAGTGGTTGATAAGTTTTTTAGCTTAAATAAGCGAATTTAATTTTTGAAATAATCCACACTCAAGATTTCGGAAAAACAATGTTTTTGTTGTAATAAAATCATATGAGAAATAATGGCTTACTTACATGTGTGTAACTTGTTGGAAAAGAAAAAAATAGTTTCAAAAAAAATACAAAATAAACAAATTAAGTACTAACATAAGCCAATCTAGAATTTCTTAATTATGAAAAAGCCAATGTATATAACATGTTGAGAAGTTTGTCTTGTTTTTAGATGTTGTTTCGATCAAACACCATAATTACAACACTGCTTTGTCACTTCGCTTAACCCCCACTAAACGGGATCCCGTTCTGCGGGGCTTGTCACCTCGGACCCACTCTGTCACTTCGAACGAATTTGAGAGGTCTCATCGAGCGCAAAGGCGCCTGTCCTGAATTCATTTCAGGAAGAGACCTTAAAGACCCGAAGCAAGAGATGGGGTTGGTGGATAATACGATGTTTTAAGTTAAACAATAATATCAAAAATGCCTTTTTCTCTTTCTTTTATAATAGTCTCGTTACCCATCTCACTATTAACAACCCCGACAAAAGAAACGATATCGTCTGGAGAAACAGATTGTTCAAGCCAATAACGATCATATAATACGTTTTGTTCTATTGATTGAATATATTGTGCTTTTCTTTCTAGATGACCGGGTCCTCCTATATGAATTAGTGGAGTTGGTAGATTTAATATGCGTTCCGCGATTATCTTACATCGCTCCGAATTGTTTGCATATTTTGCTGTTTCAAGAGGCTGGAGTTTTTGAAGTTCTTCTTTAGAAATAGACCAAACTCGTGAGAAGTCGTCCTTTCCGACATCCACACATGACACAAAAATGTTTCTATTTATAACATTTTTTCGCAAATCGTTCCAAAACAAAAACCAGTCCTCTTCCAGTGTTTTCATAGACGACTTTTTATAAGTAGAAATCATATTCCAATGGTCTCGTTTCCCGGTTTCTATAAATTTCTTTATAACATCATCATAATCAACCGATAACTCGAACGAACACGATTTGATATCAATTGTACTAAGAATCTTAAAAAACGCTTTTCTTAAAATATCGAAAACTCGCTTATTCCCATGAACATCTCCTAATAATATAATTTTCTTATTAGAAATATTTTTTATAATAACATCTATAATTTGATCCATATATAGTATTATAGCAAAAAAAGACGAAGTTTATATTTCGTCTTTTTGTTTAAGATAAATGGCTAATTTCTTTGATATTGGCATTTTTGTTAAGTTCTCTATCCATTGCCACTGTCCGGCAGGATTAATTTCTAAAAAAACATACCGATCATCTTTTGTTTTAATAAGATCAATTGCTCCAAATACTAGGTGGGTTTTCTTCATAAATTGTTTTATTTGTTTTTTTAATTTTATTGGAATATTAATCTTTGTATACTGAGAAGAAGAAAAATCATATCGTCGCCAATCAACGGTTGTTCTTTTGCTTAATTGAGAGTTAATCTTACATGCAAAAAAAAGCGACCCTATTACAGTCAAACGAATTTCATAGTCTTTTTCGACATATTTTTGAATATGAACCGGTGTATTTTTCAAAGACGTTTTAAACTGCTGTAAATTATTTTCTTTCTCTGTTAAGAGATTTGTAAATATGGCTTTAAAATCTGTTTTTCTGTTTCCAATAACAAATTTTCTCTTTATTGGTTTTAACGCCAATGTACCATAATGATTAATTAATAACGACAAATAAAAGGGGTTATTAGTGTAAAAAGTGTCTGGAATATCAAGACCGCTTTTGAGAGCCATGTGATATTGATACATTCTACTATCTTGTGCCAAATTGGTATAAAGTATTGGATTACACCAAAAAACCTTTTTTGAAAGACATTGCCATAAATTTACAAAAAATCCATCAATTTCAGCTGTGCTGAATCTTTTATAATCAAAACCGTTCATATCTTTTGCAATTGTAAACAAGCGAACTCTCCTAAGCCACACAACTCGTACATCAACACTCGTGATTGTTTTTCTTGTTGTTTTATCAAATATTTTACAAAACTGTTTTTTGTTTTTATATCCAAAACTAATAAAATATCTTGAAGAAAATTCGTCCGTATTTAAACGGAAAAAATTCGCTCCAATCTTTTTAAGTTCTCTTTGAACAATCTCTGTGTGTTCGTCTTTCGAATAACTGATTATTAATATCACAAAATCTCCTTTTTAATATATGGGCGGTTGTAAACCGCCCACTTGTTTTTCTTAAGCATCTTCGCATACCTGCTCTAAGTCAACCTCAGTAAGAATGTCTTGGGACATCAAACCAGATCCGCATACAACACGATTTGGTTTTCCGATGTTCCCGGAAAAATTCTTAACAGTCGGTTTTTCAGCAAAAAAAGTAACGAACGGTACATTAAGAACACTTTTTTTATTTTTCATATTAACCTCCTTTCTCGTTTTTTTGTTATAATCGGCGTTATTGCCGATCTTTAATTTATTTTTATATCTAATTTCACAAAAAACCGTTTCATTTATAAAATTGGGTATAAAAACAATAATACCATAAGTTCACACAGGCCCCCCTTCGTCCGCTAACAGCGAACAAAGGGGTTGTGTGAATGAGTGTTCTCGTGTCGTACAAAAACGAGGAGAGAGATTATGCGCTAACCGTACGACAAAAGATGAGAAACTTGTCTTGAAATACATCCGAAAATGTATTTGTAGAGTTTATCCCAAGGCATGTTTGAAAAACATGTCGAGAGAACTGAGAGAGTTGTAATGCTAAACTTGAATGTAATTTCTTGGGTTTTTAATAAGGGTATAAAGGATTCTCCTATTAATCCCAAGAGTATGGACTCAAAGAATGTGGAAAAAATCTGTTTATGTATCCATGCCTAGATGTACACAAACAAAATTATTCTTCGAGTCCATGCTTCTGGGGTTTACCCTGTGGAATAAAGTCGAAGACTTTTCATTCCACAGGGTAAATTTGGTATGTGCTTTCTTTAAAATTGGGTTTTTCTTCGATCTCCTATTCTTTATTTCATTAACTTAAGTATATATTATTTGAAAAATAGTGTCAAGCGTTATGTTACTAGAGCACCGCAAAACGCTGATATTAGCCCAATAACGAGTAATATTTAATGTTATTGTAACGTATTTTATTACTACTTATCCACAGGTTTATAACAATCGGCTTATTTAGAAGATATTATGGTATTTCCTCCAGTAATATTTTATGTTATTAGGTATTGAACAAATAGAAAAACATTGATATATTAAACATGAAAACCGGCTCTCCGGTTTTAAAGGGATATTTATTGGGATATGAAAAAATTATTTGGCAAACCAATTGCTAAATTTTGTCAGCCTGATTCGCCACTGTGCCCAGAATTATTTGTAAACGATAAAGCAGAAACTAATAAACGAATTATCATTACAGATGATTTTGGAAGCAAGGTAGAGATGTCAAAAGAGCAGTTTAATGCTTTTGTGAAAATGGCAAAAGAAAATCAATTGGATGTAAAATAAGAGCTTTTCAGCTCTTATTTTTTTTCTATAATTGTTTGTATCATAAACCTGAGTGTGTTTGCTATATCCTTGTTTCTTATTAATATTCCAAATGGAAATTCGAAAGAGTTAGAAAAATAAACACTATCATCTCCAATGTCTATAAAATTATTAACATGACTTTCGGAGTTTTTAATTTTAAATACATATCTTTTATTATTGTTTCGAATCACAATTCCTTTTTTTGAAAATATATGTGTTATAGGAAGTTTGGAATATTCTTCCGCGATTTCTTGAAAATCCTTCTTATTATCAATTATTCTAACTTTTGGGATGCCTTGTTTTTCGGAAAAAAGTCTCTCGAGAACTGAAAAGATTTCTTCTGTTCCCTCGATGTTTTTCTTCTTCATTGTTATAGGATCCAGTGATTTATATATCGTCTCGTCACCAAGGTCGAGTGGTTTAATCCATCCTTTTTTAATCAATTGATCACACATGCGTCTAGCTGTCGGCTTTGAAAAACCAAGTCCGCGCGCTATTTGCGCCTGTGTTAGATCTCCTTTTTCCACCAACAGTTTATAAGTCAAATATTCCTTCTCCTCAAGTCCCAAAAGTTTATAATCTTCCATAGAACATATTTTATATGCACATATTATATCATTTTTACTGAAAAAACCCATTTATTCTATATCTTCATTAATCTGTAAACGCGGTGCCCAAAAACAAATCTTCTTCGTTTAGTTTTATTTTATAATCGGGATTGTGATTTTTGTATCCGTTCCAATAATAAATATGTGGATTATCTTTCGATTGTTCCATATTATAAATATTGTGCTCGATTTTAAAGTTTTCTATATTCAATGGTCGTTTCGAGTAAATTTTTCCTGTTTCAAAAGCACCACCATAAATAATATAATCAGAAAATATTTCTGCGTGTATGTAATAACTGTAATCTTTTAGCAAAAAACTAATGTTATCTAATTTTAAATTATAAAAAGAGATAACTTCATCAAAACTATTAAGGTTTATTGGGAATCCTTTTGTTTTTTCTTGTCCACGCAAACCCCACGCAAGCTCCCAAACATCATTTTTACTATGAATTTTACTATATTCATTAATCATGTTATATCCCTCGTCATAACCAAAATAATTTAACTCCCTTGTTGACCAAATCGCATCTGATAATTTGTTTATATCATATACATTATAAGTTCTGTCGTATATTATATATGCCAAAAAACCAAGAATACAAAAAATCGCCCATAAGATAACAAATATTTTTTCATTCCATTTTATTTTCATAAGTGTTTTTTGCTATTTAATCTTTTAATTTCATAAGAAAACCACTCGTTATAATTCCTGCTTGTTTAATTATAGCAGACTTAGGTATTAGTGTATTATATAGGAAATCAAGACAAGTCCCTTTCATGTTTCGGCCATAATCGATAACTGATTGAGAAAATCCTTTTTTGATGTTTTCTTGATCTCGTGGATCATCAAAATTAGAAAACACAAATGAAATATCAGATGTATTTGCTTTTATTTGTGCGGCTCCCGCTCCGGCCAAAATCATGCTTAAACCAAATCCTCCAAGTTGTCCCATAAATCCATAGTGCAAATTTCCAAAAACCTCGTCTGTAACAAGTGATCCATTCCAAAAATGATGAGTTTGTTTATCTTTTGGATTGTTTTTAAAATCCCACGGTTTTCCTTCGCTAACTTGTTTATAAAATTCTTTAAAATCAAGCTGATTGTTTTTCATGAACTCCGCGTTTTTCTGTATCATGTTTATATCATTTTGTTCGTAATACGTATTCGTATCACTATCATCAAATGTTGTTGTTGTGCCATCGTTTGCTTTGTATACCGAATCTCCTGTTGGATCTGTGAGTAAAATAGGATTGTTTCGTGCGTATGAGTATGAATTTAAATTTTGTGGATTTGAGATAAACTCTCGAAGAGATACTCCGCTTATCTTCTCGAAGTTTTTATCTCCGATCATCCTTACTGCTCTGTCAGGAGATATGAATCTTCCTATTTCTGGATTATAATATCTCGATCCCATCTTATATAACCCGGTTCCTTTGTCTTGTTCCTTACCCGCAAACCTGTATTTATAAGAATATGGATTATATATATTAGGAGGGGGATCAGCATGTGTATAATACAATGGGGTTATAATAAATGAAATAATAATTAATAAAATAATAGTCTTCTTATTGGATATTTTCATATGGGTAATAAATGGATATATTATGATTATATCGAAATATCTTAACCAGCCAATTCATCTCTGTCTAGCGCCGTCGGTGGATAAACTCGCGCCGCCTGCCCTTCTCTTGCGAAGCAAGAGATAGGGT